>CAMVLW010000010.1 GCA_947168445.1 uncultured Clostridia bacterium
CTTCATGGTTAACAGTGTTTTTTATTTCACTGTCTTCCATAAAGGGAGCATACCACAGCGCGGCAGGCTCTTTTGTTGTAACGATGGCTTTCGCGCTTTATAACGGCTTTTTGGGCGTATATTATTCTTCTGTTTGGTACGGAACCATTTGTGTGTATTATATGGTTTTGGCAAGCCTGCGCGGACTGATTGTGCTGTTTTGGCGCAAAGGCGGGGAGAGCGTAAGAACAAAAGCGTACATCGCAGCTTCTGTTTTGATGCTGCTTTTGAACATCAGCCTTATTGTGCCGATTTCTTTGATGGTGATGCTGCAAAAGCCGGTCAGCATGACGTTTATTCCCGCAATCTCCATGGCGTCATATACAACGTACAAGGTTATAATGGCGGCTGTTAACTTAAAAAGACGGCGCAAATCCGCCGATAAGCTTATCCGTTTGCTGCGGACAATTTCTTTTATCGACGCGCTTGTGTCCATTCTCACCCTGCAAAATACGCTGATTATGGTAATGGCTAAGGGAAATCTGTCTGACATTCTTCCTTTGACCGCCATTTCGAGCGGCGTGATTTGGGTGTTTATTCTGCTCTTGTCTGTTTCTGCGCTGGTGAACGGTTTACGCAGCAAAAAGGCATAGTGATACTACTCTCTGATAAAATCCTTTAACATCTGCCGCGTAAAATTTCGCAGAACTGCGTTGTCGTCCTCGGAATCCGTCAGGATTCCTGCGTCCTCCGCCTTGTTCTGCAAAATTTTCCATCGGCATCTGTTTTAAAGTATTTTATCAGAGACTAGTATAAAATTTCCGCGAATTGCTATTGCGTTTAGAGCGCATTTATGTTATAATACGGTTAGCAAACGCTAACTGATAGACAGGAGGGATTGATTTGAGCAAAAAGCTGACGATAAAAAAAGGAACGGTGCAGGAAACGCTTCTGATTCCGCTTTACGGCAGAAAGATTTGCAACGAGGTTTTTCCGAAGCTTTACAGCGACCCGTACGCGGACGAATTGATTGACAGCCTTGACTATTGTTTTCCAAAGTCTGTCAGAATTTCCGCAAAGGGATATATGTGCGGCTACTATGATTTGAAGCAATATCAAATCAGCGGCTTCCACCGCTTCCTCGCCAAAATCGGCGACGGCGTGATGAAAATGCAGATTTACAGATTGGAATTCGGGGGATAATCTGATGGAACTTTCGGTTATCGCAGGCGTTATCATTCCGTTTGTCGGCACCTCGCTTGGCGCGGCGTTTGTGTTTTTTATGCGGAAAAACCTCAGCCGCAGCGTGCAGCGCGCTTTAACAGGCTTTGCGGCAGGCGTGATGACGGCGGCTTCCGTTTGGAGCCTGCTGATTCCCGCTATTGAGCAGAGCAGCGGGTTAGGCGGCTTTGCCTTTATCCCGGCGGCAGTCGGCTTTTGGGTCGGTACGCTGTTCCTGTTGATTCTCGACAAAACGATTCCGCACCTGCATATGTTTGCCGACAAAGCCGAAGGGCACCGCAGCAGGCTTGCCAAAACCACCATGATGCTGCTTGCCGTCACGCTGCACAATATCCCCGAAGGTATGGCTGTCGGCGTGATGTACGCGGGCTTGCTGTCGGGTTCGCCGCAGATTTCCGCAGGCGGCGCGTTGGCGCTGGCAATCGGTATCGCCATTCAGAATATTCCCGAAGGCGCGATTATCTCCATGCCGATTCATGCCGAAGGAAAAAGCAAGCTGTTTTCGTTTGCAGGCGGCGTCATTTCGGGCGCAGTGGAGCCAATCGGCGCATTGCTCACGATTTTGGTTTCATCACTGATGGTGCCCGTTATGCCGTATTTGCTGAGTTTTGCGGCAGGCGCCATGATTTACGTTGTGGTTGAGGAACTGATTCCCGAGATGAGCGAGGGAGAACATTCCAACATCGGCGTGGTGATGTTCGCGCTCGGCTTTACGGTCATGATGATTTTGGACGTGGCGTTAGGATAGATTTGTTCGCTAAAAGCCTTGACAAAATCAGCAAGCTATGGTATATTATAGTCAGTTAGCAATAGGCAACTGATTGACGGCATCCTAAGCGGGTGCTTGATTTTTGAAAAGTAGTTAGCTAAGACTAACTATATAATTCAAGTCAATACCAATTTCATAATTTTGCATTGACGCTCGCCTTTGCGCGGGCGTTTCTGCAATATGATTTCAAATGAGGAGAGTTCTATGGCAATTGTCGAATTTCACAACGTCACAAGAATATACGCGAGCGGCGAGCATGAGCAAAAGGCGCTTGATAACGTCAGCTTTTCGCTGGATGAGGGCAAGTTTGTTGTCATTCTCGGACCCTCCGGCGCGGGCAAGAGCACGCTGCTCAATCTGCTGGGAGGGCTCGACAGCCCGACAAACGGCACCATTACCGTCGGCGGCAGGGACATCAGCACGCTGTCCGACAACGAGCTCGCCGATTACCGCGCGGCAACGGTGGGCTTTGTGTTTCAGTTTTACAACCTGATTCCCACACTGACGGTGTATGAGAATGTGGAACTGGTGTCAAATATCGCGCCGAACGCGCTGGATTCAAAGCAAATGATAGCCGAGGTGGGACTGAGCGACCACCTGCACAACTTTCCGTCGGAGCTTTCCGGCGGTGAACAGCAGCGTGTTTCCATTGCGAGAGCGCTTGCGAAGAATCCGCAAATCCTGCTTTGCGACGAGCCGACCGGCGCGCTTGATTCCGAAACGGGCGTAATGGTTTTAAAACTCTTGCTGAAAATGGCGAAAACCTACGGCAAAACCATTGTGATTGTCACGCATAACCAGAGCATCGCAAAAATGGCGGACGTGGTGATTCGCGTGAAAAACGGCAAAATCCGCTCGGTGGAGGAGCAGGCAAATCCCATGAGCGCAGACGAGGTGGAATGGTAATGCTGATACGCAAATTATTCCGCACCGCATGGAGTTACAAGGCGCAGTTTATCTCGATGATACTGATGATAACCCTCGGCGTAGGCATGTTCCTCGGCTTCAATATGGAATGGAAAACGATTGAGGTTGATACCGGCAAATTCTTTGCGCAGACCGGCTACGCCGATTACCGTCTGTATTCCGAAAAGGGATTTTCAAGCGAGGATATTGAAAAAATACAGAATATCAGCGGCGTTGAGGCGGCGACGCGGTTTCTGTCCGTCAACTTGGATATAAAAGGGGAGAAGAACAAAAGCCTTGCGCTGGACGTCAGCGAGAATTTTACCGTTTCTACCTTTACCCTTATGTCCGGCGCGGCGTATGACGAAAAGGGAGAGGGCTTTTGGCTGAGCGATAAATTTGCCGCCGCGAACGGTTACGCTGTCGGGGATACGCTCACGCTCGAATTTCAGGGAACGGAAATCTCCGGCGAAATCGTCGGCTTGATTAAATCCGGCGAGCACATGATTTGCGTCGCCGATAAAAACCAGATGATGCCCGACTACAACACCTTCGGCTATGCGTATATCTCTCCCGCAAAACTCCGTTCGGTTTTGGAATCGAAAATCAAAAACGATTTAGCAAAGGAACTGGAAAAGTCAAATGTTCCGGCAGAATTCCTTGACGACAGCTTGACAAAGCTGTTTATCACAGAAGATATGCTAACGGAAGCGAAGGACAAGGTATTCGCGCAGGTGAACCTGCTTTCGGATTTGCCGAAGGAAACACTGGAGGACAAGGTGAAAAACACCCTCGGCAGAACCATCATGGTAACGCCGAAGGACGACCATGTGGTTTACAAGGAGGCAATGGGCGAGGCAGAGGAAGGAAAGACAATGGGCTCTGTGCTGCCGGTGCTGTTTCTTGCCATTGCCATTCTCACAATGGTGACAACCATGCACCGCATTGCGACAAAGGAGAAAACGCAAATCGGCACGCTCAAAGCCCTCGGCTTCAAGAACCGCCGCATTTTGCGGCACTATACCTCCTACGGCTTGTTTATCGGCTTGGCAGGCACGGCGTTCGGCGTTGCGCTGGGATATCTGGTTTGCAAGGTAATTATGAGTGAGAACGGCATGATGGGCACTTATTTTGATATGCCCGACTGGAGCGCGGCGATTCCGGAATTCTGCTATCCTGTCATGGCGGCGACAATTGTACTGCTCACACTCATCAGCTTTTTGTCCGTCCGTCAGCAGCTTAAAGGCACTGCCGCCGACGCTTTACGCCCTTATTCTCCGAAGAAAATGCGCAAAATCTTTTTGGAGCGCTTCCGCATTTGGGATAAGCTGCATTTCGGCACAAAATGGAATATCCGCGACCTGCTCCGCCACAAAAGCCGTTCGGCAATGACATTGTTCGGCATTGTCGGCTGCATGGTGCTGATGGTCGGCGGCTTGGGTATGCGCGACACCATGGCAGGCTTTTTGGATTTGCTCAACAACGATATTTCCAACTATACAACCAAAATCAACCTCATTGATGACGCCGACATAAAGAAGTCAAAAGCGTTGGCGGAAGAAACCGGCGGCGACTGGGAGAGCCTGTGCGGTATCAGTTTAGACGGCGACACCGTCACGCTTGATATTGTCCACAATCCCAACAGCCTGTTCAACGTCATTGACGAGGATAACCGCAGAATTGCCCTCAGCGACGAGGGCGTCTATCTCTGCCTGCGTTTGCAGGACAGGGCGCATATCGGCGATGAAATCACCTTTTCACCCTACGGCGGTACGGAAACCTACACCGCGAAGGTCGTCGGCTACAACCGCTCCGTGATGACCGAAAGCGTCACCATGACGGACGCGCTTGCCGACAAGCTTGGTATCGACTACCGCATTTCATCTATCTATACGGATAAAAAAACCGACGAAATCCCCGATTCCGACCTGATTTCCGGCAAGCAGGACAAAGCCCAGCTGATGGAAACCTTCAACAGCTTTGTTGAGATTATGGACAGTATGGTGCTGATTTTGGTGCTTGCGGCTGTGATTCTCGGCGTGGTGGTGCTGTATAACCTCGGCGTGATGAGCTATGTCGAGCGTTCGCGCGAGTTGGCGACATTAAAGGTGCTCGGCTTCCGCAACCGCGCCATCGGCAAGCTGCTGATTTCACAAAACATCTGGCTGACCTTTATCGGCGTGCTTATCGGACTGCCCGCGGGCGTGGGTGTGCTGCAATGGCTGCTCACGGCGCTTGCCGGAGAATATGAAATGAAGCTCATGCTCGGCGTGCTGACCTACAGCGTTTCGATTCTGCTGACCTTCGGCGTGTCACTTTTGGTCGGTTTGATGGTTGCGCGAAAGAACAAGAAAATCGACATGGTAGAAGCCCTCAAGGGTGCGGAATAAGGACGAGCAATATGAAATACGGCGAAACAGCTATTCTCTGACCGAGCAGGACGGCGAGATGATCATCAAGGTTTCATACACGCTCCACGACGGCTCAGGTCAGGACGAATTATAAGGTGTCGGGAGCGTTTCAAAAGGGCGTTGACAGTATAAAATTTTGTTCTCGGATTGATTATTTGCCCATAATCATTCTCCGTGACTCCGTCATTTTATTGCAGATTCTTTCAAATTTCTTATGATGGTTACCAAATTTACGCAAAAATGTGAATGAATGTATTGACTTTTGGTGAAAAACAGATATGATAATAGTATAACCGTTTTTGGGTCAGGAGAATGATTATGGGCAAATATCAGTTTGAACCAACTGTCATGAGGGAACTGGAACGCCTGCGCGTGCCGCTGGCGGTTTATCAGTTTCTTGAAAAGCGCGTTGTCACCATCATGCTGTCCGACGGCTTTTGCGAGCTGTTCGGCTTTGACGATAAGAACGAAGCCTATTACATGATGGACAACGACATGTACCGCGACGCGCACCCCGACGACGCGCCGCGTATTGCCGATGAGGCGTTCCGTTTTGCCACGGAGGGCGGCAAATACGAGGTTGTTTACCGCACGCTGACAAACCGGCGCGACAGCTATAAAATCATTCATGCCATCGGAGAGCATGTTTATACCGACGACGGTGTGCGCCTTGCCTATGTCTGGTACACCGACGAGGGCAGCTATACCACCGAACAGGACACCCGCCGCAAGCTGGTGAACGAAGCCTTTCGCCGTGCGCTGCAAAAGGAAAGTTTGATTAAGTCGCTCAGTTATGATTATCTTACGGGACTTCCCGAAATGTCCTACTTCTTTGAGTTGGCGGATGAATGGCGCAGACCGCGTCTGGCGCGGCAGGAAACGGTGGCGCTGCTGTTCATGGATTTGTGCGGCATGAAATACTTCAACCGCAAATACGGCTTTGCCGAGGGCGACAACATGCTCCGCCGCTTTGCCAACATTCTCAAAAAGGAATTCAGCAACGAGAATTGCAGCCGCTTTGGTTCCGACCACTTCTGCGTTTTCACAGGCGCCGCCGATTATAAGGAAAAGCTGGAAAGTGTGTTTGAGCAGGTGCGCTGCGCAAAGGACGGCAAAATGCTCCCGGTGCGCGTCGGCGTGTTTATTGATACCGACGGCTCGCTTGACATCAGCGCCGAGTGTGACCGCGCCAAGTATGCCTGCGACACCATGCGCAACACCTATCTCTCGCGCTTTCGCGTGTTTGACGACACCATGCTGCGCCGCACAGAGACAACGCAGTATATTATTGACCATCTGGACAAGGCGATTGCCGAGCGGCAGATTGAGGTGTACTGCCAGCCGATTATCCGTTCCTCAGACGGCGAAATCGGCGACGTAGAGGTGCTTTCGCGCTGGAACGACCCCGACCGCGGTATGCTCATGCCGAATGATTATATCCCCGTTTTGGAAAAAGCGCGGCTGATTTATAAGCTTGACCTCTACATGGTTGAGCGCGTTCTCGCGCGCTTGAAGCAGCGCGGCGAGGACGGCTTGCGGGTGGTTCCTGTTTCGGTCAACCTGTCGAGAACGGACTTTGACGTCTGCGACATCGTGGAGGAGGTTCGTCGTTTGGTTGACCTTGCGGGTGTTGACCGTGAGCTGATTAACATTGAGGTGACAGAAAGCAGCGTCGGAGAGGATTTTGAGTACATGAAGGCGCAAATCGAGCGCTTCCGCGAGCTCGGCTTCCGCGTTTGGATGGACGACTTCGGCAGCGGCTATTCGTCGCTCCATGTGCTGCAAAGTATCCGCTTTGACTATATTAAGTTTGATATGAGCTTTATGCGCGGCTTTGACCGCGGCGACAAGAGCAAAATTATCCTCACCGAGTTGATTCGTCTGGCACAGGCGCTGGACATTGACACGGTGTGCGAGGGCGTCGAAACCGAGGAGCAGGTCAATTTTCTGCGCAACGCGGGCTGCACCCGTATGCAGGGCTACTATTTCTGCCGTCCCATTCCGCTGCCCAAAATGCTTGAACAGTTTTCAAAGGAATAATATAATATAAGAAAAACAAAGGCTTGGCTTTTACTCACGCGTTGAGTTTGCGCCAAGCCGATTTTTGTCGTAGTTTACATTGTTTCTTATCGTACAATGAGATTGTACCAAGCTTTTTTATGTGACAAATAAATAATTAAAAGAATATTGAATTTACCGGCAATCTATAGTAAAATAGGGAAGAACTGCCGAGTATCAGGAGGTTGCAGCAACATGAGTTTTGTGGAAAATATTGTACTGTCGTTTATCAAGCGGGGGCTGAACAAGGCGCTCAAGCTTGACGAGCTCCCCGTCATATCCTCGGAGGGCTTAAAGGAACACCGTGACATTCCGTACCGCAACCGTTCCGGCAAGGAGTTGTTGATGGACATTTTCGAGCCGGTGGTTCCCAAGGGCACAGAACTGCCCGTCATCGTAAACATTCACGGCGGCGGTTTGATTGACGGCAGCAAGAACATCTCCGCTGGCTTTTGCCGTCAGCTTGCCAAGCGAGGCTATCTGGTGTTCTCGCTGGAATACCGCCTGATTCCCGACGTGCGGGTGTACGAGCAGTTTGACGACGTGTGCGCGGGAATGGACTGCGTGGGCAGAAAGCTGGTGGACTTTGACGTTGACTTTACGCGGATTTATATGGTTGCCGAAAGCGCGGGCGCGTATCTTGCTACCTATGTTGCCGCGATGAAGCACTCAAAGGCGCTTCAAGACGCTATCGGCTATCCGCCGACGCGCATGCATTTCAGGGCAATGGGACTTCTCAGCGGCATGTTCTACACCAACCGAAGCGACGCGCTCGGCTGGGTTTTGTCGCGCTCTATTTACGGAAACGACGAGCGCAACAAGCGCATGGAGCAATACACCAACCCCGAACACCCCGAAATCATCTACAACATTCCGCCCTGTTATCTGATGACCAGCAAAGCGGATATTTTGGAGCGCTATACCCTTGACTTTGCGGGCGAGCTCGGCAACAAGGGCGTAGAGCACTTTCTGCGGCATATGGGCAGCGACAAAAAGCTGATACACGCCTTCCCGGTTATCCGTCCCGATTACCCCGAGAGCGAGCGCGTGATTGATGAAATCGTCACCTGGTTCCGCCGCCACGGAGAAGAAGAAAAGCATTAAGCATAAGAACAACCGCCTTGCCGATTATCCGGCAGGGCGGTTGCTTGCTGTGATGGGTTACCATTCTTTGTCCTCGTCGTCCTCCTCTTGGTTGATGGCGCGGAAGATTTCGTCGCATTTATCACGTGTCAGCTTGGGAAGGCCGTCATCGCAGCGGTTCTTTTTGCCGCGGTACAGGCGGTTCAGTGTCTGTTTGAATCCCTCCTGTGCCCGCTGACGGTGATGTTCATCTCTGCCAAGCAGCATTTCGTATTCAACAGACTGTTCGGCGATTCTTTCCGCAATCATCTCGGGCGGAACCATGCCCATAGCAAACCGGCGAATGTCTGTTCCGAACACCTTTAAATAATCTGCTGCGGTGAAACAAACGCCCTCACACGCGTCGGGTGTCGTTGTAAAGCAAAGCAGAATTTTTCCCATTTCGGATTGATACTCAAAGTACATGCCTTCCATCACTTCATTGGCTTGCATCATGTATTCCGCCGCAAGGTTGTAGATACACACCGCGCCAAAGTCAATTTTGCCTGTCACTGTGGTATCGCTCAGCGGCTCAAAGAGTACATGGTACTCCTCGCCAAAACTGGCGGTGACAAAGCTTTCGCCTGCCGCGGTGTGATAAAACAGGTCGCTGTTTTTCATCTGTTGTCTGAGTTTCAAAATCATAAGGTATTGTCTGTCCATTAGAATCCTCCTTTAAAAAATATGCAGATAAATTCATTGCCCTTCACCGAAAGGCTGCGGATAAAGATATGGCTGAGCGCGCATTGAAGCGTCACGCCGATGACGATATACATCAGGAACAGTCCGATGAAGATTGCCGGAGAAGGCGGGCTTTCAAGGTATTCGCCGCCGTTTGTCGCAAGACAGAGCAGCTTGTTCTCTGTTTTCAGCGATACGCCCTTGAAGCGGAGCACTGCCGAAACAATCGCCAGCACGCTGAGCAGCGCTGTGACGGCAATCGTGCCCGGGTTCTCAAACAATTGCTTCATGTACGCCGTGGTGCTCAGGCAGTAGCCGCAGTAGGGAAGAAGTACCGCGGCGGCTGCCTGTGCGGTTGTTTTGTTGCCGAGCATGGTGTAGAAGAAGCCCGCCAAGAGCGCTCCCGCAGCGGCGACAATCTCTCCGATGGTGAGCGCGTGCAGTTCCTTGTTATACACAATCAGGAAGAACACGCTGCCCGCCGTCAGGGTGAAAAAGATGTAGGTTAAGGTGAATTTGATTTTTGATTTCATTTGAATCACTCTCCTTTCGTAACTATCATAACAAGGTCATGCATGATTCCGGCATAATTGTGCGGTGTTGCTTTAAATTGTCGGCGGCAGCGTGTTGCGGAAGAAGCCCGCGTTCTTGAAGTAGCCGGAGTTGTGGGTAATCCAGTTGCGGTAGGCAAGGTGCTGCCTTGCCGCTTCACCGTAATAGCGCGTGGCGGCGGTGTTTTCAACGACGGACTGCTGAATTCCCGACAGCGAGCTGTTAATGGCGGACATTGAGTTGTTCAGTCCGTTAAAGCCGTTTTGCAGCGCGCCTTGGATTCCTGCGTTTTGCTCGGCAATGGCTTCAAGGCGGCTGGTGATAATGCGGCTTTGCGCGAGAATCCCGGACATATGCTGATTCAGGTGCTGTGTTTGCTGATAAATGCGGCTGGCGGTGCGGCTGATGTTGTTGAGCGTGGCGCCGATACCGTCAAGGGCGTTTATGACGCGGTCAAACTGACGGATATGGTCAAGATGGTCAATGCTGTCCTTCATGTCCGCGTCGTTTACGCCGCGCGGCGCGTAATAGATTGCGCGGGTGTCAAAGTAATCATAGATGAGCGAGAGACAGTGGGGGTTGCGGTGCTTGGGGTGGACAATGCCCTCGCTGTAATAAGGCGCGAGCAGGGCGTTGATTTTCTTGATTTCCGTCTCCATTTTTGCGTTTTCCTTGTTGAGATACTCGCGCTTTAAGCGGTTGGCGAGAATGGTTTTGTTGCGTTGGAGCACGGCTTGCTCAAATTCTCTGCGGGCGGCGTTGTATTTCTCATTCTCCTCACTGCATACGCGCTCGTGCTCCGCACGCTTGAAGTCGTTTTGCTGCCTGACGGCGTTTTGCCGTCTTATGCGCATGTTCTGCTTCTCTATGCGGCTGCTCTCTGAGCCTCTGGTGATTCCGCCAGCAATGGCGAGAACCACAGCGATGATAAACGGGGGAATGGAGGCATTGTACTCCCAGCCTATGACGAAAATCATCACAAAGGAGAACGCCGCTGCGAAGAAGAGCATGGAAGAGAAGAGGTGCGTCACCTCGCGTTCCTCAGGTTCTTCCTTTTGGTAATCCGGGGTGGCAATCTGCGCTCTTACGGGAGCCTTGGGCATTGGCGGGTCGTTGAGCGCACTGATTCGGCGGCGGTTTTGCTCGATAAGACCTTGCAGCGCGCTCTTTTGGTTTTCTAAGTCTAGGCAGGTTCCGAGATACTGCATAAGGTGACGGTACATGCTTATCCCTCCTCATACTTTCTTTTGTATTCGCTCTGCGCCTGCTCTAAGGCGTTGCGCAGGTCGAGGTATTCGCCGCTGTATTCGTCATATTCGGCTTTCAGGCTGTCGTATTCCTCGCGCGCCTTCTTCTCCTTTGCGAACAGCTTGTAGGTTTCGCGCATGGCGGCGGCAAGCTGCTTCTTTGCCTGTCTGTTGCTCTCGGGAGCGGCGTTTTTGATAATACCGGAAAAGATTTCGGCAAGGGTCAGGGGCTTTTCAAAGCTGTTGAGCGTTCTTTCAAGGCTTTTGAGCTTGCCGCCGTTCTCAATCGAATTGATTTTATTCTTTAAGTAAGAAATCTCGCTCTTTAAGCTGAGTCTGTCCTTCTCGCGCTCCGCCGCCTGACGGATAACTTTTTCATAGCCGGACAGGGTGACAACAACGGCGGAAGCGTCGTCATGACTCACAGCGCGGCTTCTGGTGTCGAGCGCCGCTGCGGTGTCGGCAGGGGAGAGTCCGATTAAGGAAGGGAGAAAGGCGAAGGTTTCGCTGCGGGAGCCTTCCACGCCGTCTGTGGCGATTGCAAAGCCGCCGAGGTTGCCGAGCTCAAACACGCCGCAGCGGACGGCGGCAGGGTTCATCTCGCACAGCGAGGTGCTGATGTTGCCGCGGCAGCGCTCGTCCAACGCAAGCGCCTGCGAGGGCTTGCCGTCGCGGTCATAGAGCACCGTCACGCCGTCGCCCGCCTGCAAGAGAATGAGCTGCTGCGCGTCCTCGCTGAACACGCCCGCAATCAGGGTGGTGCCGTAGGCGTGCTCTGTGAAGCGGTTTTGGCGGTGCAGCTCCGCGTCCGGCACGCCGCTCAGTTCCTCCTCGGTGAAGGGGTGGGCTTCAAGGTGCGCCTGCACCGCCTCCTTCCAGCCGTAGAGAAGGTTGAGCGTGATGTGGCGCAGCAGCGCGTCCTTCTCCTCGCCGCGCAGCTTTTGCGCAATCTCCTTGGTGAAGGGAAAGCTGCTCAGCGCCTCGCACGCCACCTTGCAGGCGAGCTTTGAACCGACAGCGGCGCGGAAGCAGTTGGAATCGCTGTGACCGTCGGCAACGGCAAAGGCGCAGCCGGCGGTGAGCACGCTGTCCTCGCAGGGCATGTTCTCTTTAATGTGGCGGCAGCCGCGAACGCTGCCTGCGTTCATTTTATACATTGGAACCTCCTTGTCGTGTGTGGGGTGCGGAGACCACGCCCCGGTGTCTGTATTCTGTTTAGGGATTAATCCAGCCCGAGTCGTCGTATTCCCACTTGCCGGAGTTGTCATCGGGGTCGGGGGTTTCGGTGGAACCGTCGGCGTCAATGGGCTCCTCGTTATCCGTCATCTCCTCCTTGACCTTGTGCGCCACGTCAGAGGAAATCTGTGCGGAGGAAATGTGGGTCTTTTCCTTCATGAAAATGGTGGAGATTGTCGCGTCGGTGAGCAGCTCGGCAATGTCCTCAACGTTGTTGACGGGAATTACCGCGTCGTCGCTGCTGGCAAAGCTTTTGAGCATTTCAACGTCCGCGTCGTCGCCGATGGGAATGACAATGCGGGTGGCGGCGTTGTACCACTTGTTGGTTTCGAGCAAGCGCTTTTGCTCCTCGTAGCTTTGTGTGGAGTGACCGTCGCTGAGAATGAAGATGACCGGAGCGACAAAGCCGGGGGAGTCGTCGCCGTCATCGGTTCTGAACATGCGCGCGGAGCTGAGCTCCTTGTCCATTACCTCGCACAAGTCACCGACGTTGGTTCTGCCGTATGCGGTCAGCGGGTCAAGCTTCAAGTCCGCCATATCGACCGGGCTGTCAAACATGGGCGTTGCCTCAGAGGAGAAGGTGATAATCTGGCACACGGGCTGGACGTTGAGTTCGTTTGTTTTTTCGTGAATCACCTTCTGGATAGTGCTGATTGACGTGTCCACCTGGAGAATCTTGTCGCCGTTCATGGAGCCGGAGTTGTCGAGCGCGAACAGGGTTGCGAGTCTTTTTAAGATGTAGTAGTTATTGATTTTCATGGTTTTTCCTCCTAATACTAAATAAATTCTATCAGTGTTCTGGCGCCGCTTTTCAGCTTAATGCCTTTGATGCAGGGAACCACCTCGAGCGGGCGGACGGCGCGCTCTTTTCCGTTGAGCGCTTCACCCGTCAGCTCTGTGCCGGAGAGATTAACGATACCAAAGCGGTGCGATTTTTTGTCGGTCACCGCCGCGGCAAAAGGACGGAGCATTTCCGACCACTTGACCGTGGCAACCTGACCCTTTAACAGGGTGGTGTTCTTGTGCAGCGGAAGGCTATAGTGCGGCAGCTTGATTCGGTGCTCGAATTTGAGCGTTGTGCCGCAGCCGTCGCAGCGCTGCACTGACTTTTCAATGGCGTTTTCCTCGCCGCAGCAGGGGCACACTGCAAGCTCGCTGCGCAGCGCCATCAGGTGCTCTGCCCATTCTTCAAGCTGGACGCGGCTTTCGGGATTGGCATACGCCGTTCTGCCAAAGGCTCTGCGGAACAGGCGGCGCATGTGCTCCGGCATGGCGTTCCAGATGGCGACAACATTCTCCTGCGCTGCCATCGGCGCGTTGTCGCTGTTGTGCTCGTCAAAGATAAACAGCGGGTCGGTCTGATAGAGTTTGACGGCAATCTCAGGCGTCAGGCAAATGCACTTGAAATAGCGCTTGCCGTGGAGCGGGTGGTTGTTGAAGAACATCTCAAACACCAGCGTGGCGTAGGCGAGCAAATCGGAATACTTGGTAGGCGGTGCGCCCGCCATTACCTCGGGAGCGATATAAGTGGGCGTGCCGTCGATTCCTTTGTTGCTGGTGCTGGAGGAGATGTTGTCGGTGTCGATAATTCTCAGCGTTCCCGTGTCGCAGTCAATCATGGTGTTGCGAGGGGAGATGTCCTTAAAATATTTTCCGTTGCGGCTGAGCACCGCAAAGGCTCTTGCGGCGGTGAGCGCCGCGTTGCAAACAGCGCGAAAGCTTTTGAGGCGCAGGGAAGGGTCGTTCTGAATGACGGTCAGCGTGTGATAGCGGCGGGGGAGCAGCTCCATCAGGTAGCCAAAGCCGCCCGCACCGTCCTCAATCAGTTCCTGCGGCCACACAAACGCCGCGTCGGGAGCGCCGTCGGCAATCATGCGGGCGATTCTGCGCTTGTACTCCGCGCTGCAAAAGTCCGGGCGGAACCACTTCAACGCCTTTTCCTTTCCGCCGTCGCTGACGGTGTAAAGACAGGCGGTGGCGCCTGTGTCGCTGAGCAGCGCCTTGACAACCACCTTGGCGTCGTTTTGCTTGTGAAGAACAGCGCCGGGTTCGAATTTTTTCATTCACATCATTCCTTTCTTTTTTGTAACAGGTTTCCCTGTCGGTATTATCATTTTTGCATAGTCCTGCATAGAAATGGCATAATTTTGAAAAAATTTTAGAATAATGAAATATTGTTATATTATTGACGAATAATGATAGCTTTCTGCTCTGTTTTGTCAAACAGATAACTCACATTCTCAATCTGCGCGGTTTGGAGCAGGCTTTCGAACGCTTTTTCTGTCGGCGGAGCGAGCGCCTTGTCAAAATACAAAAAGCAGCGCGGGTAGCGTGCGGCGGCTTGGCGAAGGCTCTTAATATCCTTAACGGTCGCAATGCCGCAGCCGTCAAAGCGGTTTTCGCGGCACGGCGGCAGGCTGCGCGTGTCCCAACTGTGATTAAAGCGCAGCAGGCGGTCGCTGAGCAAAAAATACAGACGGCGTGCCTTTCCTGATTTTGACATATCCCACGTAGGGTCAATGTGGTAATTTATGCCCTTTTTGACGTCGCGCACCATCACCCAGCAGTGGTTGCTTTCCGGCGTGACATCGGGCTTGCCGCTTTCATACGCAACGCCCGACACCGCCATTGCGGGGATTTTCAGTTCGTCGCAAAGCAGCTTGAACGCCCGCGAAATCGCCGCGCATACGCCTTCCTTGCGCAGCAGCGCGCCCACAACCGTGCGGCATTCGGGATTTTCGCTCAGCCGGTAGGTCACGTTGTCGGTCAAATAATCATGCACCGCCGCGACCTTTTCCTCAAAGCCGCCCTTGATTCGGCGGGTAATGCCGTCCGCCGCAAGGCGAAGCTGTTTTCTCAGCGCGCGAATTTCGCTTTCGGGATAGTAATACTTCACCCGGACGCTCACATGACCGTCGTCCCATGCGTACATGGCAGCCGTTGCGTAATTGACAAAGAAGAATTCGGGAATGTCCTTGTCAATGCTGCTGCACACCTTGGCAAAGTCAACTTTGCCGCCGAGACCGTTCACCGTCACGCTGCGGCGGTATTCGTCCCAGCCCTTCACAAGCGCGTCATACAAGCGCCGCTCGCCTTCGGAAAGGCGGGAATAGTAGTATCCGGAATAAACGTGAAGCTCCATGTTTTTCACTCCTTTCACTCCTTTCATTTTTGACAGGCATACTGTCATAGATAAAATGATAGAGCATTGCTGCATAAAAACGGCATGGAATACATAATGAATCAGACACTTGCATTTTTTTGCGAAAAATGCTACAATAGCAACTATCGGAAAGGAAGCGATTTTGATGAAATTCAGACTCATTGCCGCAATGCTGGCGGCCGTGGCAGCCGCCGCGGTGCTCGGCGCATGCGGACAAGATAATAAAACCGAATCCACCGCAGCAACGGCTCCCGCAACACAGGCGACCACCGCACAGCCCACGACGGTTCCGCCCACAACCGTTCCGCCCGCGACGCAGCCCGCAACGCAAGCGCCCGCCAAAGCAGACGAAAAGCCCGCCGCACAAAGCAGCGCACAGGGCAGTCCCGCAGCCGAATCCGCGCCGGAGGTTTCCTATTACGAGCAATCCGCCGCCCCGCAGCAGTCGAGCAAGCAGGAACAGTCAAGCAAGCAAGAGCAATCGAGCAAACAGGAGCAGTCCTCGCGGCAGGAAATTCCTGAGTTTACCTACGAGGAATACGAACTGCCGTTCATTCCGAATTGAGTGGCCAGCGGTGAGTGGTGAGTGGTGAGTTATAAGTTATAAGTAATAAGTTATAAGTTTGTATTCGGTTTTGAGGTTGTTTCGCAGGGACTTTTTCAGCGAAAACGGCAACCCTTTTGTCGCTATATCTCTATCTGAATTTTTGTGAAACATTATCCAACTAAACTCAATAAAATAAAAAATGCAGTCAGGAATCAAAACCTTTCCTAACTGCATTTCTTTATAAAAAAAGAAAGCACTCCGTTAAGAGTGCTTGTTCTGGCGGAGACGGTGTGTGTTACAGCGACAGAAAGGCTCTGCGCCGTTTTATGCGGCGTGAGCACCGCCAAAGAGCTATCTACGCTCTCGCGGAAAACAGTCCGCCGGACTGTTTTCTGTTCGCTCGCCTTCGAATCCCACCGCCTCCGCCCAAAAAAGAAAGCACTCCGTTAAGAGTGCTTGTTCTGGCGGAGACGGTGGGATTCGAACCCACGGTACCGTGAGGTACAACTGATTTCGAGTCAGTCCCGTTATGACCACTTCGATACGTCTCCGTATATATCCACTGAGGGATTTTTCTTCTGCGGAATTATTTTGCCCTTTGGCTTAACCCGCTTTGCCTATTATAGCACATAAAAACCGAATACGCAAGTTTTAGCGGAAAATTTTTTTGATTCCTCGCGCGAAATTTTTACAGCTATAGACAACCTTATGCAACTATGTTATAATATTTTTATCATATTACTGCGAAAAGGAGGTGCCGCGTATGGCGATTTATGCTATCCGGCATATTGATTCGGGCAAAACCGCCTGCTTTGACGCGGGCAACGGGATTTTTTATGCCTATGAAATGCATGATAAAAGCAGCGATAATGTCATTCTCCTGAAAAACACGTTTTTTCGCATTTTTGAACTGTTGGTATTCAATAACGGCAATATGGTTTCCGAGGATACGTTTGCTGAACAGGCGTTTCTTGAACGCGATACCACGCGGCACGCAATGCAAAACAGCATTAACAACTGCAAAAAGCTCTTTCTTGAAAAATGTCCGTGGATTGCCGACAGCATTGTCAGGGGAGAGGGCGCAAGCGCAAGGCTGAAAAACTGCGTTGTGAAAAAGCTTCCGTGCGTACCCTACAGCTTTCTTTTCGGCGATAAGGACGAAACAGTCCGTTTGTACCGTCAGGCATTGCTGAATGCCGAAAGGGAGTCCGGCTACGGCGTGGATTTCAAAACGCTCGACGACGGAAATCCGCTCGCGCAGCGCTATGTGTTTCCGAACCTTTCCTTTCAAAGGGGCGGCGGCAGGCTGCTTTCTTCAAGATATGACAATTTCCGCAGAGTGGTAATCGCTCCCGCGGGAATCGGAAAAACCTCGCTGCTAAAGGCGGTTATGCTGCATTACGCGCAAAATCTTCCCGAACTCGGCGAACAGCTCGGCGCGGCGGACGGTTTCTTTCCTGTTTTTGTCCGCGCGGACAAGGCGAACAGTCAGCCGGGCAGCTTTTCGCTTTTCGATTTGGCGTTTGACGCGCAAATTCCGTTTTTTAAAAATCTTTCGGCAGAGGGCAGACTGCTGATGTTAATCGACGGCTATGACGAACTCAGCAGCTATCAGCCCGACACCGAACTGGAATCTCCGCTGGAACGGTTTCAGGCGGCGCTCAGGGCGTTCCGGCAAGCGTTTCCGAAAGCCTCTGTCATTGTGACAAGCCGGTTCAACGACCCGCTGTTTGAGGAGTTTGAGCCTGTCAGACTCGAACGCTTCACGGACGAACAGATTGAAAAATATCTTAAAAAAGAAGTGGAGCGGAATCCCTCGCAAAAGCAGCGCTGTGACGAAATCACCGCCAGCGCGCTGCTCAAATCGCTTGCGTCGTCGCCGTTTTGCCTGTCGGAGCTGCTGCGGATTCACGCGGACGCGGCAAAATCCGCCGAAGCGCTGTGCGACGCGATTATCCGCCGCAGAATCAACAGCGGCCTCGGCGCGGAGGTAAAGGACATCCGGATGGCGCTCGCCTTTGTCGCCTATGACGCGGTGTTTGTCCAAGCGTCACCGCTTTCAAAATATGTCGTCAGCCAAGACAACCTGAAAAAATTCTTTTTGTCCGCTGCCGAAGCTGCCTTTGACATTGAGGGCTGCGAGGACGATAATGATGCGCTAAAGCTAAAGCGCCGTCAGTTAAACACAGTCGTCAACGATATGCTGCCCATCAAGTCCGGAATCCTGTCGCGTTTGCCGAGAGAGCAAGCCTATCAGTTCTCCGCCAACCCGCTTTTGGTGCAGTATTTGGCGGCGGCAGCGCTGCTCGGCTGGAAAGAACAGCGCGATGGCTCCGGGGCGTATTCTGCTGTCGCGGAGTTGGTGGCGCGTTTTGGCTTCGGCGGAACGCTGACCGAGGATATTTTGTTCTCGCTCGCGCTTTTGTTTGAGTTTCTCAACAAGGGAAAAGACCAGTTTGATTTGCTTTCCTACATCATCAACCGCGGCTTTACCGCGGCGGCGGACGAGCGCAGCCGCGTGATAGAGGCTGCGGACAGGATTTTCCGCAAGGAATTCGGCGACAACAGCCGTTTGGACAAAAAGCAAACCGAACAGCTGCAAAACGCGCTGAATTATTTGAGAGATACGGTTTAAGAAAGAATGAAAAACGATTCTGTGTTCGCGCGGTGCGCCGCGAAATTTGATGAATTCACCGAAACGCCGGTGCAGGCGCATGTGCCGCAGCGGGAAGCGTACCAAAAGCCGCCGCGGTTTGAAAGCGTTTATTTTACACAGCGTGTGTTTCGTGATTACGGCAGTGTAAAAGCCGCGTCCATGCGGGAATATATAGAACGCAGCTCAGAGCGCGTCGCGCGGGAGGACGCGCTTTCGGGAGATTTGCCGCGGTATATGCTGACAGGCTCTCAGGGCTGCGGCAAAACCTTTTTTGCGGTGCGGCTGTGCCGTGCGTACTTTGCGAATGACAAGGATTTTTTGCGGCTTTTTCATACGCCGAACAGTTCGCTTTTTAAAACCGAGCCGCTTTTTCCCGTGTATTGCGACCTCAATCTCGCGGGCAAAATCACGGAGGAAGAAGCGTTTTCACGGCTGTTGTACCAAACCGCCTGCAGTGTGCCGTCGAGCGTGAGCGCCGAAGCGTTTGAGGAATACTTAAATCATCGCAGTGCGGACGGCAGCGCGTTTTTGATTTTTGACAGCTGCGATTGTTTGAATGAAGCAGAATGGCGGATTTTTGACCGCGGCTTGTCTGCTTTTTTGGAAAAGCGGCAGCAAATTCAAGTGCTGCTGATCGGCAAGCAATCGCTTTCAGTGGGAGCGCGGGGCTTCAAGCCGCTGCGTCTTTGCGGAATCCGCACCGAAGCCGAAGCGTGGCGGTTTGCCGAAGGCTGGTTTAACGCCTATTACGCGGACGCCGAACTCGCGCGAAAGGCGCTTGCGGAATTGCAGGCGGATGTGGCGGCAAGCGCGCCGGAGGACACGGCGATTCTCCTTGTGAATCCGCTGTGCCTGTCCTATTACCTCTACCGCTTTCCCGAACGGCGGCGCGACAAGGCGGCGTTCTATGACGGACTGGTGAGCTTACAGCTGCGGCGCTGTCTTGACCGCCGCGATATGCTTTTGAGCGACAATCAGCTTCGAACGCTCGCGTCCTGTCTGTGTGCCGCCGATTATTTTGACGGCGGCATGACGCTTGAACGGATAGAGCAGGCAGCCGCCGGATTGTTTGACAGAAATCTGATGTTTGAAAACGCGGACGCACAGGCGGCTGTCTGCTCGCTTTTGCGCTGCGGCTTGCTTTCACCGCTGCCTCATCAGCCCGGTTGCTACGGCGTTGCGCTGCCGCAAGCGTGCCGCCGATTGTTGTGCGCCGAAGCGGTGTTGGAAGAAAATGCCGGACATGATTGCGATTTTTTGATTGAGCACGCCGTCAAATATCACGAAGTCGCGGTGATGGCGGCTTCACTGAGCGCGGGCTTTGCAAAGGCGCTGTTCAGAAGCGTTATCGACAGGCTCCTTGACGGAGAAGCGCCTGACGACAGGGCAGAAGCGGTCTTGGGAGCCATCGGGCTGACTGTTATCGGCAGCCGCGGCGTTAAAATTTCGCCCGGAATGGTAGACGAGTTCTGCGGCGCAATGTTCCGCGAGGTTTCCGTTTCCGGCGTTCTCACACTGGCAAGGGTGTTAACGGACGGCGTTCTGCGCGTTGAGCAGATTCGTGACAGCATAGAAAGCCATTTCCGCGAGGCGGCGGAGCGCGGAGAGATGACGTTCGGCTATGCGATTGCGGCGACAGAACTGTGCGCTTGCCGTGAAAGCAGTTTTGCAACGCGGCTGGAGTCGCTGCTGCAAAGCGGCGATTTGTATGAACAGGCGGCGGCGCTCCATGTGTTGTCGCTGCTTGGCAAGCTGCTGCTTTTGAAAATCGACATAGAGGCGTTTTTCCCTGCCGCCGCGGATATTTTTCCGCTGAGCGGAGTTGCGCATCAGGCGCTGACGCGGCTGCTGCTCGGCTTTCCGCAGCGAAAGCTTGCCGCTTATGCGGCGTGGCAGATTCTCGGCTCCGGCGCTGTGCGGCGCGAGGCGCTTTCCGTCAGCGACGAAGCACTTTCGGCGCGGCTTGCGGACAAACGGGATTCCGCAGCGGAAATCCTTCTGCTGTTCAGCGACATTCTGCGCAAGCCGTTTCCGTCCGGAGAACCCTGCGCCGCGGCACAGCGCTATTATTCTCTTTTTACGCAGGCGGATTCCATTGAAAAATGGGCGCTGTATTTCCGTCTGTCCGTTGCCGCCGGATTCCCTTGGAAGCCCTCCGATTTTTTCCGGTTTTACATCACGCTGGACGAAAAGTTAGAGGAGCAGGGAAACGCGGCGCACTCGCTTGTGTATGCCGCCTTTTGCCAAACCTCGGCGGCGGTTGAGGTGCTGTTTAAAAGCAGACACCGCCTTGTGTTTGTGATTAACCGTGCGCGGCGCGGCGACAAAATGTTCAATAAGCTGATTGAAAAACGCGACGGCGAGGCGCTTGCCATGACAGCGGTGCTGTTTCGCAGGGGCGTGGTGCTGCGCCTGTTTCTTATGGAAGAGGAGCCGGTGGAGTTTTCGCCGTGCGGTTGGCTGGAATTCATCGGGCTGATTGCCCGCAAGGATAACTTTGCCATGATGGAGTACGCGCTGGCAAAGGAAGGCTTTTCGGGCTTGACGAACGGTAGCCTGCAAGCCTGCCTTGAAGCGCTCATGGCGCGGGGAGACGCGCCATGTCAGCCCTTACGTGAGGACGTTGCGCTGTTTTATGAGTCCTACGTCTGCGACAACGACCTTGAAGCCGTTGCCGCGCTCGTGCTGCTCTGCCGGGTTTACGGCGAGGCGTACCGCGGGCTTTCTCAATTGGATTTCTACAAGCTGGGCGCGGTGAATCTCACCCTGATGAACCACGGCGTTTCCGGCGAAATCCGTCGCCGGATTCTCGGCGTTTTGAGGGGGGAAGGGGAATGAAAAACTGTATTTTGATTAACGGCGAGCGCTTTTTGCCGGTTTGCGGCTATGATCTTCGCGGCAGGGAATATGTCGGCGTTTTTGAGTACGCGCAGGAAATCCGCGACGGCAAGCCTGTTTACCGACCCGTGCCGAAGGTGTTTGACCCGGCTTCCGGAACGCTGAAGGACGTGCTGACGGCGGAGGAACAGCTTGAATTTGCCAAGCGCCTGAAAAATTCCGTGAACGAAATAATGGAATCCGGGGATTACGGCTTTCGAGAATAATAACAGCCGCCGGCTCATGCCCGAGAAATCGGGGTGAACCGGCGGCTGCCGTTTGTTGTGATGATTATTCCGTATTTTCCTCCGCTAGCTCCGCGGGAGTTTCCACATTTTGCAGCCTGCGCTGGATTTGGCGGGTGCGCACGCCGACAAGGGTGTCAAGGTCGCGGTTCGCCTGTTCAAGCCGTTTCTGTGTGCTTTCCAGCACCTTTGCAAAGGCGTCAAACTCGCGCTTCACGCTGCCGAGCACCTTCCACACCTCCGCGCTGCGCTTTTGCACCGCCAGCGTTTTAAAGCCCATTTGCAGCGAATTGAGCAGCGCCGCCATGGTGCTCGGACCCGCGATATTGACCTTGTAGTCGCGCTGCAAGACCTCTACCATGCCGCGGTTGACGACCTCGCTGTATAAGCCCTCAAACGGCAAAAACAGAATCGCAAAGTCGGTGGTGTTCGGCGGGTCAATGTATTTGGTGCTGATGTCCTTCGCCTCGTTTTTAATCGTGGCAATCAGCAGCTTTGCCGCCGCGTCGATCTTTGCCTTGTCGCCCTCGTCGATCGCGTCACGCAGAGCGGCGTAGGTGTCGCCGGGAAATTTGGAGTCAATCGGCAGCCAGATAAAGCCGTCGTCCGCGGCGGGCAGCTTCACGGCAAATTCCACCACATTCTTTGAGCCCTTTTTGGTCGCCACGTTCTCGGCGTACTGTTCGGGAGAGAGGATTTCCCGCAGAATACTGCCAAGCTGAATCTCACCGAGAATTCCGCGGGTTTTCACGTTGGAGAGCACTTTTTTCAAATCGCCCACGCCCGTTGCAAGGCTCTGCATTTCGCCCAAGCCCTTGTAAACCTGCTCCAGCCGCTGACTGACAAGCGCAAAGCTCTTGTTCATCTTTTCCTCAAGCGACTTTTCCAGCCGCTCGTCAACGGTTTTGCGCATTTCCTCCAGCTTTTGGCTGTTGTCCTTTTGCATGGCGTCAAGCCGCTTTTCGGTCATCTCGCGGTTCTCGCCGAGTTGTCTGTCCACCGATTGGCGGAGGTTTTCCAGCTTTTGCTCGTTTTGCAGCGAAAACGCCTTCATGCGTTCGTCAAGCGCGCGAAGCTGTTCCAGCTGATTGTGCGCGGCGCGCTGCTGGTTGCCGAGCAGCATGTCGCCCATGTTTTTCACGCTGGTCTGGGTTTGCGCGGTCAATTCCTGCCGCAGCACGCTCTGCTGCGCAATGGTTTCGCGCCGCATTGCCGTAATGACTTCCTCGGTACTGTTGTTATGATTCTTTAAGAGAACAATAATGAGCGTGACGAGCGCAATGAGCAGCGTCGCCGCGCATAAAATCATCAAGATAACATCCATTTTCTCACTCCTTATGGGCATATTTTACCATAAGGAATTTTTTGTGTCAACGGCGCACTGTCCCATAAACGGGACAATGCTCAGGCGCTCAGTCAAAAACGGTTTCCACAATTTTGCCGCAGCCCTCGGGGGAATAGAGAAAGCGGCTGATGTGGGCTTCGTCGCTGAAATAAACAGGCTTTGACGGGTTGTATTGATAGTCGAAGGCGTCAATGATAATCAGCTTGATTTTCATTTTTTCAGGGATAATGCTCTTGATGTAAACGCTTGCCTGCTGACCGACGCGCACCCCCTCGCGGCTTTCGGCAAGTCCCGCAAGATTGGGCGTCAGCTCAACAAACACGCCGTAGTTTTCCACACTGCGCACAATGCCCGCGACGGTTTCGCCCGCCGAAAAGCCCGCCGCGTTTTCCTCCCAGGTGCCGAGCAGCTCCTTGTGGCTGAGGCTGATTCTGCCGTTTTCAACGGACTTTATCACCGCCTTGACGTCCATGCCCACCGAAAAGCGTTCGCGCGGGTGCTCAATCCGCGACACGGAAATCATGTCAATCGGCAAAAGCGCCGCCACGCCGCAGCCAATGTCCGCGAACGCGCCGAAGTTTTCCAAATGGGTAATGCGGGCGGGAACAACGTCGCCGCGCCTTAGCTTCGAAATGTAATTTTCCGTGCAAAGCCTTTGCGCGTTTGCGCGGGAGAGAACCGCCCTCGGCTCGCCGCCGTCGTCCTCAATGCGGCTGACGGTGAAGCAAACCGGGCGGTTGACGCGGGAAATCACGGCAATATCGCGCACGCTGCCGTCCTTCATGCCAAGCGCCCCCTCCTCACGCGGAATCACGCCGCGCATAGCGCCCAATTCCACGCACAAATTATGCGACGAATCGCACAGCGTCGCCCGCGCCTCCAAAATCGTCTGCTGCTGCATTGCCTCGCGCAAAAGCCGCTCGCTGTGCAGGATTCTTTGGTTTTCAATCGTGTTAATCCGCTTTCCTTCGGGCAAATATTCTGACATTTTCCTACCTCCGATAATCTGTGGGTTCAGGAAAGCTTATGATTTTTCGCGCCGATTTATGAATGTTAATCAATGGATAATTTTCAATTGTAAAGGCGCCGTAGTTGACAGAGGTACACAAAATGTGTTATAATTATTGGGTATATTTGGACTATTTTTCTTATTTTACGGAGAAGTTATGAGCGAATTACCGATTGTCGCCTTGATGTACGACTTTGACCGCACCCTTTGCACCAAGGATATGCAGGATTACAGCTTTATTCCCAGCCTCGGCATGACCGAGAGCGAATTTTGGGAAACCACCAACACCCTCTGGAAAAGCGAGCATATGGATTCCGTGCTCGCCTACATGTACTCCATGGTAAAGCTCTCGCGCGATAAGGGAATTCCGCTGCGCCGTGAAACGCTTGTTGAAATGGGCAGGAACGTGGAGCTTTTCAACGGCGTCGCGCAGTGGTTTGACCGCATGACCGCCTTTGCGCTCGAACAGGGCGTGCAGCTTGAGCACTACGTCATTTCCTCCGGCATGAAGGAAATTATCGAGGGAACGCCCATCAGCCGCTGCTTCAAGAGCATTTTCGCCTGCGAGTTCCTCTATGACGAAAACGGCGGCGCGGTGTGGGCAAAAACCGACGTCAACTACACCAACAAAACACAGTTTGTCTACCGCATTAACAAGGGCGTGCTCGACGTTTCCAACGACCTCGACCTCAACCGTTCCATGCCCGACGACAGCAAGCGCGTGCCCTTTACCAATATGATTTACATCGGTGACGGACTTTCCGACGTGCCGTGTATGAAGATGATGAAGGCATACGGCGGCTATTCCATTGCCGTCTATCAAAAGCGCGACAGCAAGGTGGAGGAGCTGCTCAAAAAGGACAGGGTGGACTTTATTTTTCCCGCCGATTACAGCGAGGGCACCGACCTTGACCTCACCGTAAAGAATATCATCAAAAAAATGGCAATCAGCGACGTTCTCACCGCCGAGAACATGCGACAACACCTTTTGATTAATTCGGAATTCGGAATTCGGAATTCGGAATGAATTGACAATTGAAAATCGGGTGCGGGCAGCGCCCGCCCTTCATTATTCATTATTCATTATTCACTATTCATTAAATTAAATGAGGGATTATTATGATTGTAAAGGATTTAATTGAAAAACTGAATTTGAAAACGCTTGTTGAGGGCGAGCATGACCGCGAGGTGACGGATTGCTATATCGGCGATTTGCTCAGCTGGGTCATGGGCAGAGCGCCCGGAGATTCGGCGTGGCTGACCGTCATGGGCAATATCAACTCCATTGCCGTGGCAACGCTTGCCGACGTCAGCTGCATTATTCTTGTGGAAAACGCGGCGCTTGACGCGGAGGCAAGGGAAAAGGCGGAAATGCACGGCGTCACCATTCTGCAAACCGAAGAAAACAGCTATCGGCTCGCTGTCAAAATCAGCGAACTGCTCGCGTAAAATTGCCATGCGGTATTTTTACGACCTTCATCTCCATTCGTGCCTGTCTCCGTGCGGCGATATGGACATGACGCCCAATAATCTTGTCAACATGGCAAAGCTGCTGGGGCTGGACGTAATTGCCCTGACCGACCACAACACCTCGCTCAACTGCGAGGCGGCGATGGCAGTCGGCAGGGAAACAGGACTTGTTGTGATTCCCGGCATGGAGCTGACCACCAGCGAGGATATTCACGCGGTGTGCCTGTTTCCGACGCTCGAAAAGGCGCTTGCGTGGAACGGCTATGTGGATAATCACCGCATTAAAATCCGCAACCGCGCCGATATTTACGGCAGACAGGTCATTATGAACGAGTCTGACGAGGAGATGGGGGAGTTGGAGCACCTTCTGCTGCCCGCCACCGAAATCAGTATTATGAACGCCTACCGCAAGGTCAAGGAATTCGGCGGCATTTGCTATCCCGCTCATATCGACCGCGACAGCCTTTCGATTCTCTCGGTGCTCGGTGAAATCGACGAAAGCTGCGGCTTCAAAACCGCCGAGCTCGCCGATAAATCCAAGCTCGAAGCCCTCCGCACCCAGCACCCGATTCTCAACACCCTCCACATCGTCACCAACTCCGACGCGCACTATCTCGAAAACATGCGCGAAGCCGCGAATTATCTGGAATTGGATTCCCTCTCCCCGGAGAGTGTGATTGAGTTTTTAGATAGTTGAAAGTTGAAAGTGGTTAGTGGTTAGTGATAAGTGGTTAGTGATAAGTGAGTTATAACTTACTCAACTTTCCCACATAAGTTAAAACAATTTAAAACGTTCTGTAGGGGTCGGTCTTTGAGGTGAAATCCAAATTTTAATTTGGTTCATTTCACCCATGCACAGCTGACCGACCCGCGGGTTGAGTTCCATACGTTTGATTCATCGCCCGCGGTTTGGTCAGCTGTGCATGGGTGTTGTTACCAAAATCAAGATTTTGACAACACCTCAAAGACCAAACCCTACAGTAAAGCGAGATAAAACCATAAGGTTTTTGATACAAGGAAAAGTTTAGAACAGCCTGTAGAAAAAGTCTGAGTGTTGTTTTTACAGGACAACGCTTGACAAAATCGTAGGGGCGCACCCGCGTGTGCGCCCGGGATAGGAAGCCGTTCATTTCCGCGGCAGAAACGGTTAGATAGGAATACGCGGCTCGGGCGAACACATTGGTTCGCCCCTACAATGTTAAGGAAAGTTTTTTCCTTAAGCTGTTGACATTGCCCTCGGGGGAAGGCTTTTTTGGCGCTAATTCAAATGTTATACTTATGTGGGAAAGTTGAGCATATTACTTATAACTTATAACTTATAACTTACCACTTGCCACTAACCACTAACCACTAACCACTAACCATACTAAATCACTAACCATACTTCCTAAAAAGTTAGTCGCATAATACCTTAAATTTCGGTAATTTGACGGCAATTTATGACAAAATTTGACAATTTTTTATCACAGGACAAAAAATGGGAATTTTTGTGCGTATTTTTTGATTTTTGATAGCACTTTTCGACAAATGAGGAAAAAACTTTAGTAGACTTTTTGATTTCTTTGTGTTATAATCAACTGTGAGCAGATACAATGTGACAAAAATAAAGTTAGAAGTCTTTATTTTTTTAGAAAAATGCTCTGAAATTAACCGCATTGCCGGGCGCTTTCGCCAAGCGCCGGCGGAGCGGATTAACGGCAGCCCCGGCTGCTTATCGGTATTGACAATTCTAATCAGGGAGGAAAAACTATGCAGAAAAAAATCAGCAGCATTCCGTTTTCAGGCACACCTGAGCAGGAGGCAAAGCTAAAGGAGGTCATCGCCAAGAACATTGACGATCCCGGTGCGGTTATGCCTGTTCTTCAGGAGGCGCAGGAGATTTACGGATACCTGCCCATCGAGGTTCAGACAATGGTCGCCGAGGGTCTCGGCGTTCCGCTGGAGGAGGTTTACGGCGTATCCACCTTCTATTCGCAGTTTGCGCTCTCGCCCAAGGGCAAGTACAACATCTCTGTCTGCCTCGGCACAGCCTGCTATGTAAAGGGCTCCGGCGACATTCTCAACAAGCTGTCCGAAATGCTCGGCATCGAGGCTGAGGAGTGCACACCCGACGGCAAGTTCTCGCTCACAGCATGCCGCTGCATCGGCGCCTGCGGTCTTGCGCCCGTTCTCACCGTCAATGATGAGGTTTACGGCAGACTGACCGTTAACGACGTGCCCGGCATTCTGGAGAAGTATCAGGATGCGTGAGTTATCGCTTAATGTCATGGACGTTGCCCAGAATTCCGTCAGGGCAGAGGCGTCGCTCGTGGAGATTTTGGTGGAGGAAAGCGACAAAAACGACTTTCTGACCATCACCATCCGCGACAACGGCTGCGGCATGTCTGAGGAACAGGTGCAGCAGGTCATCGACCCGTTTTTCACCACCCGCACCACCCGCAAGGTGGGCTTGGGCGTTCCGCTGTTTAAAATGAGCGCGGAGCAAACAGGGGGCAGCTTTGACATTCAGTCCGAATTGGGACGCGGTACTCAAACCAAGGCAAGCTATGTAAAGAGCCATGTGGACATGACTCCGCTCGGAGACATTAATTCCACAGTTTCCATTCTTATCCGCTGCAACCCCGACATCGACTTTGTGTTTACCCGCACAACCGATAACGGAACGTTTACGCTTGACACCCGCGAGCTGCGCGCGGTGCTGGAGGGCGTCAGCCTTGACACCCCCGACGTGGTGGAATGGATTGAAGAATTTCTGAAAGAACAAACTGAAAATATTTGCGGAGGTGCAGAATTATGAAATCTTTAGCCGAGTTACAGGCTATCAGAGACAGAGCAAAGGCGAATGTTGCTCTGAGAAAAGAAAACCCCAACGCTGCCCGCGTTCTGGTCGGTATGGCAACCTGCGGCATCGCTGCGGGCGCAAGACCCGTCCTGAACGCCTTCACTGAGGAAATCGCGAAGCGCGGTCTGCAGGACGACATCGTTGTGACCCAGACCGGCTGCATCGGCATTTGCCAGTATGAGCCCGTTGTCGAGGTTGAAATCCCCGGTCAGGAAAAGGTGACCTATGTAAAGGTTACTCCTGAAAAGGTGCCGAAAATCGTCAACGACCATCTTGTCAACAAGAATGTTGTCACAGAATACACAATCGGTTCGATTGCGGATTAAGGAGGTCACTGAATGTATCGTTCTAATGTGCTTGTTTGCGGCGGTACCGGTTGTACATCCTCAAACAGCTTACAGATTGCCGAAAAGCTCAAGGAAGAGCTGAAAGTAAAAGGCTTGGACAAGGAAGTTAACGTCATCACCACAGGCTGCTTCGGTCTGTGCGCGCTCGGTCCCATCATGGTTGTTTATCCCGAGGGCAGCTTCTATTCCATGGTAAATATCGACGATATTCCCGAAATCGTTGAGGAACACCTCCTCAAGGGCAGAATCGTCACCCGTCTTTTGTATCAGGAGACCGTTGAGGAGGACACCATCAAGTCCCTCAACAAAACCAATTTCTATGCAAAGCAAAAGCGCGTTGCGCTGCGTAACTGCGGCGTTATCGACCCCGAAAAAATCGACGACTACATTGCCAACGACGGCTATGCCGCTCTGGGCAAGGTTTTGACAGAAATGACCCCCGATCAGGTTATCCAGACCATTCTGGATTCCGGTCTGCGCGGCAGAGGCGGCGCGGGCTTCCCGACCGGTCTTAAATGGAAATTCGCCGCTGCAAACGACGCCGATCAGAAGTACGTTTGCTGCAACGCCGACGAAGGCGACCCCGGCGCGTTCATGGACCGTTCTGTTCTCGAGGGCGACCCTCACTCCCTGATTGAAGCAATGGCAATTGCGGGCTACGCGATTGGCGCTTCCAAGGGTCGTGTTTATGTCCGTGCGGAGTACCCGATTGCCGTTAAGCGTCTGCAAATCGCTATCGACCAGGCGCGCGAATACGGTCTGCTCGGCGAGGACATCTTCGGCACCGGCTTCAACTTTGATATGGAGCTCCGTCTCGGCGCAGGCGCGTTCGTCTGCGGTGAGGAAACTGCGCTGATGACCTCTATCGAAGGCAAGCGCGGCGAGCCGCGTCCCCGTCCTCCGTTCCCGGCGGTAAAGGGTCTGTATCAGAAGCCCACCATTCTTAACAACGTAGAAACCTACGCAAACATTGCGCAGATTATCCTTAAAGGACCCGAGTGGTTTGCTTCCATGGGTACCGAAAAGAGCAAGGGCACCAAGGTGTTCGCGCTCGGCGGCAAGATTAACCACACCGGTCTGGTAGAAATCCCGATGGGCACCACCCTGCGTGAAATCGTATTCGAAATCGGCGGCGGTATTCCCAACGGCAAAAAGTTCAAGGCGGCTCAGACCGGCGGTCCTTCCGGCGGCTGTATCCCCGAAGAACACCTCGACGTTCCGATCGACTACGACAACCTGCTCGCTATCGGCTCTATGATGGGCTCCGGCGGTCTGATTGTTATGGACGAGGACAACTGCATGGTTGACGTTGCGAAATTCTTCCTCGAATTCACCGTTGACGAAAGCTGCGGCAAGTGTACTCCCTGCCGTATCGGTACCAAGAGACTGCTTGAAATGCTCGAAAAAATCACCAAGGGTCAGGGCACCATGGAAATGCTCGACGAGATGGAGGAGCTGTGCGAATTCATCAAGGCGAACTCCCTGTGCGGTCTGGGTCAGACTGCTCCCAACCCCGTTCTTTCCACCCTTCGCTACTTCAGAAACGAGTATCTTGCGCATATCCAGGACAAGAAGTGTCCCGCCGGCGTATGTAAAGAACTGCTCGAATACAAGATTGAGAAGGATAAGTGCCGTGGCTGCGGCATGTGCGCGAGAAAGTGCCCGGTCGGCACCATCTTTGTGACCGACTACACCGCGCCCGGTATGAAGAAGCCCGCTTACATGATCGATCCCGCAAAGTGCATCAAGTGCGGCGCTTGCATGGATACCTGTAAGTTCAAGGCAATTTATAAAGGCTAAGGGAAAGGAGACTATATACATGGAAATGTTGAATATTAAAATCAACGGCAAGGATTATCAGGTTGAGAAAAACACCACTATCCTGGAAGCCTGCCACCAATTCGGCATTAAGATTCCGACCCTTTGCTTTCTGAAGGAAATCAACGAGATCGGCGCTTGCCGTATGTGCCTTTGCGAGGTCAAGGGCGCCCGCAGCCTGGTTGCTGCCTGCGTATATCCGATTGACAGAGAGGGCACCGAAATCTTTACCAACACCCCGCAGATTCAGAAGTACAGAAAGATGAACCTTGAGCTTCTTCTTTCCAACCACGACAAAAAGTGCCTGTCCTGCCCCAGAAGCAACAACTGCGAGCTGCAGCAGCTTTGTCTGGAGTACGGCGTTGAGGAAACGGCATTTGAGGGCGAGCAGACTCAGTACACCCCCGACACCTCCACGCTGCACCTCGTCCGCAACAACAACAAGTGTATTCTTTGCCGTCGCTGCGTAGCGGCTTGTAAGAATCAGTATGTCGGCGTTATCGGCGCGAACAACCGCGGATTTGACACCCAGATTTCCTGCGCGTTCGAGCAGGATCTCAACAACGTATCCTGCGTCAGCTGCGGTCAGTGCACCGTTGTCTGCCCGACAGGCGCGCTGGTTGAGCGCGACGACACCGACAAGGTGTTCGCCGCTATCGCAGACCCCACCAAGCACGTTGTGGTTCACACCGCTCCCTCTATCCGCGCGACCCTCGGCGAGTGCTTCGATATGCCGATTGGCACCAACGTCACCGGCAAGATGGTTGCGGCTCTCAAAATGCTCGGCTTTGACAAGGTATTCGACACCAACTTCGGCGCCGACCTCACCATCATGGAGGAAGGCAACGAGTTCATCGAGCGCGTTCAGAACGGCGGCGTTCTGCCGATGATTACCTCCTGCTCACCCGGTTGGGTTAAGTTCTGCGAGCATTACTATCCCGATTTGATTCCGCACCTCTCCACCTGCAAGTCACCCCAGCAGATGCAGGGCGCGATGATTAAGTCCTACTACGCCGAGAAGGCGGGCATTGACCCCAAGGACATCGTGGTTGTTTCCGTTATGCCCTGCGTAGCGAAGAAGTTTGAGATTAAGCGTGACGACCAGGGTCGTGACGGTATGCAGGACAACGACATCTCCATCACCACCAGAGAGCTTGCAAAGATGATTAAGCGCGCGGGTATTCAGTTCACCACGCTTGCCGACGCTGACTTCGATCCCATCATGGGCATCGGCTCCGGCGCAGGCACCATCTTCGGCGCGACCGGCGGCGTTATGGAAGCTGCTCTGAGAACCGTTGCCGACAGACTGACCGGCGAGGATCTCAAGCAGATTGATTACAACGAAGTCCGCGGCACCAAGGACATCAAGGAAGCCACCTACGACGTTGCCGGCATGACCGTTAAGGTTGCCGTTGCGTCCGGCTTGAAGAACGCTGCCGTGATTCTCGACAAGATTCGCGCAGGCGAGGCTGACTATCAGTTCATCGAAATCATGTGCTGCCCCGGCGGCTGCGTAAACGGCGGCGGTCAGCCCATTCAGCCCGGTCACGTGAGAAACTTCACCGACCTCAAGGCGCTCAGAGCAAAGGCTCTCTATGAGGACGACATGAACCTGCCTTACAGAAAGTCTCACGACAACCCCGAAATCAAGGCGATTTATGACGAATACCTCGAAAAGCCCGGCTCCCACAAGGCGCACGAGCTGCTCCACACCTCTTATGTAGAGAGAGCAAAGGGCATTTGATGTTCGCTTGATTCAAAAGTAAAATAATTTTTCGGCGGCAGTGCTTGTAAAAAAGTGCTGCCGCGTTTTTTGAGTGAATAACGAATGATGAATACTCAACTCTATTCCAAAAATTACAATTCTGTCACAAGTCTGTCACATTCATATGTTACTATAATGTCGGTAAAAGGCTGCGCAGCCCTGAAAAATGAAAAATTCGTTATCTTTTTTAAAGAAATTTGCGCTAAGAGGTTGATTTTTTTCGAGATTTTGTGTAATATGTATATGAGAAGAATTGTATCATACACATCGTGTGTCTGTTACAATGGTTATACAAATTATGCAGGAAAAAGAGGTAAAACTATGTCCAACAGATTATTTCAGGGTATTGTGCATCAGATGAAGGATGCAATCGACAGAACAATCGGCGTTATCGACGAGACCTCCGTAGTTATCGCTTGCTCGGAGCTTGGAAAAATCGGTGAGGTGAACGAGAGCATTAACTCCGAAACCCTCAGCTCCACCGCTCCCTTTGTGATTAACGGCTATACATACAAATCCTTCGGCAGCAGCGCAAAGTATGACTACGCTGTTTTTGTGCAGGGCACGGACGAATATTCCCAGAAATATGCCCAGCTTCTCTCGGTCTCTTTTGCCAGCATCAAGCAGTATTACGACGAGAAGTATGACCGCTCCAACTTCATCAAGAACGTCATTTTGGACAACATTCTTCCCGGCGACATTTATCTCAAAGCCAGAGAACTCCACTTCAATTCCGAGGTGTCGCGCGTTTGCCTGCTGATTAAGATTATCTCCCGCGCTGATGTTTCCGCTTACGACATCGTGCAGAATCTGTTCCCCGACAAGTCCAAGGACTTCGTTATCAACATCAACGAAGAGGAAATCGCGCTTGTCAAGGAAGTCAAGCCCGACATCGACGGCAGAGATTTGGAAAAGCTGGCAAGCTCCATTTCCGACACCCTGTCCAGCGAGTTCTACACCCACTGCGTTGTCGGTATCGGAACCACCGTCACCGGCATCAAGGATTTGGCGCGTTCCTTTAAGGAAGCCCAGTCCGCGCTGGAGGTTGCAAAGGTATTCGACACCGAGCGCACCATTGTCAGCTACGACAACCTCGGTATCGCGCGTCTGATTTATCAGCTGCCCACCACCCTCTGCAAAATGTTCTTAAAGGAAGTGTTCAAGCGCGGCTCGATTGAGAGTCTTGACCAGGAGACCCTGTTCACGATTCAGCGCTTCTTTGAAAACAACCTCAATGTTTCCGAAACCTCGCGCAAGCTGTTTGTTCACCGCAACACGCTGGTTTACAGACTGGAAAAAATCAAGAAGCTGACAGGTCTTGACCTCCGCGAGTTTGAGGACGCTATCGTGTTCAAGGTAGCCCTCATGGTGAAAAAATACCTGAACGCGAGCCCCACAAAATACTAAAAAACATTGTGTTTTCCGTTCCTGAGCGCAGCGTTTTGCCGCGCTCAGGACGTTGGTATATTTACCGTTCTCTGCCTAAAGAGCAAAACGGGTGAAATATGCCGTGAATAAATACACAGACAGGTGAAATTATGATTGATTTTGAAAATGTGTCTAAAACCTATCCCAACGGCACCCATGCGCTGAACAACGTCAGCCTGCATATCGACAGGGGCGAGTTCGTGTTTATCGTGGGCGCTTCGGGCGCGGGTAAAAGTACCTTCCTCAAGCTGATTATGCGCGAGGAAATCGCGACCTCGGGCGAGATTATCATCAACGGCAACAAGCTTTCCCGCCTCAAAAAGCGCGATGTGCCTTACCTCCGCCGCCACATGGGAATCGTCTTTCAGGACTTCCGCCTGATTGACAAGATGAACGTCTTTGACAATGTTGCGTTTGCCATGCGCGCGGTGGGCGAAAGCTCCGCCGCGGTCAAAAAGCGCGTTCCCTATGTGCTCGATTTGGTTGGTTTGAAGGACAAAATGAAGGACAAGCCCTCTGAGCTTTCCGGCGGCGAGCAGCAGCGCGTCAGCTTGGCGCGCGCGCTGGTGAACAACCCCGAAATTATCATTGCCGACGAGCCGACGGGTAATATCGACCCCGAGCTCTCGCATGAAATTTTGGAACTGCTCACGCAAATTAATTCTATGGGTACAACCGTTCTGGTTGTCACGCACGAGCATGAGTTGGTGCGCGAATTCAACCAGCGCGTGATTACAATTGACAAGGGCAAGGTCATCAGCGACTCTGCGGAGGAGATGGTTGACCTCAGCTACGGCTACGACGAAGGCTATGCCGAGACCTATGCGGAAGCACCTGCACCGGCTCCCGCGCAGCCTGACGCGGACGTTGACATCAGTTCCTTTTCCGCCGCTCCCGCAGAGGAGCCGGCAGGGGAAGAGGAGCCCTATGACGCGGGCGAGCAGCCGCAGTACCCTGACAATGTGGTCATTATACCCGACTAAAACCGAAAGGATTATGTTATGAAAGGCTTTGGCTATCTTGTAAAAGAGGGCTTCAAGAACATCTATACCAACCGGATTATGACAATCGCGTCCATCTGCGTGCTCGTGAGTTGTCTGGTGCTGACAGGCGCCGCGGCGCTGTTCTCTGTGAACGTCACCGCGATTGTCAGCGAGGTGGAAAAGAACAACGAAACCACGGTGTATATTCTCCGTGACAGAGGAGAAATTGAAGCCAAACAAATCGGATCGCAGATTGAGGCGATTGACAATGTTGAATCGGCGGTGTTCGTTTCAAAATCAGAGGCGGTTGAGCAGTACAAGCAGACGCTCGGCGAGCAGCTTTTTGACCGCATCAAGGACAAGGATCCGCTCAACGACGCCTACCGCGTTGTGATTAAGGACTTGGAAAAGTACGACGACACCGTAAAGCAAATCAAGGCGATTGACGGCGTTGAAAGCATCAACGACCGCCGCGAATTCGCCCAAAAGCTGTCCACCATCAGCAATTTGGTGAATCTTATCTCCATTGCGGTTGTGGCGGCGCTGATTATCATTTCGCTGTTCATTATCGCCAACACCATTCGCGCGACAATGTATTCCAGACGTTTTGAAATCAGCATTATGAAGTCCGTCGGCGCGACCAACATGTTCGTGCGTATGCCCTTCTTGGTGGAAGGCATGGTTATCGGCATTATCTCCGCGGCGCTGTCCACCGGCGCGGTTGCCCTGCTTTATGAAGCGGTCAAGCGCGTGATTACCGAGGCGGCAGGCTCATGGATTACCGTGCTGCCCTTCTCCCAAATGGTGGTTCCGCTGGCGATTTCCTTCCTTGTTGCGGGTATTCTCGTCGGCTTCTTCGGCGGCTTCATCTCTATCCGCAAGTATCTGAAAAAGGAAGGCAACGAAATTCTCGGCTGGTAAATGACAATTTGACATCTGTGAAAACCGGAAGGAGTAATAGATATGAATAAACTAAAAGCGATTATTTGCGCGGCGCTGAGCGTTTGCGTGCTCGCGGTTCCGCTGTCATCGGCAGTCGTAACCGTCGGCGCGAAGGACGTCAAGTCGCTGCAGGACAGAATTGACGAGCTCAACGCCAAGAGCGAGGAGTATCAGTCCATTCTCAACAGCACCGAGACCGACATCAGCGAAAAGCAGGCTTACGGCGACGCGCTGGTCGGCAAGATCTCCACGCTGAACGAAAAGGTGATTTTGACCCGTGAAGCAATCGCGGATCTCAACACCGGCATCGAGGACAAAAAGGCAAAAATCGAAGCCGGCAACGAGGGCATTGAGGATCAGATTGACGCGCTGTGCGAACGTCTGCGCCTGATTTACATGGCAGGCAGCGCCAGCAACCTTGAAATTCTGCTCGGCGCAAAGGACTTCGGCGACTTTATCGACAAGCTTTCCCTGGTAAAGACCCTCTCCAACTACGACAAGGAGTTGATTGGTGAAATCAATACCCAGCTTGATGTCATTGAGACGGAGAAGAAAGAACTGGAATCCGACAAGGCTGATTTGGAAGCGCAGGAAGCGTCCCTTAACGCCGACTTGGAGGAACTCAACGGCTTGGTAGCCGAAAACGAAGCGGTGCTCACCGACCTTGCCGCAAAGAGCGCGGAGGCAAGAGCGGCGCTCTCCTCCGGAGAGGGCGAGGCAAAGCAGCTTGAAGCGCAGATTGCCCAGTATTGGGCGGAGCAGGCGGCTGCGGCGGCAAAGCAGTCACAGGCGCAGGCGGAGGCTGCCAAGAAGAAAGCGGCTCAGGAGCAGCAAAAGGCGGCGCAGGAGCAGCAGTCCTCTCAGCAGGATGAGCAGCCTTCCTATGATGACGACACCTCCGGCAGCAGCAGCGGCGACAGCAGCAGCTCCGGCGACGATTCCTCTCATACCGATTATGACGACGTAACGCCCGCAGGCGGCGGCTACACATGGCCTTGCCCGGGTTACTACTACCTCTCCTCGCTCTGGAATGAGGACAGATACACCTACAACCACGGCGCGATTGACATCGCCGGCGGCGACATTCTCGGCGCTCCCGTTGTCGCTGCGGACAGCGGCACCGTTTGGGACACCTGCACCTACTGCACCCATAACTGGGGCAAGAGCGGCAGCTGCGGCTGCGGCGGCGGCTACGGCAACTATGTCTGGCTTGACCACGGCAACGGCAAGGAGACCATCTACGGACACCTTACCAGCGTTATCGTCAGCCCCGGACAGACCGTTTCCAAGGGACAGGTCATCGGCTACGTCGGCTCCACCGGTCACTCCACCGGTCCGCACCTCCACTTTGAGTGCCGTTACAACGACGTCAAGTACAACCCCATGAACGAGCTCTCCGCTTACTGGGGCATGGTTTCGTATTAATGCGGAATTCGTAATTCGGAATTAAATTGAATGAAAAAAGCGGTTCATCGCTCGATGTGAGTGATGAACCGTTTTGTTATGCGTTGCGGTTGATGTATCGTTTGGCGTCCTTCATGTTGCTGCCGCATTTGCCGCAGCGGTAGCGTTCGGGGTGCTTGAAAACCTCCGTCAGGCGGTAGCGGAGGTATTCCGTTTGACAGCTTGGGCAAATCATCAGGTACTTCGCGGGCTTTTCCAGCTCCTGCGGCACGCCGCTTTCCTCGCGGGTGGTGACCCGTGAAATGTGCAAGCCGTAGGCGGCGTTCACGCGCTCGGCATAGGCTTTCCAGCGTCCGGTATGGTTCATGCAGCCGTAGCAGCTGTGCAGCAGCTCGTGCAGCAGGGTGTCATAGAGCGTTTGCTCCGGCGTTTTTTCGTCAAGCAGCGACGCCGCAATTTCAATGACATAACGCTCGCCCTGCTTTTTGCACACGCCCAGCCGCGAGGCAGCGCGGGTGTTCACCGAAAAGGTGATGTTCTTGGCATAGGGAATTTTCAGCTTGTCGAGCATCTCCCGGCATTTTAAAACATATTGTTGAAAATCGCGCATATGGTTCCTTTCAACTGCATAGAATCTTTCAGAGGAAAAAATCAAGGAAACCCTTGACATCTTCTTTGATAAATGGTATAATACCTATTGTTGTGAACGGCGACATAGCCAAGTGGTAAGGCACGAGTCTGCAAAACTCTGATGCGGCGGTTCAAATCCGCCTGTCGCCTCCAGAAACGCCCCCGATTTTTCGGGGGCTTTATTCTTTCTATGAAGGTGAATGAATCATGCCCACCCTGAAAATCTATCTCGCTTCACCCTTTTTCAACGAATTTGAATTAACCTGCGTGCGGCGTGCGGAAGACATTCTGTTCTCACGCGGCTTTGATGTGTTCAGTCCGCGGCTGCATGAAATCCGCGGGGCAGAGGAAAACCCTGAGCAGTGGTCGCGCGAAACCTTTCTCAGCGACCGCGACAATCTGGAAAAAGCCGGGGTTGTCGTCATGCTCTATCACGGCAACTACAGCGACAGCGGAACCGCGTGGGAGGCAGGCTATGCCTGCGCGCGCGGAATTCCCGTGGTGGCGGTGCATGTGGGCGAGAGCGAACAGGTCGGCTCCAACCTCATGATTCACGAAAGCGCCCGCGCCAATATTTCGCTTGAAGCGCTGGAAAGCTATGATTTCACCGCGCTTCCCCCAAAACCCTACAGGGGCAAAACCTTTTAACCTAACGGCTGATACTTGATGAAATAAATCACGAGCAGGTGCAGCGGATAAATCGCGTAAAAGGCATATTTGAGCACCTTGCCCTTAATAAACCCGCGCTTGCCGTTGTAAAGCGACATGATTAAAAACGACGGCATGACCCACCACGGATTGTTGAGAACAAACCCCGTCAGCGCGCGCGCAGCCTCGTGACCGCGCAGCAGGTACAGCAGGATAATGAAGGCAAAGCCGCGTGATGAAAAGTCCGAGCGCAGCAGCACCGTCAGCATGGCGAGCGCCAACAGCGTAAAGAATTGCAGTACCGGCAGCTTTTTCCAATATTCCAGCACGCACAGTCCCAGGTAGCCAATCAGCAGCGTAAAAAACACATTTTGTCCGCTGTGAAACCATGTTCCGCTGTGCGCAAGGTTCCACGGAAGCTCCGAAACCAGCGCGAAAACGCCCAGACTCACGCCGTAGCGCAGTCTGCTGCGGGTGTGCAAAAAGCCCTCAATCAGCAGAAACACAAACAGCGGAAACGCCCACCGTCCGATACCGCGCAGCACGCCGTAAAGCGAAATGTCAAATCTGCCGAGGCTGAACAGCACAAGGCGCGGGTCGATAAAATGGCTTGCGATGTGGTCGGTAATCATGGTAAGCACGGCAATCAGCTTGAGCATACTGCCGCTGAGCACGCGCACCTTTGCGGGAAAAAGCGGTTGTTTCATACAGTTTACCTCATAATATAAGAATAAGGCACCGGTGACTTTCACCGGTGCCTTTATTATAACATAGTAAAGTGAAAAAGTAAAACTATTTCACCGCTTTTTCGTTCTTTCCGATGAATCGGATAATCAGCAATGTGCCAATCATCAGCAAAACGGCAATCGGCAGCGCGATATACCAAACCTGCACAAAGCCCGCAATGATGAACGAAACAAACGAAACCGCCGCAACCGTCAGCGCGTAGGGAAGCTGGGTGGAAACGTGGTTAATGTGGTTGCACTGCGCGCCCGCCGAGGACATAATCGTCGTGTCGGAAATGGGGGAGCAGTGGTCGCCGCAAACGGCGCCTGCCAAGCAAGCGGAAATGCCGATAATCATCAGCGGAGAGTTGGGGCTGTTGGTGAACAGGTAGGTGACAATCGGAATCAGAATACCGAAGGTGCCCCATGAGGTTCCCGTCGCAAACGCCAGCACGCAGGCGACGACAAAGATAATCGCGGGAAGGAAGTTTTGCAGCGAAGCCGCCGCACCGTTCATCAAATCGGCAACAAAATACTTCGCACCCATCAGGCTTGTCATGTTCTTGAGCGCCGTTGCAAAGGTGAGAATCAAAATCGGCGGAACCATTGCAAAGAAGCCCTTCGGAATCGAATCCATCGCCTCTTTGAAGCTGATGATTTTTCTGAGCATCAGATAGCCGATGGTAAACACCAGCGCAATCAAGCCGCCCCACGGCAAGCCCACCGTCGCGTCGGTGTCGGCAAAGGCGTCCACAAAGGACTTGCCTTCCAGAATTCCGCCGTTATAAATCAGCGCGAAAACAGAAACGCCAATCAAAACCAGAACCGGCAGCAGCAAATCAATCACCTTGCCGTTCGGGTTGTGCTCGTCGTCTGCTCCGTCCACTCTGTCGCCGGTGGTGTAGAGGTCGTCCTTATACATCGCGTTGTACTCATGCAGCGCCATTGAGCCGTAATCGTAGTTCATCAGGCAAATCGCGATGATGAACACAAAGGTCAGCAGCGAATAAAAGTTAAACGGAATCGCCATGATGAATAGCTTCAAGCCCTGCCCGTCCTCCGCATAGGACGAAACCGCCGCCGCCCACGAGGAAATCGGGGCAATCATGCACACAGGCGCTGCCGTTGCGTCAATGATATACGCCAGCTTGGAGCGCGAAACCTTGTGGCTGTCCGTCACGGGACGCATGACCGAGCCGACGGTCAGGCAGTTAAAGTAGTCGTCAATGAAAATCAGCACGCCCAGCACAAAGGTGGCAAGCATAGCGCCCTTGCGGGTTTTGATATGCCGTGCCGCCCATTTTCCGAACGCAGCCGAGCCGCCCGCCTTGTTCACCAGCGCCACAATCACGCCCAGCTCCACCAAAAAGACGAAGATTCCCGCGTTGCCGGTCACCGCGTCAATCAAGCCGTGATTAATCACGCTGTCCATGGTGCCGAGGAAATTGAAGTTGGTGAACATCAAGCCGCCCACCACAACGCCGATAAACAGCGAGGAATACACTTCCTTGGTAATCAGCGCCAAGCCGATAGCGATAATCGGCGGCAGCAGCGCCCACGCCGAGCCGCGCACCATGCCGGAGCCGTCGCAGGTTTCGCAGGCTGCGCTGTCAACCTGTCCTGTGCCGTGGCAGTCCATACATTTGACCTCGCCCATTGCGCCGCCGGAAACCGCCACATAAACCAGCAGACCGACGATAATGACAGCGGCAATCGCAAGGACGATTTTTTTCGTTTTTGTCATTGTTCTTCCTCCATTTTTTCTTCTGCGATAAGGGAAAACAAAAAGCCGCAGGGGAGCATACCCTGCGGCAAAAATTCACCAATCCGAATAGCACTCCGCCTAAGCGACAGTTCTGCGCATATTCTGCGCAGCCCCAGCCGCTGTCAAACGGAAATCCGGCAGCAGCTTCGGCGGAATTTCCTTTCACCCGCGGCGTTTCCGCGCCGTTTTCCGGGCTACTGATAAAGTCCGCGCCTCTATCACAATCATTATTATAATGCGCGGTGTGCCGTTCGTCAATAGTTTTTAACAGAAATTTGTCGAAAAATGATGAAAATTTAGGAAATATGAAAAACGCGCTGCGCGTTGCGGAACATCAAATCCGCGTATTCCTCCGCGCCCAGCCGCTCTTTCAGCTCGTGAAAGTATTCCTGATACAGCGAACGGTCGCCCGCCTTGTTGTGCAGCAGCGTGTCCGCGCCGTCAATCGGGTTGTCGGTGCCGAACAGCATTTTTTGCGAGCCGTACCGGCGGATTGCTTCCACGGTTGTTTCAACAGGCACCCAAGTGGTGTCGCCGTAAAGATTCGGCAGCCTGCCCAACAAATCAAGCGCGGTTTTGTTGTCAGTGCCCAAATCCATGTGCACCATCACAAAATCAAGCTGCGGATGCGTCTTTGCCGCGTTGTAAAGATGAACCGACATTGCCTCCTCACACCCGCCCGTGTGCGAGACAACCGGCAGATTGTATTTCATCGCGAGTTCATAAACAGGCTCCAGCCTTGGGTCGTCGGGAGCCGTGCGCGAGTGAAACGGATGCAGCTTCAAGCCGTACACAATGCCGCGGTTTTCCTTCAGAATGGCTTCAAATTCCCTGTCCGGCTGCTCGCCGTGGATTTTCAGCCACGGCAGCACGCCCAGCTTACCGGGCGCCTTGCGCGCTTCGGCAACCGCTTCTCTGAACAACTCGTTTTGCGACCGCTGAAATTCCGGCGGCACCGCGTTTCCCATGTGGTCAAACTCCACCGCCTCAATGTGGCTGAACAGCGTAAAATCCACGCCGTAGCGCTCCATTGAATAGAGCAGCTGCTCCGTCGTCATGTTAAAATCCAAAATATGCCCAATGTGGGCGTGAGTGTCGATAATCATTTTCTGAATAGTCATTTGACGCTTCACCTCATATATATCATAACAGAATACTGAGAATATTTCAATCGGAAAAGATAAATCAAAATTATTTTTCACTTCTATCCGTTGTTACACGGGTTTTGTTTGCTTCTTTCTTCTCCATAAAGTGTCAGCGCCGCCGCTTTGAGTATCGTGCTCAAAGCGGCGGCGCGTTTTTGGTTGGTCGGGGCTGATCGCTCCTTCGGAACTTCCCCCCTTTTTAGTCAAGGGGAGCTTTCGATGCTCCTTTAGAGAAGGTAAGGCTTACATGCCGACGGGTAACTCCCACTCACTGGTCGGAGCAAAGGCGGGACGCGTAGTAGTGCCCTCGCCCGAGGTGGTGATGATGTCCTCGGCGTCAAATTTCGTTACGTCCATCAAAAGACGCTCATAAGTTTCTTTATTCAAATTCATGCACGTCCTTTCCTATCAATCGAAGTATGCGTTCGCAGCCGCGTTGTAAAGATAGAGCGACTTTGCAAGGTTCTTCTGCTTACCGTTCATCTTGTCGCTTTTGATAACAGCTATCGCATAGTCGAGCGCGGAGAAGTAGAAGTCTGTACCGTTTACGGTGAATTTCTGCAGATTGTCGAGCTCGGCAGCGGCGATGTTCTCCTTATCTACATAATAGTAGTAGTCGGACAAGCTGCCGTCATACGCTTCCGGGTTGTTCATTGTCATTGAGTCTTCAACCGGCGTGAAGTAGACGCGCAGGGTGTTCTTCGAGAGATAGATCAGGGAGTTGGTGTAGTACTCCGCGCCAAGCTGAGACGCTACCTCGTTCAGATCGGAAGCGGACTTTCCGGGATTCGCCTCGTTGATCGCGTTCTGAATCTTTTCAACAGTAACGTCGCTGAAATCTGTCTGACCTACTATTTCGACTGTCTTTGCAGGGTCGGGCTTCTCGGTCAGAGCGGAATCGAAGACGATCTGCGCCTGTGCGCCGTAGTTGAGCAGAGCTTTTGCCAGCGCCTTGAGCTGTTGGGGCTTACCCTTGTCATCATACTTCTCAGGATTCTTATAAATCAGCTCGGCGTAATCCTTTACGCTGAAATCGTCAATCTGAGCCAGCTTCTCGCCGTCAAGGTAAATCTCGGCGTGGATCTTGTGCGCCATCTGAGCTGCTACCACGTCGCAGGTCACCTTGTACCGGCCCTTGTCGGCGGTGAGCTTTTTGAGGTCAACTTCTTTCGTCTTATCTTTTCCGCCGCCGTCCCAAGTGAATTTCACAATTGCTTTGGAAGCGCTTGCAAAATTCGCGGCTGCGGAATTAATGAAGAAATTCACGCCGATGTCACCGCCGAGGGTTACAGAGTGGCCGACAAAGAGCTTGGGAATTGCGGTAAAGGCTGCGGTGTAGGTGATGTTTCCTTCGCCGTCTACAGTCGGGGTCCAGCCTTCAAAGGCGTAGAGGTTATCTTCGTCCTCAGCCTTTGTCGGCGTCTCGCCGTCATATGACGGTGTCTCGCCGTTTGTGACGGTAACTGTTTTAAGTACCGTATCACCGTTCTTCCAAGTAACCGTATACTCCTTGACATCTTCGCTGTAGGTTGCTGTGTATTCCGCGTCGCCGGTTACGGCAGTGATTGCGGGAGCCCAGCCAAGGAAGGTGTGGTTTTCCTTCTCAGGATCGCTGTGAGCAGGTGTTTCGCCGTACTCAACGGTGGTTGTGTCAATCACGGAGCCGTCGTCGTTCTTCCATGTGATAGTGTAGGAACGCTTCACATTTTCAAAGGTTGCCGTATAGGTTATATTGCCGGTTACAGCGGTAATCTCGGGAGACCAGCCGGAGAAGGTGTAGGTATACTCATCATCAGCGCCCTTT
>CAMVLW010000011.1 GCA_947168445.1 uncultured Clostridia bacterium
ACGACACGTATGTCCTGTCTGACGGACAGAAGATTACCTTTTTGTGCCATAATGATTTACTCCTTCAATTACCCTTTATATCACGATTCTGTTAATCGCTGAAAACAATTTTGCCGCCGCAGATGGTTTTTTTGACCTTGCCGGTGAAGGTCATGCCCTTGAACGGCGTGTTTTTGCTCTTGCCGTGGAGCTTGTTTTCGTCCACCGTCCACTGCTCGTTCAAATCGACAAGCGCAATGTCGGCAGGCGCCCCGACAGCGAGCGTTCCGGCGTTAATGCCGAGAATTTTTGCGGGATTGACGGACATTTTCTCCACCAGCTGTGCAAGTGAGAGCACGCCGGTTTTTACCAGATAGGTAATGCCCGCCGCAAGCGAGGTTTCCATGCCGACGGAGCCGTTGGGCGCTTTTTCAAAATCCGCCTTTTCCTTCGGGGTATGCGGCGCGTGGTCGGTGGCAATGCAGTCGAGCGTGCCGTCAAGCAAGCCCTCGATAATCGCCTTGACGTCGCCGTCCGTGCGCAGCGGCGGATTCATGCGGTAGTCCGCGTCGCGCTTTAGCAATTCCTTTTCGGTGAGGGTGAAATAATGCGGCGCGGTTTCCGCCGTGACCTTCACCCCTCTGCGCTTGGCGTCGCGCACCAGTGCCACGCTGGTTTTGGTGCTGACGTGGCAGATGTGAATGGGAACATTTTCGGCGGCGGCAAGCGCGATTTCTCTCGCGGTGCCGCAGTCCTCGGCAGAAGCGGGAATTCCTTTAATGCCGAGCCGGCGGGAGACCTCTCCCTCATTGATTTTGCCGCCGTTCGCAAGGAACAAGTCCTCGCAGTGGGCAACCACCGTCATGCCGAGCGAGGGCGCTTTTTTCATGGCGTCGCTCAGGAATTTTGTGTTTTCAACGGGTCTGCCGTCGTCGCTCAGTCCGATAGCGCCCGCCGCCTTTAATTCCTCCAAATCGGTGGGTTCTTCGCTTTTCAGCCCTTTGGTAATGCTCGCGGCAACATAAACCCGCGCGTCTGCATTTTGCGCCTTGTCGAGAATGTATTTCACGGTGTCCGCGTTGTCAACGGTGGGATTGGTGTTCGGCATACAGAGCAGGCTTGTTACGCCGCCCGCGGCAGCCGCACGGCAGCCGGTGAGAATGTCCTCCTTGGCGGTCTGTCCGGGGTCGCGCAGGTGAACGTGCATATCCACCAGTCCGGGAATCGCATACAAGCCGCGTGCGTCAAGCTGTTCACAATCCGCGGTTAAATCAGCGCCGATAGCGGTAATTTTGCCACCGCGCACCAAAATATCGCCTGTTTCGTCCATGCCGTCCGCCGGAGAAACAATGTGGGCGTTTTTTATCAAAATATCCATGCGGTTTTCTCCTTATAAGGGCGCGCACAAGGCGCGCCCTCTTTCAATCAGCGTTTTTTGTTATTGCCGGGTCTGCGGTCGTCGCGGCTGCGCACCTGCACCAAGCCGTTGCGGTCACGTTGGCGCTGTTGGGCTGCCCGCTGCTGCCGACGGCGCTCCATCTGCTTGCGGCGGCGTTCTTCCTCCGCCCTTTTGCGCTTTTTCATTGCGCGTTTGCGCTTGATGGCGCGCTTGACATTCGTTGCAAAATAGCCGCAGTGTACGCCGAAGGTTTTGAGTCCGCCGCCGATTTTCTTCATCACACCGCCGAAGCCCTCGCCCTTCTTTTTGGGCGGCTCCTGCTCAATGATTTCGGCGCGGTGCTCCTCCTCGCCGATTACGTCATATTCCTCGGCTTCTTCAATTTCCTTGCTGCTGATAACGCCGATAACCTTTTTGGGCGCCTCCTCAAAGAAATCGTTGCTGTTTTTGAAGCGGTTCTGATTGGATTCCTCGCGCACCAGCACCTCGTCGCTGGCATATTCCGCGAATTCCTCGTCCTCAAGGTCGTCGGGTTCTTCCGCTGCGGGCTCTTCTTCCGCTTCGGGTTCTTCCCCGGCGCTTTCCTCTGAGGGTTCGGAAATCTCCTCCGGCGCTTCTTCCTGTTCGGGCGCCGCGGGTTCTTCTGTCACGGTTTCTTCCGGGACAGGCTCTTCCACGGCAGATTCCTCCGGCGCTTCGGGTTCGTCAAACGCTTCCGGCTCCTCGGTTTCTTCGGGCTCTTCGGGTTCATCTAACAAGCCGAATTCCGCAAGCAGTCCGTCCGCGCGGCGGAGCACGCCGTGCTCATCCTCGCTGTATTCCTCCGCAATCTCCGCTTCGGTTTCGTCGGGCAGGGGTTCCGGCTGTTCATATTCCTCTGCTTCCAAGCGGGAATCATCAAAGAAGTCGTCCGCGAGCGCTTCGCCGCCGTCAGCTTCAAGAGCGGGCTCCTCCGCTGTTTCCGGCGATATTTCTTCGGGTTCTTCCACAGGTTCTTCCGCAGGTTCCTCCTCCGGCACTTCTTCGGGCTGCTCCGGCTCGTCGAGCAAGCCGAGCTCCGCAAGAAGGGCGTCGGCGCGGCGCAGCATATCGCGCTCGCTTTCGTCGCCGCCGGGTTCGGGTTCGCTGTCAAACACAACGCCTGCAGGCGCTTCGTCAGCGGTCTCGCTTAGTTCTTCGTCCGGGTAGGAAGCTTCCGGGAAATCCTCCTCGACTTCTTCGTTGTAGGCTGTTAACGCGGAATCCTCCGCTGTTTCCGGCGCTTTCTCTTGGGGCTCCCCGGCTTCGTCCGCAACAAAGCCCGCAAGCACGCCGCCTGCTATCACACTGTCCCGCACCTCCGAAGCAATTTCGGAGTCAGCCTGCGCTGCGGGCAGTGCGTCATTAAAATTTTCCTTGTCCTCAATATCACCGAGCAGTCTGTCAATATCCTCGTCCGAATACTTTCTGGTAATGCCGTCGTCGTAATCGCTGTAGTCGTCATACTTCGTCGAAATATCCTGCTGCACCGGGGCTTCCTCAGCGCCGTAGCTGTCGTCGTAGGTACGGCTCGGCTCGCTTTCATAAGCGCGCTGCTGCGGCTCTTCCTCATAATAAGGCTCGTTCTCAGGGTAGCTGTTGCCGCGGTTGGTTTGATACTTGCCCGCAAGCTCCTGCAAAATCTGATCGTTCTTTGACTTCTTCTTGCGCTTTTTGGACTTGCTGACAGCCACGATAATGATAATGAGCAGAATAATCACCAGCACAGCGCAGCCGATAATGATATAGAGCGTCATGTTGTTCATTGAGAGCAGATTCTCAAAGAAGTTTTTGTTGCCGCCGAAGGTAACGCTGCCGACAATTCCCGAAAGAATGTTGTAGTCGTCGGCGGTCACGCTGCCGCCGTTGCGGTAGTAGGTGACGCTGATGTTCTTTCCGTTGTAAACGGTGCTCGCCTGATACTGGGTGACGGTTTTGCCGTCGGCGGTTTTGGTGCTCATGTTAAAATAAATCCAAACCGCGCTGGATTCCGCCTGGTCGAGCGTGGCGGAATTGTAGCGGATCTCTGTGCCGGAAGCCGCGATAAAGTTCTGCGCAATCTGCTGCAGCTCGCTGCCGGAAAGCTTGTTGTAGTTGCCGATGCTCTTGCTCTGTTCGCTTTCAAGATAGGACAGCGTAACGGTGACCGCCTCAACGTCGTCCATTGCCTGCAGATAAATGTCGCCGCTTTGGAAGGCGCTCATCACCTGGTTATAGTCCAAGCCGTGAAGCGTGAAAAAGCGGTCGTCCGCCGCTGAGGAACGGGTGACAGCCGCCATGTTGCCGGGCAGGGTGATTTGCAAATTGTCACATTCCTTAACGGTGTAGGTTTTTCCTTCGGCAAACGCGGTGAAGCACGCTGTTAGGCAGAGCATAACAGCCAGCGCCAGCGCAGCCGCTCGTTTGGTAATTTTTTGTTTCATTATCATTCCCCCTGTGCATGAATGATGGTCTAATTATACACGATAACATTATACATAATTTGACAGAGAAATACAAGCGGATAAACACAGAAAAATCATCTTTTCAAAACAAAAACATTGTTGATAATGCGGCACAGCCGGAAACGCGCCGAAAAAGCAAAAGAGCCGAAAGGAAATCCTTTCAGCTCTAAAAATGCATTAATCTTGGATAATGTGACCCTTTGCGCGGATAACGTCGATGACCTGATCGACATACTTCTCGCACTCTTCGTCGGAGCCCGCCTCAACCATGACGCGGATAACCGGCTCGGTGCCGGATTCACGGAGAAGGATTCTGCCGTTGTCGCCCAGCGCTTCGGCTACCTTTGCAACCTCCGCCTGAACGTCGGGATCGTTCTTCGCGTCGGGCTTGGACTTAACGCGCACGTTCTTGAGCACCTGCGGATAGAGCACCATGGGAGCGGTGATTTCGCTCATGGGCTTCTTCTTTGCCAGCATAACCTCCATCATTTTCAGAGAGGTCAAAATGCCGTCGCCGGTGGTGGCATATTTGGAGAAGATGATGTGGCCGGATTCCTCGCCGCCGATGCGGTTGCCGGTCTGCACCATGTTTTCGTAAACATACTTGTCACCGACATTGGTCTTGTCATACTCAATGCCGATTTTGTCGAGCGCCTTGAACAGACCGAAGTTGCTCATGATGGTCGCAACGACCTTGTTGTTGAGCAGCTTGCCTCTTTCCTTCATGTAAGCGCCGTAAGCGTAGATGATGTGGTCGCCGGTAACAACACTGCCCTTTTCGTCAACGGCAAGGCAGCGGTCAGCGTCGCCGTCGTAGGCAAAGCCGACGTCCAAACCGTTGTCAACGACAAACTTCTGCAAATGCTCAATGTGGGTGGAGCCGCAGTCGGTGTTGATGTTGTAGCCGTCGGGAGCGTCGTTAATGACATAGGTCTTTGCGCCGAGCGCGTCAAACACGCCCTTGGCAATCTGCCACGCCGCGCCGTTGGCAACATCCAGACCGACCTTTACGCCCTTGAAGCTGTATTTGCTCATGGAAATGAGATAGCCGATATAGCGGTTTCTGCCCGCGACATAGTCAACGGTTCTGCCGATTTCGTCTCTGGACGCGCAGGGAATCTCAATTTTGTCGTCGATATACTCCTCGACCTTGAGCAGCGTTTCCTCCTCCATCTTCTCGCCCTTGCTGTTTAGCAGCTTGATGCCGTTGTCATAGTAGGGATTGTGGGAAGCGGAAATCATAATACCGCAGTCGAACTCGTCAACGCGGGTGATGTACGCAACAGAGGGCGTGGTGGTGACGTGCATAATATATGCGTCCGCGCCGCTCGCCATCAGTCCCGTGCACAGCGCATACTCGAACATATAGGAAGAACGGCGGGTGTCCTTGCCGATAACAACCTTTGCCTTTTTGCCCATGTTCGCGCCGAAATACCAGCCCAGAAAACGTCCGATTTTAACCGCGTGCTCAAAGGTGAGAACCTTGTTCGCTTCGCCTCTGAAGCCGTCGGTGCCGAAATATTTACCCATTAGTTAGTCAGCCTGCCTTTCTACAATATCGCCGCTGTTCTTGAAAATGCAGTTTTCGGGGACAACGCCGCGCACACAAGAGGTGGGATAAACGCTGACGTGTCTGCCGAGCACGGAGCCGGGGTTGCAGACGGCGTTGCAGCCGACCTCAACATAGTCGCCCAGCATAGCGCCGAATTTCTTGACGCCGGTTTCAATCTGCTCGGTTCCGTTGTGAACAACAACGAGTTTTTTGTCGGATTTTACATTGGAAGTAATGGAGCCCGCGCCCATGTGGGAATAATAGCCGAGAATGGAGTCTCCGACATAGTTGTAGTGCGGGGTCTGCACATGGTCAAAGAGAATGACGTTTTTCAGCTCAACCGAGTTGCCGACAACGCAGTTTGCGCCGACAAGCGCCGAGCCGCGGATAAACGCGCAGTGTCTGACCTCGGTTTCGGGACCGATAATGCAGGGAGCGCCGAGATAGGCGGAGGGGAATACGGTTGCGGTCTTGTGCACCCAAACATTCTCCTTCACTTCTTCATAATCGCCGCCCAGTGTGGGACCGAGTTCAAGGATAAAATCCTTAATGCCCTTGAGGGCTTCCCACGGATAAGTAAACTGCGAGAGGTAATCCTTCGCAAGGGTGTGGTCGAGATCGTAGAGATCCTTGATGGTATACATTAAAGTCTCTCCTTCTTTTCAATATCGAGGAAGTATTTGTAAGCGCCGACGGTCAGCTCGTCACATGCCGCCTCGTCGCAGGCAATGATAGCGCCGTTGTGCATTTGAAGCGCGGAGCAGGTCCACTTGTGGCTGACAGAGCCCTCAACGGTTTCCGCAAGCGCCTTCGCCTTGTTGTGACCGTTGATAAGAATGAGAACCTCCTTGGAATCGGTAACGGTGCCGACGCCGACGGAAAGCGCCTGAGCGGGAACCGCCTCGGGGTCGTTGCCGAAGAAACGGGAGTTTACAATTCTGGTGTCGGTGGTGAGGTTTCTCACGCCGGTACGGGAAGCGAGGCTGGTGAACGGCTCGTTGAACGCAATGTGACCGTCAACGCCGATGCCGCCCATGAACAGGTCGATGCCGCCGTAGGAAGCGATTTTCTCCTCATATCTCGCGCACTCGCCTTCGGGATCGTCGGTCATGCCGTTGAGGATATTGATGTTTTCCTTCTTCATGTCAACAAGGTGATCGAAGAAGTTATCGTGCATGAAGTACCAATAGCTTTGGTCGTGCTCGTGAGGCAGTCCGAGATATTCGTCCATGTTGAAGGTAACAACATTGGCAAAGGACAGCTCGCCCTTCTGATTCATGGTGTAGAGCTCCTTGTAAACGCCGATGGGAGAGGAACCGGTGGGAAGTCCGAGCACAAAGGGACGGTCCTCCTTGTGGTTTCTGATTTTGTCAGCGATATAGTTCGCAGCCCATTTGCACATTTTGTCGTAATTATCCTGAATAACAACTCTCATGTTACTGATTCTCCTTTATATAAAAATGAAGTAAATGTCAATGAATCGAGAGAACCTTTGTTACAGTGTTGATTCTGCTTTTTCCTTTCTCTCTGACGACACAGCCGTGCCGTGGCAGCATCCGCCGAATCTTTCGATAACTGCCAAACCTCGTCAACCGATTAAGGTCCCGGCGCTAATAGTCCCTTTTTCCTCCTTTCTGAGAGGCTATTTTACAACATATGACAACGCACGAATATGCGTTTCAGGCTAATAACGGTATCATGATAGAATGACACACTTTTAAAAGTGTATCACACAGACGGCAAAAAGTCAAGATTTGCTGTCTTGCTCACATTTGATGATGGAAGGTCGGCACCAGTTCGCTGAGCAGCACAACGGTTTTTTCGCTGTCGTTGGCGTCGGCGCTTTCGCGCAGATGACTCAGCTTTTCAAGCATGTCGTCCGCGTCAATCTGAATTTGGTTGCCGATAAATATTTTCTTGTTCGCGGTTGACTTCAAGCCTTCCTCGTCCATCAGCAGCTCCTCAAAGAGCTTTTCGCCCGGACGCAGCCCTGTAAAGACAATCGGAACCTCCTCATACGGCACCTTGCCGTACATGCGGATCAGGTTCTCCGCAAGCGTGGTGATTTTGACGGGAGCGCCCATATCGAGCACAAAAATCTCGCCGCCCTTTGCCATTGCGCCGGCTTCGAGCACCAGCGACACCGCTTCGGGAATCGTCATGAAATAGCGGATAATGTCGGGGTGGGTAACGGTGACGGGAGAGCCGCTTTCAATCTGGCGGCGGAACAGCGGAATCACCGAGCCGTTGGAGCCGAGCACGTTGCCGAAGCGGGTGGTGACAAACTCGGTGTGGGTGCTGGTCTGCGCCTTGTACTGGATAATCATCTCGCACGCGCGCTTGGTGGCGCCCATGACGTTCGTGGGATTGACCGCCTTGTCGGTGGAAATCATCACAAACTTATCCGCCTTGTAGAACTCCGCGAGCGTGGCGACGTTGAAGGTGCCGAACACGTTGTTCTTGACCGCCTCCTCGGGCACGGTTTCCATCAGCGGCACATGCTTGTGCGCCGCCGCGTGGAACACCACCTGCGGGCGGTACTGCTTAAAGATGCAATCCATCTTGTTGTAGTCGCGGACAGAGGCAATCAGCGTCACCAGATTCAGCTTGTCGCCGTATTCCAGCCGGAGCTCCTGCTGTATATCATATGCGTTGTTTTCGTAAATATCAACAATGATAATCTGCTCGGGGTCGTATTTGGCGATTTGACGCACGAGCTCGCTGCCGATGGAGCCGCCGCCGCCTGTGACCATGCAGACCTTGCCGCAGATGAACTGCGCAATCTTGTTGCGGTTGAACTCAATCGGCTTTCTGCCGAGCAAATCTTCGATTTTAATTTCCTTTGCCTGCGTCAAAAGCTGCGGAGAGGTATCGCCGAGCAGCAGCTCGCTGAGGTACGGAATAACCTTAATCTCACATTTGGTAGAGGAACAGTAGTCGAGGATTTTCCGCTTTTCGTCCTCCTCGCAGGACGGCACCGCGACAATGATTTCATCAATCTCGTAGTCCGTGCAAAGCTTGGGAATTTCGGCGCACACGCCGACAACCTCCACGCCCTGAATCTTGGTATGCAGCTTGGTGGCGTCATCGTCAACAAAGCAGACCGGCTCAATGTCGGCGGAGGGATTTTTGGGGTCGGTGTGGGCGTTGTGAATTTCGGTGAGAATCATTCTGCCCGCCTGACCCGCGCCGACAATCATGGTGCGGCGGGTCTTTTCCACATGCCCTGCCCGCGTCAGCTTGAGGAAGGTTGTTTTAAAGGCAAAGCGGAAAAGCATGACGCCCAGTGTGGCAATGACAAAAAACAGCACAAAGAAGATTTTGCGCGGCGGCATTTTCAGCAGCACCAAAACGCCGTAGCTGAGCAAAAAGCCCGAAGTCATGCCCGCGGCGCACATCACGTAATCGCGGACATTAAAATACCGCCACATGCGGTTATAGGAGCCGAACAGCAGCATCATCAGCTCGCAGGACAAAATGCTGATTAACATATAGTAAAACAACAGTCCGCTTGCCTCGGCGGAAATGATTTTTGTCAGCGCCAGCGCGTAATTCAGTATAACGCCGCTGACCGTGATAATAAAAATATCAGCAAGCATTAGAATCAATTTTCGAAAATTAAACTTACTCATACCTCTCTGTGCTCCTAATCCATACTACTCCATTTTACATTAATACATATATATTCAGTATGATTATAGTCCATATTCTTTCGAAAGTCAAATGATTTTATGCCTTTTTCCACCAAAAAAATAACGGACGAAAGACGCCGTGTCTTTCGTCCGGATTACATCAGTTTTCTTCCGGCTCCGGGTCAGTCAGCCCAAAACCTTTTTGGCGGTGTCAACGCTTTCCTTGGCGTCGCGGCAGTAGTAATCCGCGCCGATTTTCATGGCGTAGTCCTCTGTCAGCACCGCGCCGCCGACAAATACCACACATTTGCTGCTGCCGTCGGGATTTTGCAGCGCGGGAGTGGCACGGACAAGCCGAATCGTGTCCTCCATGCTCTTTAACGTGGTTGTCATCAGCGCGGATAGTCCAATCATGGTGATATTTTGTTCAACCGCGGTGTCAACCACCAGCTGCGGGTCAACGTCCCTGCCCAAATCAACGACGGTGTAGCCGTAGTTGTCGAGCAGCACCTTGACAATGTTTTTGCCGATGTCGTGAATGTCGCCCTTGACGGTGGCAAGGATAATTTTGCCCTTGCTCACGCTCTCGCCGCCCGCTTTGGCAAGGTGCTTTTTAATCACCTCAAAGCACTCCTGCGCGGTGTTGGCGCTCTGAATCAGCTGCGGCAGAAAGATTTTGCCCTTTTCAAAGTCCTCGCCCACCCTGTCGAGCGCGGGAATCAGGAGCGTGTTGACGATTTCCATCGGGTCTGTGCTTTCAAGCAGCCGCTCCGTCACCGAAGCGCCTTCGGTTTTAAGTCCGCTGTAAACCGCCGCGTCAAGGCTGAGATTCTCCTGTGCCTGCGCCGGCGGCTTGGCGGCGGGCGCGTCGTTGTAGCTGGCGATAAAATCAGCCGAATTTTTGTCAATGCCCGAAAGCACCCGGTAAGCGCGCACAGCGCCTGTCATAGCGGGAATGTTGGGATTGATAATCGGCAAATCGAGCCCTTCCTCCAGCGCCATTGTGAGGAACGTGCTGTTGACCAGCTCGCGGTTCGGCAAGCCGAAGGAAATGTTGGACACACCCAGACAGGTTTTGCAGCCGAGCTCGGTTTTGACGCGGTGCAGCGCTTTGAGCGTTTCGCGGCAGGCGTCCTGCTCGGCGGAAACGGTCAGGGTCAGACAGTCGATATACACGTCGCGCCTGTCAATGCCCAGCGCTTCGGCTCGCTCGACAATGCGCTTGGCAATGGCAAAACGCCCCTCGGCGGTTTTGGGAATACCGCCCTCGTCCAGCGTTAAGCCAACCACGGAAGCGCCGTATTTTTTTACCAGCGGCAGCACGCTCGCAAGGCTTTTTTCCTCGCCGTTGACCGAGTTGACAATCGGCTTGCCGTTGTAGCAGCGCAGACCCGCCTCGAGCACGTCGGGCTTGGTGGAGTCAATTTGCAGCGGCGCGTCGCACACGCTTTGAATCGCCTTGAGCACGCGCACCATCATTTTTTTCTCGTCAATTTCGGGGTGTCCGACGTTGACGTCCAGAATCTCCGCACCGCCGCTCACCTGAGAGAGCGCCTGCGTGAGAATGTAGTCGATATTATTGTCCACCAGCGCCTGCTTGAACAGCTTTTTGCCGGTGGGATTAATCCGCTCGCCGATAATGCGCGGACCGTTGATTTCCACAGCGGTGCTGGCGCTGCAAACGGTGGAATCCACGCTCTTTTTGCAGGGCAGAAAGCGCTCGTTCTCCAAAACGCGGCGCAGCTCCGCGATATATTCGGGCGTGGTGCCGCAGCAGCCGCCCGCGAATTTTACGCCGTAGGGCAGCAGCGCCTTGACGCACTGCGCAAAACTGTCGGGAAGAATATCGTATTCATTGCTGTTGGGGTCGGGCAAGCCGGCGTTCGCCTTGACAACCAAGGGCAAATCGGTGTAGCGGGTCATTTCCGCAATGACCGGCTCCAGCTCGTCGGGGCCGAGCGAGCAGTTGACGCCGACAGCGTCCACGCCCAAGCCGGTGAGGGTGACAGCCGCCGCCGCGGGCGAAACGCCCGTGAAGGTTCTGCCGCCGCGCTCAAAGGTCATGGTGGCGAGAATGGGCTTGTCGCTGTTCTCCTTTGCCGCGAGCACCGCCGCCTTTAATTCATAGAGGTCGGTCATGGTTTCGAGCACAATCAAATCCGCGTCCGCTCCCGCGAGGATTTGCTGCTTAAAATAGTCATAGGCTTCCTCAAAGCGCATGGCGCCCGCGGGCTCAATCAGCATACCGACAGGACCGATATCCAGCGCGACAAGCGCGTCGGTGCCCTCGCAGGCTTTTTTTGCATTGGCAACGCCCGCGCCGATGACGCGCTCCACCGAGCAGCCGCTGCCTTCCAGCTTATAGGCGTTCGCGCCGAAGGTGTTGGTATAGACAATGTCGGCGCCCGCTTCGATATAGGCTTTATGAAAGGACAGAATCAACTCCGGGCGGGTGAGATTCAGCGTTTCGGGGCTATGGCGGTAGCCCGCGCCGCTTTTTTGAATCATGGTGCCCATAGCGCCGTCCAACAGGATTATTTCCTTTGTTTGTAACAGGGTGTTAAAATCCACAGTGTTCACCGTTCCTTCTGTATTGACAGGTTTCGCGCAGATTGCACACCGCGCAGCCGCGTTTTTTTTGCGGGATTGGCAAATCGGAAATGCCCGCAATCGCCGTGACCGACTTGGCGGGAATCAGCAGACAGCTGTCGCTCACGCTCAGTCCGATTTTGCGCGGCGCGTCGAGCAGGGTGAGAAAGGTTTTTTGCAATTCAACCGGGTAATCGCCGTAGCCGGGGCTGTAGCGGAAGGTCAGATAGCTGCCGGGAAGCTGCGCGGCGATGATTTCATCCGCCTGTTGACAGACCTGCTCAATCGCGACGCTCGCCATGCTGTCGAGCACCACCGCCTTTGCCATATCCCGAATCTGCGCAACGCGAATCAGCCTGTCCACCTCCGCGCCGAGGGTGGCGCAGAGCAGCACCGCACGGCTGCAGCCGTCAAGATGGCGCTTAATATCCCCGCCCGGCGTCAGTTCCCCGTTCGGCAAATCCATTATTTTATATAAGTATTTCGGACGCGCCGCGCGAAACAGCTCCTGCTCGGCTTCGTCCATCATGCGCTCCATCACTTCATTGCGCCGCACCTTCGCGCCGCCGAGATACCGCAGCGCCTCGCGGCGGTTGAGCCTTTGCAGCGTTATCATAAGAGGTTTTCCACGGCGCGGGTGATTTTTTCCGCGACATAGGGGTTGTTCATGGTGTAGAGGTGAATACCGTCCACGCCGTTTGCGATTAAGTCCACAATCTGCTCCACGGCATAGGCAATGCCCGCGTCGCGCAGGGCTTCGGGCTTGCTCTCGTACTTCTGCATCATCTTGGCAAATTTGGGCGGCAGGCTTGCGCCGCAGAGCGACACCATGCGCTCAATCTGCTTTTTGTTGGTGACAGGCATAATGCCCGCCTCAATCGGCACGTGAATCCCCGCGATTTGGGTGCGCTCCAAAAAGCGGTAGAACAGCGCGTTGTCAAAGAACAACTGGCTGATAAGGTGCTGCGCGCCGGCGTCTACCTTCTTTTTGAGGTTGAGCACGTCCTCCACCTCGTTTGCCGCTTCCACATGCACCTCCGGGTAGCACGCGCCGCTGACGTCAAAGTCGCCCTTGGAGCGGATGTAGGCACACAGCTCGCTTGCAAACCGGAAATCCTTCTGCGGCTCCACGCCCTCGATATAATCGCCGCGCAGAGCGAGAATGTTTTCAATGCCGTGTGCCTTGAAGTCCTCAAGCGTTTCGTCAATCATCTTCTTCGTGTTGTTCACGCAGGTGAGGTGGGCGACGGATTCCACGCCGAAATCGTGCTTGATTTTGGCGGCGATTTCGCAGGTGCGGCTGTGCGCGCCGGAACCGCCCGCACCGTAGGTGACACTGATAAAATCCGGCTTCAGGGCGCAGATTTCCTCCAGCTTGCCGTAAACCGACTCAATCGGCGAATTCTTTTTCGGCGGGAACACCTCAAAGGAAAACACGGTTTTCTCTTTTTCGAACAAATTTTGTATTTTCATAGCATCATCTCATTATCCAGTAAATTTCTATGCTTTAGATTATAGCACTCCTGCCCGAAAATTACAACAACAAATTAAAGGCATATTCTCTCCCCTGCCGCTCATATATTTTGATAGCAGCGTGAGCTGCACCCATTCCCGCCTTTGAAAGCAACGCTTGTTCGGAAAGCTTTATCAACGGCGGGGTCAAACGGCGCAATTGCCTACGGAGGGACTATGATGATTGACACAGTTGAACAGCGCGCGCAGCTTTTGGGCGCTTACATAGCAGAGGAAGGCGCCACCGTGCGGCAGGCGGCGCAGCAATTCGGCATCAGCAAAAGCACCGTTCACAAGGACGTGAGCACGCGGCTGCGCAGGCTGAATCCCGCGCTGTACCGTGAGGTGCGGGCGATTTTGGACGTAAACAAAAGCGAGCGGCACATTCGCGGCGGCATGGCGACAAAGAAAAAATATGAGCTGCTGACCCAAGCAAAGGAGCAGCACGGTTGACTTGCGCCTGCCGATATTGTATAATAGGAACAAATTGTGAATAAAGGACGGAACAATCATGAAAAAAATTCTCTCAGCCGCTTTGGTGCTGTTACTGGCACTGTCGCTGTGCGCCTGCGGCGGCGCGAAGAAAAAGGTTGCCAATACGCCCATTGAGGGCAATTGGGTTTGCAAGAATCTTTCCGATAACCTGAAAAATTTCAACGACGCCACGCTGGAAATCTACGGCGAAGAATTCACCTATTCCCTGAACGGAAGCAAAACCAGCACCGTTTCCACCGGCAGGGTACAGACAACCGGAGCCGACAGCGCGGTGCTTTATGTCGAAAACCAGCAGCAGCTGGATTCTTCGGGCAAGGTGCTTCAGGAGCAGAAGGTCGAAAGCTCCCAGTCGCAAAAGCAGGCGGTGTATATCTCGCTGACCGGCGACGGTTTTCTGCTCATGACAAACGGCAAAAAGGAAATGCAGTTTGTTAAGGAATCGTAATCTATTTTCAAACAAAGCCGGGCTGCGCTGACAGTCCGGCTTTCAATTTAGCGATAAACAACAGGTTTCTGCCGTTACAGAGAACCTCGCAAGGTTTTCAACAGCTTCAAATATCTGCCGTATTCGTCCTCGCCGACAAACAAAACACTGTCAAAGCCTTCTTGGACATATAATCTCAGCGCAGCGTAATTGTCCAAATCGACGCCTACGGACATTTCCGCAAAGCCCGTTTTCGCCGCTTTCTCAACAGCAAAACGCAGCAGCTTTCTGCCGATACCCAAACGCCTGTATTCCTCCTTAACAATCAGCCGCGATACATAAATCCGTTTGCCTAAAATGGTGTAATCCGCGTCCTCCATCTCCTTCACCAGAGAAATCTCTCCGATAAACGCACCGTCAAGCACACAAACATAGATGGTTTGGTTATTCGATAAAAGCCGCTGATAAATCTGCTCTGTCAGCGCGCTTTGGCGCTTCATATCCCAGATATTGCCGCATTTTTCAAAATCCTTGATGTCAAGCTGTATAATCTCCGTTTTCATTTTCCACTCCGCTGATTGATTAAAAAATCTCCTTCCGCATGGTGTGCAGAGGGAGATTTTATTTTTATTCTTCGGTTGTTTCCGCTTCTTTTGCCTGCTCCGCCGCGATTTTCTTTTGCAGTTCTTCCCTGCCGACAGCGAGCATCAGCTTGATGCGGTTTTCCTGGTTGACCTTCGGCGCGCCGGGGTCGTAGTCGATGGTGACGATATTGGCGTTGGGCATGACCTCCTTGATTTTGCGGATGGCGCCCTTGCCGTTGATGTGGTTGGGCAGACAGCCGAACGGCTGGGTGCAGACGATGTTCTCATAGCCGGTTTCGGCAAGCTCCAGCATTTCCGCTGTGAGCAGCCAGCCCTCGCCCATTTTGCTGCCGTAGCCGATTACGCCCTTGACAAGCTCCTTGGTGTGGGCGTACTTGTGCGGCGGCACGAACCCGAAACGCTCGGCGCTTTCAATCATCAGCGTTTCAAGGCTGGTGACGTAATCGAGCAGGCGCTTGCAGAACTCATATTTCAGGCGGTTGCCGCCGAACATTTTATAGTCCTCAATGCGGTTGTCCACCTTGAAGGAGGCAAAGCCCATCAGACCGGGCAGGCAGACCTCGCAGTCCTGCTCGGCGAGGAATTCCTCCAGACCGTTGTTCGCCATTTTGGAATATTTGACGTAAATCTCGCCGACCACGCCGACCTTGACCTTCGGCACGCGGTTGAGCTTGATTTTTGAAAAGTCCTTTGTCAGCTTGTGAAGGTTTTCGTCAACCTCCTCCAGCGTGTAGCCCTTGCCCTCAATCAGCATGTCGGCAATGCGGTCGCTCCAGCGGGCAACAAGCTCCATTGTTTCGCCCTTGTTAACCTCATAGGGCTTGGTCTGGTTGGAGAGCAGCATAAGCTGGTCGCCGTACACCAAGCCGCCGACAAAGCGGCGAATCAGGGGAAGGGTCAGCGAAAAGCCGCTGTTTTTCTCCATGCCGAAGGACAGGGAAATGACGGGAACAAACTCAAAGCCCGCCTTTTTCAGCGCCTTGCGCAGCAGGTGAATGTAGTTGGACGCACGGCAGCCGCCGCCTGTCTGGGTCATCATCAGGGCGGTTTTGTGCACGTCGTATTTGCCGCTCTGCAAGGCGTTAATGAACTGTCCGATAACCAGCAGCGCCGGGTAGCAGGTGTCGTTGTGAACATATTTTAGCCCGGTCTGCGCAATTTCGGGACCGGTGGTTTCAAGCAGCTCGCAGTTATAGCCGAAGCTGCGGAACACGTTCACGAGAATACGGAAGTGAATCGGCGCCATGTTGGGCATTAAGATATTGTAGCCCTCGCGCTTCATCTGCTTGGTGAACATCAAGCGTCCGGTTTTTTTGTCATATTTTAACTCAGCCATAATCTTTTTCCTTTTGCCGCCGTCAGTCGTTGTCAATCGCGGCGAGCAGGCTTCTGATTCTGATTTTCACCGCGCCCAGGTTGGTGATTTCGTCAATCTTAATCTGGGTGTAGATTTTGTTTTCGTTTTCAAGAATTTCGCGCACCTCGTCGGTGGTAATCGCGTCAACGCCGCAGCCGAAGGACACCAGCTGCACCAGCTCCATATCCTTGCGGGTGGTGACGTACTTTGCCGCCGCATACAGCCGCGAGTGGTACGTCCACTGATTGAGCACGTGGGTGTTGAAGGCGTTCACGCGCGGAGAAACAACGTCCTCGCTGACAATCGCCACGTCGAAGCCCGCAATCAGCTTGTCAATGCCGTGGTTGATTTCGGGGTCGATATGATAAGGTCTGCCCGCGAGCACAAAGATTTTCTTGCCCTCTTTTTCGGCGCGCGCGATGATTTCGTTGCCCTTGCGGCGCACCTTTTCCATGTAGGCGTCGTATTCCTCATACGCCTTCTTTGCCGCGATTCTCACCTCGTTGAGCGTGAGGTCGGGGAAGTAGAACGAAAGCCGCTCATACGCCTTTTTCGGGAAATCCTTGGGGCGGTGAATACCAAAGTATTCCTTGATGAAGTTGACCTTGCGGACGTCCTTCATGTTATTCTTGATAACCTCGGGATAATAGGCAACCACCGGGCAGTTGTAGTGGTTGTCGCCGAGGTGCTCGTCAAAGTTATAGGACAGGCACGGATAGAAGATGTTCTCAATGCCGTTGTCGATTAAGGTTTGCACATGACCGTGCATAAGCTTTGCCGGGAAGCAAACCGTGTCGCTCGGAATGGTTTGCTGACCGCGCTGATACAGCTTGCGCGAGGAAGCGGGCGAATGGTGCACCTCAAATTTCAACTCGGTGAAAAAGCGGTACCAGAAGGGATAAAGCTCATACATGTTGAGTCCCATCGGGATTCCCAGCTTGCCGCGCAGTCCCTCAACGGGCTTGTAGCTGTTGAGAAGCTTCAGCTTGTAGTCGTACATATTCAAATCCGAGGACGGCGCTTTTTTGGTAATCGGGCGCTCACAGCGGTTGCCCGCGATAAACTTGCGTCCGCCGCCGAAGGAGTTAATTGTCAGACGGCAGTTGTTGTTGCACAGTCCGCAGTTTGTCACCTTGATTTCATGGACAAAGTTTTTCAAATCCTCAGCATTGGAAATGCGGCTCTTGCCCTCGCCCTTGGATTTGCGCCTTGCGTAAAGCGCGGCGCCGTAAGCGCCCATCAGACCCGCGATATTCGGGCGGACAACGTGGGTTCCCATTTCCATTTCAAAGGCGCGCAGCACCGCGTCGTTGAGGAAGGTGCCGCCCTGCACGACAATGCGCTTGCCGAGTTCGTCGGGGCTTGACGCGCGGATAACCTTGTAGAGCGCGTTTTTGACGACGCTCAGCGAAAGTCCGGCGGAAATATCCTCAATTGTCGCGCCGTCCTTCTGCGCCTGCTTAACGCTGGAATTCATGAATACCGTGCAGCGCGAGCCGAGGTCAACGGGACGCTCGGCAAAGAGTCCCAGCTTGGAGAATTCCTCAATTTCATAGCCGAGGGCGTTTGCAAAGGTCTGCAAAAAGCTGCCGCAGCCGGAGGAGCAAGCCTCGTTGAGAAAGATGTTGTCAATCGCGCCGTTGTGAATCTTAAAGCACTTGATGTCCTGACCGCCGATGTCGATAATAAATTCCACATCCGGCATGAAATATTTCGCCGCGGTAAAGTGGGCGATGGTTTCCACAATGCCGTAGTCCACGTCAAACGCATTTTTAATGATGTCCTCGCCGTAGCCGGTGACAGCAGACGAAATGACGTTCAGCTCCGGGTTAATTTCATAGATTTCCTCCAAAAAGCCCTTGATAATCTCTACGGGGTTTCCTTTAGAGGGAAGATATTTTGAGAAAAGCAGCTCGCCCCTGTCGTTGAGCACCACGCCCTTGACGGTGGTGGAGCCGGCGTCCATGCCGATATAGGCGCCGCCGGTGTAGCCCTTGAGTTCCTTTTGCGGAACGTCCGCGCGGTTATGGCGCGCGGTGAACTCCTCATACTCCTCTTTGCTCTCAAAGAGCGGCTTGTTGAAGGCGAAGTTGCCCGAGCCGCGGTAGTTTTTGACCTTTTCAATCACTTCGTCAAAATTGATGCGCTGCTCGGCGCAAAGCGCCGCGCCCGCGGCAACATAGTAAAGCGAATTTTCGGGGCAAATGCCCTTGGTGTTCAGCGTGCGGTCAAAGCAGCGGCGCAGCTCGCTCATAAAGGTCAGCGGACCGCCGAGGTAAACAATCTGTCCCTCAATTTCTCTGCCCTGCGCCAGTCCCGCAACGGTCTGGCTGACAACCGCGTTAAAAATGCTCTCGGCAATGTCGCTTTTGCGCGCGCCCTGATTGAGCAGCGGCTGAATGTCGGTTTTGGCAAACACGCCGCAGCGCGAAGCGATGGTGTAGGTTTTTTCATATTGCTTGGCAAGCGCGTCAAGCTCCTCCAGCGGCACGTTAAGCAAAGTTGCCATCTGGTCGATAAACGCGCCGGTGCCGCCTGCGCAGGTGCCGTTCATGCGCACCTCAAGACCGTTGGTCAGAAAGAGGATTTTCGCGTCCTCGCCGCCGAGCTCAATCACCACGTCGGTGCCGGGAATGAAGGTGTTCGCCGCCACGCGGGTTGCATATACCTCCTGCACAAAGTCGATGCCGCAATCCTGCGCAACGCCCATGCCCGCCGAGCCCGACAGCGCGACGCACGCATTTTCCACGCCGTCAATCTCGCCGCGCACGCGGTTGAGAATCTCCGCGATTTTGTCGGTAATCTGAGAAAGGTGGCGCTCATATGTGCTGTAAATCAGCTTGTTGTCATCGTCGAGCACAACGCACTTAATTGTGGTTGAGCCTATATCAAGTCCTAGTCTCAAAACGCAGCCTCCATCATCAATAGCAATCGTCAGTAGTCATGTATGTCACGCAATACACCGCATATAATAAGGAAACATGCCGCGCGCGACATTATTCCCCAGAATACACAAATCAATTTATTATAATCTTTTTGTTTCGGTTTGTCAACATTTTATTTCCGCAATGGAAATAAAACACCCATTATGACAATCTTAACACGTCCGGCGGCTTTTTGCAATAAACAAAATCGTACATTTGTATGATTTTCGCGGAGCATTGTCCGTTTTATGGGACAGTGAATGGGGTAAAATAGAAGTATCAAGTGAGGGAGGTATGAAACATGTTTCATCTGTTAATCAATTTCAGTTTATTCATTCTTATCTGCTATGCGGCGGCAGGCTCGGCAAAGGCGATTTTATTCGGAACGAAGTCGAAAAAGCGCCGCCGTGCCCGCAGAACCGTTCAGCAGCGCAAAGCCGTGCGCAGACCCGTAAGACGGAAGGCGCAGATTATCGACATCCGCCGCTATCAGAAAAATCGCCATTCAGCGGCTTAACCGCTGCCGCGGCGGGTCTGAAAAATTTTTCATCCGAAAACAACGCCGTGCGTTTCTCCTTTGAACGCACGGCGTTTGTTATTTTAATTGCTAAGCTAATTGCTAAGCTAAAATCTGTGGCATAACCAGCAGCGCCACGCCGAAGTAAATCAGCAGCGAAAGCGAGTCGCAGACGGTGGAAATCAGCGGGTTTGCCATCACCGCCGGGTCGAAGCCGACCTTTTTTGCGAGCAGCGGCAGGCTGGAGCCGACGATTTTTGCCATGATGATTGTGCCGAAGATAGTCAGTGACACCACCAGCGCAATCTGAACGGGGTCGCCCTTGCCGGTGTAGCCGCGCAAATCAAACAGAATCAGCTTGATAAAATTGGCGGTGGCAAGCGTCAGTCCGCAGAGCACCGCCACGCGGAACTCCTTCCACAGCACCTTGAACATGCTTTTAAACTCAATTTCTCCCAGCGACAGGGCACGGATAACGGAAACGGAAGCCTGAGAGCCCGCGTTACCGCCCGAACCGGTAATCATGGGAATAAACGACGACAGAATGATGATGTTCGACAAAATGCTGTCGAAGGAAGAGATAATCGTACTGGTGAAGGTTGCCGAAAGCATAAGCACCAGCAGCCACGGCACGCGCTTGCCGTAAATGCCGAACACGCCTGTTTTCATATAGGGCTTGTCCGACGGCAAAACCGCCGCCATCTTTTCAATATCCTCGGTTGCCTCCTCCTGGATAACGTCAATCGCGTCGTCGATGGTGACAATACCGACAATGCGCTGTTCGTTGTCAACAACGGGAAGCGCCAGAAAGTCGTAATTGGAGAACATCTGCGCAACCTGCTCCTGGTCGTCGAGCGTGTGAACGGAGATGACGTTTTCCTCCATCATGTCCTCCACCTTGTCGTCGTCGGCGGCAAGCAGCAAATCCTTGACGGTGGTGATACCGATCAGCTTGTTGTTTTCGTCGTTGACATAACAGGTGTAGATGGTTTCCTTGTCTACACCTGTGCGGCGGATTCGCTTAATCGCCATTTCGGCGGTCATGTCGGGGCGCAGCGAAATAAACTCGGTTGTCATAATCGAGCCTGCGCTGTCCTCCGGGTATTTGAGCAGTTCGTTAATCTCCTTGCGCATATCCTTGTCCGCCGTGCGCAGGATACGCTTTACCACATTGGCAGGCATTTCTTCAATCAAATCGACCGCGTCGTCCACAAACAGCTCGTCAACGACCTCCTTGAGTTCGCTGTCGGAAAAGCCGTGAATCAAGAATTCCTGCGTATCGTCGTCCATTTCGACAAAGGTTTCCGCCGCCAGTTCCTTTGGCAGCAGCCTGAACAAAATGGGCATTTTTTCGTCCTGTAATTCCTCAAACACCGCCGCGATGTCATAGGGCATCATGGTGGTGAGGATGTCCCGAAGAGTGGAAAACTTTTTCTCCTCGAGCAGCTTTTTAATGGTTTGCGTCAAAGTGACGTTTACCTGAACCATTCTCTCTCCTCCTTTGTTGGTCGGAAAGACGTGTTCCGCAAAGCAGTTTCCTAAAGTAAAAAACCGCTTTTTTAAAAGCCGTTATATGAGAAATGAACGCCGTGACGTTCATTGCTACTTCGCCCGGGAACAGCGCCTAAGCTTCCGCCTGCGTCCATTCAAAATTCACCTCACTAAAATGCTTCGCGCTGTTTTGACGAAAAAGCGCGGTATCTTTATCGTTTTTATTTTAGTCCAATTTACCCCTAATGTCAAGACAGATTCCATGTTGAAAAAACTTGATTTTTTGTTTTAATAATAGTATAATGACGGTAATAACCACACGGAGGCGCTTATGAACGGTATCATCAAAAAATATCTTCCCTACGCGATTGTGATTTTTGCCGTATTCTTGCTGGTTCCCCTGATTTTTCTGCGAACCGGTCCGCTGGGCAGGTTCTGGCCTGTCGCGTTTTACTTTATTTTGCTGACAACGGCGGTTGTCACCTCGGCAATCTACTGCGCCAAGCACGGCATTGACTTTCTCTTTACGCTGATTGCGCCGATTGCGTTTTTGTTCACCATGATTTACAGCGGCGGATTTTCCGCAACCAATCTGATTTTGCTGTTTGTGTATCTGGTGGCGGGTATTTTCGGTCAGTTCCTCGGCGACCTCGCCTTTGGCGACGAGCGCCGCAAAAAGGAAAAGCAGGAGCAGGCGGAACAGGAGCAGCTGATGCTGCGCGCCAAGCGCCGCGACGAACGCGAAAAGCTGCGCATGGAGCGCGAAAACAAGCGCCGTGTGGCGGTGAAGAATCAGGAGCGGGAAGCACGCTCGTCCCACACACCCGCCGTGGACGAGGATGATTTTGATTACGACAAATATATGGCGGACATTGACCGCCTGCTCGACGACGAAAGCCGTCAACAAAAATAACTATAAAAAACGCCTGTTCTGCACAACGCGGAACAGGCGTATTTTTATGTCTGATTTGAATTGATACCGTTGATTGCTTCAATAAATTTCCGGATTTGCCGCGCCATATTCTGCCGGAAGTCCGGGTCGGCGGCGTTGACGGCAACAGGGAACAGCCAAAAATACTCGTCGGCAAGATTTTGGGCGAGCGGTAACTTTTTGACAGGCTTATCCTCCTGTGAGGCAAGCGGAAAAATCGCGCCGCAGTTTTTCGTGCAAAGGCGGTGCTGGTAGGTGATAATCTGAAAAACATCCTCGCGCGTTTTTTCCCAGTTTCCGCTATATGCTTCGCCCCAACGCGGCTTGTACTTCGCGTCAACCACCAGAGAATGTTCGGGAAGGTAAAAATCCGGGCGCAGCGTTCGTTTTCCTCCTAAAACCGGGAACTCTTGCTGCTGATACGGCGCGTTTGTTTGCAGCACATGCCGGAAAATTTCCTGATACAAAAACTGCTCCCACAAGGCGGGCATGTCAATCAGCAAGCCCGAAGCCCTGACGCTGCTTTGTGCGAAGGTGCTGATTCCGTAGCGCCGCAGCACCAGAATCGCCGCTTGGCGCAGCGGCTCATACGCGCGGTACACCGACTGCGCAATCCGCCTGCGGCAGGCCTTGATAACGCTGCCCGCAGAAACCGGCGGCACATCGGCAAACGTGTTTTGCAGCAGCTTTAAGCCGCTGTCGCAGACGTCGTCCTTCTTGAGCAGCCCGGAAAACAGCGCGTGGTTACGGTTCCGCAAGCACTGCGCCGCCATTAAAATCAGGCGGTTGAGGTCGTTTTGCGCGGTGTACTCTCTGGTGCTGTAGGCGATTTTGCCGTTGCCCTGCTGCAAATTTTCTTTGATATGCCGCGCCACGTCGATTCTGCCCCTGACGGCGGAATCGTTGTGCTCAAAATCCTTATAGCTGCGGAAAATTCCCTTTTTTATCGCGTCATGGAGCCGCCGGAAAAACAGCAGCGCCAGCAAAAAGTCGAAGGTTTTCTCCTTGCTGCCCTGCACCTGCATATCGGGAAAACATTTGTCGGGAATGTCGAGCGCCTTTTCAAAGACATAGGCGAGAAACGCGGCGTTGTCGGAATCGTCGAACCGCGAGGTGAAGTTGACGGTGATGCGGTAATCTTGATAAGGATAACTTACCGTGCCGACATATTTTCCTGTCCACCAAGTGTTCTCAAAGCGCGAAAACAGGCTGATTCGTCCGTCATTCGTTCCGTTCGGATTCAGCAAAAAACCGCTCCCGTTTTCGCACTCATTCACCTTTTCTTCTGTCAGACAGATGAATTCCTCCACAGAAAGCAGCTCTCCCGGCTGCTCAGACAAATCAGGAACAGGCGAAAACTCCTTTAAATTGATAACCAAATCCGTCATTGCTGCTCAAACGCGCCTTTTGCGGCAGTGATAAACGCATTGATTTGCTCCGGTTCTTCACCTCTGAGATATTCGCGCAGCAGCAGCTCCACGCGGTATTTCCACACATAATCGAGGATTTCCTTCGTATCGCCGGAAACGGACGCGGGAAGATTGGCAAACTGTCCCTGGCTGATGAAATAATCGCGGTTTAAGCCAAACTGCCCGCCGCTATCTTTAATCACGCTATTGAGAGCTGTCACGCAATCTGCAATTTTCACCGCGTCAGCCCCCTCAGGCAGACACTCAGGCAACGCGGTAAGCAGCATGTTCTTGTCCACATCAAAGGCAATCCACTCAAAGCGGCGGCGCAGGGCAAAATCCATGCTGTCAACCGAGCGGTCAATATCGTTCATGGTGCCGATTACGCAGACGTTTTCGGGAATATAAAAGCCCTCGGCGAACACGTCCTTTGTGCCGTTCTCGCCGTAATAGCTTTCTTTTTCGGGATTATAGGTTTTCAAAAGATGGTACTGATTCTTAACGCGGTTCTTTTCGCCGCGCTTGTCCTTTTCCAGACAGAACATCAACTCGCCGAACACCTTTGACATATTGGCGCGGTTGATTTCGTCGATGATGAAATAATAACGCTGTTCGGGATTGCCCTGCTCAATCACGCGGCGGCAAAAGTCCTTAAAAATGCCGTCGGTTTTGACAAAGCAAACGGCGCCGTTTCGCTCAACAGGCCGCAAGCCCTCGACAAAATCGGTGTAGTCATAGGACGGATGAAACTGCACAAACTCATAGCCGGCGCTTTCGCTGCTGTTGTTTTGCAGCTTGCCGCCTGTCGTCTCGGCGATTTTGCGGGCAAGATAGGTTTTGCCGGTACCCGGAGCGCCGGTGAAAATCAGCTGACGGCATCCGCCTTCTTCGATTAAGTCGGTGATATTAAGCTCTTTTTCGTTTCTCGAAACAGGCTTACTCTCCTTTGCATAAAAATATTTAAAGGTTCTCTTCGCCATTTCCGGGATTCCGCTCACTGTAATCTTTTTGTCATTATGGATAAACTCCAGCCATTTAGTCAGGTAATCGCGCATTTTGTCTGTCTTCGTAAATTTGCCCAGCTCCTCGGTATAATCTTCAATCGATTTGCCTTGCCCGACTGGTCTCTTTTTCAACTGGTTGGCATTGTTACTCAGATTTTGGCTTTCGGAAGCACTACTGTTTGATGACGACTTGAACGCAGACAGAATTTCCCATGTGTAATAGCGATTATTCAGTTTGCAAAGATTTTGGTCATTTTTTTCCAAATAATAATGGTATGGAGCATTTTCAACGTCACCCGCAATCTTGCGCAGCGGAGAAAGAAAACAGTACGCCATATATTTGTGTGTGTTGTTTACCAAATCCTTGTACTCGCTGCGATCAATGAAGTATTCTTCCGTCAGGCGCGTTGTAATAAACTCGCTGATGGTCATTTCACCTAAATCCATTTCCTTGACAAATTCTGTTATCTCCATCACTCAAAGCTCCTTTTTGCTCATTATGTCTAACAGTATATCACTATAGGGCGTTTCCGTCAAATAGCTTCTGCGTTAAATACAGTATAAAAATGTTTATGATTTCAAGCCTTTGTTCCCGCGCTAAATGCAATACAAATTGGTATCCCAAGCCGGAATATACGGATGGTGGCGGAGATAGATTTGATAATCCGGGTTCAGCGCGTGAATCAGGAGCGGCAGCTTGAAAATATCCTCAAAGCGGTGATAGGCGGCAAAGTTGAGCTTCGGCTTGAACAGCCTGAGCGTGTGCCGCATACCGAGCAAGGCTTGTGCGTCGGCGCCCTCAACGTCGGCTTTTACATAGGTTGCCGCTGTGCCGCAGAGAATCGAATCCACCGCCGCAACGCGGGTTTCAACGCCCTTTTCGGCAACGGCGCTGTTTCTGCCCGCTTTATTATTGAAAATCAGCGTGGTGTTTTTGTTCCACGCGCCAAGCTGCCATAATTCCGTGCGCGGCATTTCCGCACAATGCGCCTGCAACTTGGCAAAATTCTTGGCGTTCGGCTCAAAGGCAACGATTTTGCGGTAATCATCGCCCGCGTAACGCAAAAACTCGTCAACCGTGTCGCCGTTGTACGCGCCCAAATCGACATATACTTCATTCCCGCCGAGCCGCAGGATTTCGCGGAAGGCTTCGTCCTTACCGGTTGTCACCTCGTCGAGCAAGGCAATGTCGCCTGTATAGTAGAATTGCAGAATATTTTCATATACCTTGCGTGAAAGTTCGTCCGCAAGCAGATCATGCGCCTGCCGCATGTTTTCATAATTATCGCGGATAAAATCGTCGTCAAACAAAACATTGCCGAAGGCGGGCACGCTCGGAACCAACAGCTCATGCCGCGCGGCGACAGACTTGATTGCCGCCATTACGTCGGGCAACTGGCTGGCAAAGCAGAGCGCCACGGCAAAATCGCCGGGTTCGCGCTCAAAATCGCCGCACTTTTTGACCGTGAAGCCGTGAAAGGACTGTCCGCGCACAAAGCCGTCGCTCGCCATGACGCCCGCCGCACGGATTCCATAACGCTCAAACGCCGCAAGTACCTTGTCAGCGCCGTCGCCCATACCGTAGAGCACCACCGGCTTGCCGCAGGTTTTCAGTTTTTCCCAAACGCTCATTTTTCCGCGAAATATATCTGTCATTTCATCACCATTCGAAAAATTAAACATAAAAAAACGCCCACCCTATTGGGTGGACACTTTAAGTGTTGGCATCTCCCTATTTTCACAGTAAGTCGCCCTACTACTATCGTCGGCACCACTGAGCTTAACTTCCGTGTTCGGTATGGGAACGGGTGGACCCTCAGCGTCATCGACACCAACTGTTTCAACAACATATGAGATTATACCACAGCAAATCCGTTTTGTCAACAGTTTTTTTGAAAATTTTTCGGGCATGTCCGCCATGAACATGCCCGAATGCTTATAATTCATCAAAAAATTCCGCCAAATATTGCTGAATCCGCGTTGCGTCCTCAATTGTCACTTCGCCGTTTTTGTCAACGTCCGCCGCCAAAAACTGCGCGCGGGACAGGTCGCCCAACTCCGCGATATACCGCTGAATCGCGGTCACGTCGCTGATGGTCACTCTGCCGTCTTCGTTCACGTCGCCGAGGGTATACTGTGACTCAACCTCGGTCAGTCTGCCGTAGCGGTCGGCGGTGTAGGTCTTTCCGTCCCATTCCACCTGATCGGAATAACTGAAGAAATTCACGGTATATTCCAGCACAAGCGGCGCGCCGTCGCCGTCAAACAGGTTGGACACCTCTACATGATAGCGCTTGTCGCGGTAGCTTGACGCGCCGGGCGGCTTGAAGGAAATATACAAGCCCCAGCTGTTTGTCGCATACAGACCGGTTTCATTGGAATCGCGCACAAATTCTTCGCCGGTGTCTAAATCGGTGATTTTGACAACCGCCTGCTGCGGAGAAAGCTTGACATAATCGGTGTTGAGGTTGATTGTCCACACGGCTGTTGTGGAAATATCCTCCATCGGGAAATAACCGGGAGCCGGCCACGCATAGGCAGGCTGGTTGTTGCCGACAACCGAATTACCCTGAGCATTGGGGTTGTCGGTGTATTTCACCGTGTTCACCGCCGCAAAAGGCGTATAACCCGCCGCAAAACTGATGCCGTTGCGGGTAAAAAATGTATCGCGGTGCCCGGGAATGGTGTATTTTTCATCATTGAGGAAACCGCGCAGCAAATCGGGAATTGCGTACTGACCGTCGCCGTAGCCATAGGAAATGTTGCTGCTGCTTGTCGCGGCGTAACCCGCATTGTAAAAGTCCTCGTCCATGTCCTCGGGCTTGTTGGGATAATGCGACAAGCTGCCGGTCAGGCGAACGTTTTTATCCGTCAGCACAGCGCCCTTGTAGGCGTTGCTCCACGTAACATCATCGGCTGACGCAAAGCCGCTTAAGCCCTCCAGCCAGCGGTAGTAGCTTGCCGTCCTAACGGCATTCTGTTTTGTTTCCTCGGTGAGAACATACTCCCGGTAGGGCGCGTCAACAGAGCCGGTGGTTTCATAGAAAGCCGCGGTGTAGTCCTGCGGAACCGACTCGGAAAAGCGCTTGACGATATCCGCCTTGCTGCGCTGATAATTCGGCTGCTCGTTGAGGTCAACGCGCTTTGTCTCCACCGCTTCAAAAGCACCAAACGGAATGCTCAGATAGCTGTAGCTGTCGCCGTCCTTGGTCAGCGCCAAAAAGCCGTTGCCGCACTTGATAAAGCTGAAAATATTTTTGTCGGTTGTATAGGCGGATTTAAAGGCGTTGCTTGCCATATCATAGCACTTAATGCGGTTGGCGGTTTCCAGCACATAGATATCATTTCCGTCGATATAAGCGTTCACACCGCTGTGCAGCGTGTTGTAATTTTCCTCATAATCGGGCGTGCCGGCAAAATACGCAACCGGCTTATCGGTCTGCGTATCGTAGAGCCTGACAGTATAGGTGGCAAGATAGTCCCCCACCATTTTCGCAGGCTGATGATAGTCATCGTTAAGATACCCCACTGACAAATCCGAAAGCGTCAGCGTGCTGTTTTGATAAGTGCCGCTGTGCAGCGCACGGTTAACGTAATAGTAGCCCTGCTGCTCGGCGGGCGTATACACTGTTGAAGCATAATAAAACTTGCCGCCGTCCAAAAAAGCGCAGAAGGTATCAACCGGCGTGTCGAGGTCAAGGCTTGCGCTGCGCACTCCATTCGCGCTGTATACTCTCACGCCCGCCTTGTTTTCCAAGGAACTGACACGGTTTTGCACGGAAAGATAAATATTGCCGCTGTCGTCACCGCCGACGCAGGAAAGGTTTTCACCCTCAACGTCAAGCGTTGAAACAACCTTGCCGCGTTCCAAATCATAGATGATAACTTCAACCATCATTCCCTCGGTTTTATTAAACAAACGGTACTTGTCAAAGGCATAGTAAAGCAACCCTGTGTTTTCATTGACATAAGCCGAGCGAATACCTCTGACAACCGAAAACGAGCCGGATTGCGGCGCCTCTTGCCGAATACCCTCCTGCTCGGGAAAGGTATATTCCACCGTGAAGGTATCCGTTGCCGTGCTGTAGCTGTAAAGTGTTCTGTCGTTAATCAGCTTTACGGTTTTGTTGTCACGGCAAACGTACTGGTTGAGTACATCTCTTTCATTTTTCATGTTTGTATCGCCGTAGAAGCTGAGCGTCACCGCGCTTGTTTCCTGCGCCGCATTTGCCGCAGGCACCGCCGCGGCAGCCGTTGCCGCTGTCAGGATAACGCTTAAAAATACTCCTGTAATCTTTCGCGCCGCTGTTTTCATCATTCTCTCCTTACTTTGTCAAAACCTCTAAAATCTCACTGATATACATTTTGTGGAATTCGTCGCCGTTGTAATACTTCATCACCGAATCGCCGCCGAGCACGCTTTCCTCGTTTAAAAACTGACCGTATAGCTTTTTGCAAATCAGCACCAGCCGCGCTTCCTCAAAGTACGGCACGCCGTCCTCGGTAAACACGGGCGTCAGCCCGGTTTCCGCCACCTTGTCCACGTTTCTGCCGCTTTTGGAGCCGCAGAAGCTCAGCGCGGGACGGTAGGTTTCGTCAAAAAAGCAGAGCGAATACAGTTCCTCGCGCTCGGTAAATTCAAAGGTGTAGCGCTGCGGGCGCACAAAGGTGAACGCCACCGGCTTGTTCCACATAATTCCCACGCCGCCCCAGCTTGCGGTCATGGTATTGAAGCTATCGGGATTTCCGGCTGTCACCAAGCTCCAGTCGCTGCCGATTAACTTAAACGGATTGTCAAACATTTCCTGCGGATTAATCACACGAAATGCCGCCATAAATATCAGACCCTTTCCTCATTTTTTGGGATACTACTATTATAACATATTTTGAATAATATTCAATACTACGCCGAAAATATTCATTATTTTGAATATTTCGCCCGCTTTTTTGAATATTCATTACAAAGCATTTTTGCGGAAAGAACGCGGGATTTTTGGCGGCAGCCGTCGATTTCACCGATAAATTCAGCTAATTTAACAAAAATCATTCACGCATTTTTCATTTTTGTGCAAAGGCTCGAAATTGAATATTTATTCAAGAAACACTTGATTTTTTAAAAAGATGGTGTATAATTGTAATCGTAACATAAATTGTATGGAGGAATCTACAATGGCTGATAACAAGATCAAAAAGGTAGTTCTCGCTTATTCCGGCGGACTGGACACTTCTATTATTATCCCCTGGCTCAAGGAAAACTATGACGGCTGCGAGGTTATCGCGGTTTCCGGCAACGTCGGTCAGGGCACCGAGTTGGACGGTTTGGAGGAAAAGGCGATTGCCACCGGCGCTTCCAAGCTTTACATCGAGGATTTGAACAAGGAATTTGTTGAGGAGTACGTATTCCCCACCGTCAAGGCGGGCGCTGTTTATGAGGGCAAGTATCTGCTGGGAACATCCTTTGCGCGTCCCGTTATCGCAAAGAGAATCGTTGAGATTGCAAAGGCGGAGGGCGCCGACGCAATTTGCCACGGCTGCACCGGCAAGGGCAACGACCAGGTTCGTTTTGAACTGGCGATTAAGGCATACGCTCCCGACATGAAGATTATCGCTCCGTGGAGAACATGGGAATTCAAGTCCCGTGAGGAAGAAATTGCCTACGCGGAGAAAAAGGGTATTCCGCTCAAGATTAACCGCGAAACCAACTATTCCAAGGATAAAAACCTCTGGCACCTCAGCCACGAGGGTCTGGATTTGGAGGATCCCGCCAACGAGCCGATGTATAACAAGGAAGGCTTCCTCGAAATGGGCGTTTCTCCCGAGCAGGCTCCCGACAAGCCCGAATATGTCACCATTCACTTTGAAAAGGGTATCCCCACAAAGATTAACGGTGAGGACACCGAATCCGTCGCGATTATCGAAAAGCTGAACGAAATCGGCGGCAGAAACGGTATCGGCATCACCGACATTGTTGAAAACCGTCTTGTCGGCATGAAGGCACGCGGCGTTTATGAAACTCCCGGCGGCACCATTCTCTACGCGGCGCACAACAAGCTGGAGGAGATTTGCCTTGACAAGGACACCCTGCACTACAAAAAGAACCTCGCGAACACCTTCGCGGATTTGGTATATGACGGCAAGTGGTACACACCTCTGCGTGAAGCCATGAGCGCGTTTGTTGACAGCACACAGGAATATGTGACCGGCGACGTTAAGCTGAAGCTCTACAAGGGCAACATCATTGACGCGGGCGTCACCAGCCCCTACAGCCTCTATGACGAGGAAATCGCGACCTTTGACGAGGACGAGGTTTACGACCAGAACGACAGCGCAGGCTTCATCAACCTGTTCGGTCTGCCGATTAAGGTTCGCGCGAAAAAAGGACTTATTAAATAAGCAACGTGACGTTGCAGCACATATAAAAATAGTTTGTTCGGGCAGGGTGAAATATCCCTGCCCAAAAAGTGTTTTATGAGGTAAACGAAATGCAGCTTTGGAAAGGCAGATTTAAAAAGGAACTTTCAAAAACCACCAACGATTTTAACTCCTCCATCTCCTTTGACAGCCGTATGTACCGGGAGGATATTGAGGGCAGCATTGCCCACGCGGCCATGCTCGGCAAGTGCGGCATCATCAGCGAGGAGAGCAGCGCCGATATTATTCAGGGCTTGCAGGGCATTTTGGCTGACATTGAATCGGGCGCGCTGAAAATCGACATGGAAGCCGAGGATATTCACACCTTTATCGAGGGCGAGCTGACAAAGCGTATCGGTGACAACGGCAAACGCCTGCACACCTCCCGCAGCCGCAACGACCAGGTTGCGGTGGACATTAAGCTTTATCTCAAAAAAGAGGTTGTCAATGTCAAGAATCTTGTTGTTGAGTTAATCAAGGTGATTGCGGACAAGGCTGAGCAATACAGCGACACCGTTATGCCCGGCTACACCCATCTGCAAAGGGCGCAGCCGATTGTGTTCGGTCATCATCTGCTCGCCTACGGCGAAATGCTGCTGCGCGACGTTTCCCGCTTGGAGGACTGCCTGAAGCGCATGGACGAAATGCCGCTCGGCTCCTGCGCGTTGGCGGGCACGACCTACCCCATTGACAGAACCATTACCGCGGAGCTGCTCGGCTTTGACAGAATCACCAACAACTCGCTCGACGGCGTTTCCGACCGCGACTTCTGCATTGAGTTTGCCTCGGTGCTGTCGATTATCATGGTGCATCTCAGCCGTTTCTCTGAGGAAATCATCATGTGGTGCAGCTGGGAATTCAAGTTTGTCGAACTTGACGACGCGTTTTCCACCGGCTCCTCGATTATGCCGCAGAAAAAGAATCCCGACATTGCCGAGTTGGTGCGCGGCAAAAGCGGCAGAGTGTTCGGCGACACCATGACCCTGCTCACCGTGATGAAGGGCATTGCGCTGGCGTACAACAAGGACATGCAGGAGGATAAGGAAGCGATTTTTGACGCGGTTGACACCGTAAAAATGTGCCTCACCGCCTTCACCCCCATGCTCGACACCATGCGCGTGCTGCCCGCGAACATGCGAAAAGCGGCGGCAGGCGGCTTTATCAACGCCACCGACTGCGCCGACTGGCTGACAAAGAACGGCGTTCCGTTCCGCGACGCATACAAGGCGACAGGAGAATTGGTCGCGCGCTGCATTGAACTGGGCACCGATTTGGAAAACCTGCCCTTGGAGGAATACAAGGCGGTTTGCGACGTGTTCACCGAGGACGTTTACAACGCGATTTCCCTCGAAAAATGCGTTTCCACCCGCACCGCGTTCGGCGGTCCCGCGCCGTCCTTGGTCAAGACACAGGCACAGCGCGTGAAGAAAATTGCGGAAAAGTTATAACATAATTCACGAAAAGGATGAAATTAAATGATTAAAGCAGGAATCGTAGGCGCAACAGGCTATGCCGGCGCGGAGCTGGTACGCCTTTTGACGGCGCACCCGGAGGCGGAAATCGCGGCAATCAGCTCGGTTTCGTTTGAGGGGCAAAAGCTCAGCGACGTTTATCCCGCCTACACCTTTTTAAATGATATGATTTGCGAAAATCAGGACGCGGTTGTGGAAAAGAGCGACGTGATTTTCGCGGCGCTTCCTCACGGACTTTCCCAAGAACTCGCGGCAAAGTGCATGAGCGCAGGCAAGGCGTTCATTGACCTCGGCGCGGATTTCCGCTTGGAGAGCGAGGAGGAGTACACCGAATGGTACGGCGGCACGTTCCTTGACAAGGAATTGCACGAGCAGAGCGTTTACGGCTTGCCGGAATTCTTCCGCGACAAAATCAAGGGCAAGCGCCTGATTGCTAACCCCGGCTGTTACACCACCTGTTCGCCGCTGGCGATTGCGCCCGCGATTGCGAACGGTCTGATCAGCACCAAGGGCATTATCTGCGACTGCAAAAGCGGCGTGACCGGCGCAGGCAGAAAGCCCACACAGGGCAACCACTTCCCCGAACTCAACGAGGGCTTTCATGCGTATAAGGTCGCGAGCCACCGCCACACGCCCGAAATTGAGCAGACGCTTTCAAAACTCAGCGGCGAGGACGTCACCATCACCTTTGTTCCCCACCTGCTCCCCGTTAACCGCGGTATTCTCGCCACGGTTTATGCCGACATCAAGGACGGCGTGACCTTTGAGGAAATCCGCAAGGCATATGAGGACTATTACAAGGACGAATTCTTTGTGCGCCTGCTTGACGACGGCAAGTGCGCCGACATTCACAACGTCCGCTATTCCAACTTCTGCGACGTGTCCATTCACCACGACAAGCGCGCCAACAAGCTGGTAGCCTGCGCGGCGATTGACAACATGGTAAAGGGCGCCGCGGGTCAGGCGATTCAGAACATGAACATCATCTTCGGCTTGGACGAAAAAACAGGCTTGGTTATCGTTCCCCCTGCTTTTTAACATTCAACTCTCAACTCTCAACTCTGACTTAGAGGTATTATTATGAGCAACTTTCATTTTATTCCCGGCGGCGTTACGGCGGCGCAGGGATTTACCGCCAACGGCGTTTGTGCGGGTGTAAAGGCGGCAACCTCCGCCGCGATTGACAAAACGAAAAAAGCTGACGCGCCCGCCGTGATTCCCAACGGCAAGCGCGATTTGGCGTTAATCGCCTGCGACAAGCCCTGCACGGCGGCGGCGATTTTTACGAAAAACTTAGTGAAATCCGACACGATTTACGTCACCCAAAAGCACCTTGAAAACGGCACGGCGCAGGCGGTGATTGTCAATTCCGGCAACGCCAACGCCTGCAATCCCGACGGCTACGAAAAAGCCGAGGCGATGGCTAAGCTTGCGGCTGACGCGCTCGGCATTGACGAAAACAACGTACTGGTCGCCTCCACCGGCGTTATCGGTCAGCCGCTTCCCCTCGCCCCGATTGAAAGCGGCGTGAACGCGCTGAAGGACATTCTTTCCAAAGAGGGCGGCACCAACGCGGCGGAAGCGATTATGACGACCGACACCGTCAAAAAAGAATGGGCGGTGCAGACCGTTATCGGCGGCAAGACCGTCACCATCGGCGGCATTGCCAAGGGCAGCGGCATGATTCACATCAACATGGGCACGACCCTCTCCTTTGTCACCACCGACGCGGCGATTTCCGCCGGCATGCTGAAGGCCGCGCTGATGGAAGCGGCGGACGTCAGCTACAACATGGTGAGTGTGGACGGCGACACCTCCACCAACGACACCCTCGCGATTCTCGCGTCCGGCTATGCGGGCAACGCGGAAATCACCGAGAAAAACGAAGATTATGACATTTTCCTTGAAGCGCTGACCGCCGCGTTTCAGGCGGTTGCCAAAAAGCTTGCCGCCGACGGCGAGGGCGCGACAAAGCTGTTGATTTGCAAGGTCAGCGGCGCCAAGGACGACAAAGCGGCAAAGACCGTTGCCAAGAGCGTTATCTGCTCCAGCCTTGTCAAAGCCGCGATGTTCGGCGCGGACGCCAACTGCGGCAGAATTCTCTGCGCTGTCGGCTACAGCGGCGCGGACGTTGACGACGTGAAGAAAATCGACGTCGCCTACAAATCCGCGGCGGGCGAAATCCTCGTCTGTCAAAACGGCTGCGGTCTGGCGTTTGACGAAGCAAAGGCAGAGCAAATTCTTCTCGAAAACGAAATCGAAATTATCATCACCCTCGGTGACGGCGCAGCCGCCGCCGAAGCCTACGGCTGCGATTTAACCTACGATTACGTAAAAATCAACGGCGACTATAGGACATGATGGATTCACCTCTAAAAATATACGAATACATTGACAACAATCCTCTGAAATGGGAGGAAGATTGTTTCTATATCAAATCATAATACGGAGAAAAAACATGGACGTACAGAAACGGGCGAAGGTCTTAATTCAGGCAATGCCCTATATTAAAAAATGGTCGGGCGAAACGATTGTCGTGAAATACGGCGGCAACGCGATGATTAATGAGGATTTGAAATCCGCCGTTATGAGCGACTTGGTGCTCATGCAGCTGATTGGCATCAATGTGGTGCTGGTGCACGGAGGCGGTCCCGAAATCAACGCGATGCTCAACGCCATCGGCAAGGAAAGCCGCTTTGAAAACGGTATGCGCGTGACCGACCAAGAAACAATTGACATTGTGCAGATGGTGCTGGCGGGCAAGGTAAACAAGAGCCTTGTGCAGCTGCTTGAAAGTCACGGCGGCAAGGCGCTGGGTCTTTGCGGCTTGGACGGCAAGCTGCTGATGGCAGACAAGCTGGTGTCCGGCGCTGCTGATTTGGGCTTTGTCGGAGAAATCCGCGAGGTCAACCCCGAACCGCTGCAAAACGCCATGAAGGACGGCTATCTGCCGATTGTCGCCACCGTTGCGGGCGGCTATGACGGCAATGTGTATAACATCAACGCCGACCTTGCCGCGGCGCAGATTGCGGCAAAGCTGGGCGCGAAAAAACTGATTTTGATGACCGACATTCGCGGTCTGCTGCGCGACGTTCACGACGACGAGAGCCTGATTCCCGTTGTCAACGTCAGCGAGGTTCCCATGCTCAAGCGTGACGGAATCATCACCGGCGGCATGATTCCGAAAATCGACTGCTGTGTAGAGGCGGTGCGCAACGGCGTCAACTGCGCTCACATTATCGACGGCAGACTGGAGCACTCCATTCTTCTTGAACTCTTCAGCGACGAAGGCATCGGCACCATGTTCTACTAGCAGCGTGACGCTGCACCCAGCGCGCCTTTGGACAGGTCGGTTTGATTCATGCTTCGGCGTAACGGCGCGTCGGAACTCGCTATAAATCTCAACTTTCCACTTTTCACTTTCAACTTTCAACTTTCAACTTAAAAAAGAGGTTTATTCATGGTAACCATACGTCCCATGACAATTCAAGACTACGACGAGGTTTTTGCGATGTGGCAAATCACCACCAAGCGCGCGCTTTCCTCCGCGGACGAAAAATCGCAGATTGAGCGGTATCTCAAACGCAACGAGGGCTTGTCGCAGGTGGCGGTTGTTGACGGCAAAATCGTCGGCACGGTGCTTGCGGGTCACGACGGACGGCGCGGCTTTATTCATCACATGGCAGTGCTGCCTGAATTCCGCCGCCGGCATATCGGTCACGCGCTCGCGGAAAAAGCAATTGAAAAAATCACCGGCGAGGGCATTGAAAAAACGCATATCTTCTGCTATCAGAATAACGAAACAGGTCAGCAATTCTGGAAGGATTTCGGATTTGAAAAGCGCGACGACGTTTTCGTTTTCAGCTATCAATCATAACACGAAAGAGGGGTAACTTTGAACACGAAGGAAAAAGATTTACAGTACATCATGCACACCTACGGTCGCTATGACGTAGCGCTGAAAAGCGGCAAGGGAGCCGTTGCCTATGACGAGGACGGCAAACGCTATATCGACGTCAGCTCCGGCATCGGCGTCAACTCCCTCGGCTATTGCGACGAGGGCTGGGTGAAGGCAATTTCCGCTCAGGCGGCAACCATTCAGCACATGTCCAACTACTTTTACAGCGCGCAGGCGAGCGACCTCGCGGAAACACTCTGCACGCTCACCGGGCTTGCGAAGGTCTGCTTTGGCAACAGCGGTGCCGAGGCAAACGAATGTGCCATCAAAATCGCGCGTAAGTACAGCTTTGACAAGTACGGCGCGGAGCGCAATGAGATTATCACCCTTCAAAACTCCTTCCACGGCAGAACCGTCACCACGCTCTCCGCAACCGGGCAGGAGGTTTTTCACAACTACTTCTTCCCCTTTACGCAGGGCTTTAAGTACGCCGAGCCGAACAACCTCGACGATTTGAAAAACAACATTGACGAAAAAACCTGCGCGGTCATGCTCGAAGTCGTTCAGGGCGAAGGCGGCGTGAACATTCTCGACAAGGACTATGTGCAGGCAATCGCCTCGCTCTGTGAGAAAAACGACATTTTGCTGATTATCGACGAGGTGCAAACCGGCGTCGGCAGAACCGGCAAGCTGTTTGCTCACGAGCATTACGGCGTGAAGCCCGACCTGATGACCGTTGCAAAGGGAATCGGCGGCGGACTCCCCATCGGCATTTGTCTTTGCGGCGAAAAGCTAAAGGACGTCATGTCCCCCTCGACCCACGGCACCACCTTCGGCGCCAATCCCGTTGTTTGCGCGGGCGCGAATTATGTGCTCAGCCGCGTTGCCAACGCGGAATTTCTCAATGCAGTGGAGGAAAAAGGCAAATATCTGGAAGAAAAACTGCTCAAAATTGAAGCCGTCAAGAGCGTGCGCCGCCTTGGACTCATGGTCGGCATTGAAATTGACGGCGACGCGCATGAGGCTGCGGCAAAATGCGTTGCCAACGGACTCTTGATTATTACCGCAAAGGATTTGCTCAGAATGTTGCCTCCGCTCACGATTACAACAGACGAGCTTGACGAAGCGGTTGCGATATTAGACAAAACTTTAAAGGAGATTACAGAATGAAACACTTATTAAAGCTGGAAGACTGGTCAACCGAAGAAATTATGCGCACCCTCAACCTCGCCGACCAGTTGAAATACGAGCAAAAGCACGGTATTGAACACAAGCTGCTGCAGGGCAAGACCCTCGGCATGATTTTTGAAAAGTCAAGCACCCGCACCCGCGTGTCGTTTGAGGTGGGCATGACCCAGCTTGGCGGCTATCCCCTGTTTCTCAGCTCCAACGACCTGCAAATCGGCAGAGGCGAGCCGGTTGAGGACACTGCGCGCGTACTCTCGCGCTTTGTTGACGCGATTATGATTCGCACCTTCGCTCAAAGCGAGGTGGAAGCGCTCGCAAAATACGGCTCGATTCCGATTATCAACGGCTTGACCGACTACTGCCATCCCTGTCAGGTGCTCGCCGACCTCATGACCATCCGTGAGTTTAAGGGCAAGCTGGAGGGCTTGAAGATGTGCTTTATCGGCGACGGCAACAACATGCTCAACTCGCTGGCTGTCGGCGCGCTGCGCATGGGCATGAGTTTCTCTGCGGCTTGTCCCGACGGCTACTTCCCGCCGGAGCACATCATGGAATTCGGCAAGCAGTTTGGCGACAAGTTCCAAATTGTCAACGACCCGATGGAAGCCGCAAAGGGCGCCGACGTGATTTACACCGACGTTTGGGCGTCAATGGGTCAGGAAGAAGAAAAGAAAGCCCGCGAAGCCGTGTTCGCAGGCGTTTATCAGGTGAACGGCGAGCTGATGGCGGTTGCCAACGACGAGTGCATGGTGCTTCACTGCCTGCCCGCGCACCGCGGCGAAGAAATCACCGCAGAGGTCTTTGAGGCGCACGCCAACGAGATTTTTGAGGAAGCCGAAAACCGTCTGCACGCGCAAAAGGCTGTGCTGGTTGAGTGCCTGCTCGACAAAAAGGACGACGCGGAATAAAAATTGATTTATACAGAAAAAGCGTATTTGACGAAACACAAACGTCAAATACGCTTCTTTTTATGTCTTTATTTTCCGATAAAGTTCAATATGAATTTGGTGCTTTAACCGCAAAGGCTCCTCATATTTTTCCAGCAAGCCGCGGTATTCCTCCGTGAACGCGGCGATTTTTTCCGCGCTCAGACTCGCTCCCACGCCGCGGCAGGTCAGCACGCGGTTGAGCCATGCCTCCTTGGAGAAGGACAGCGTTTCATCATAGGATTGAACGCTCTCCGAGCGGAACCGTCCTTCCGCCCATTTCGGAAATACATAGCGGAATTCACGGAATCCGCCGCCGCTCCACGCGGGATTGTATTGCAGCACCAACCGCTCCATTTCGGCAATTTTTTCGTCCTCAAACGGCAGCCAGTCCATGAAAATCTTGCAGAATAAGCCTTGCGGCTTCAACACTCTCGCAATCTCCCGCGCCGCCTTTTCCGCGTCAAAATATTGAAAGCACTGCACCGCCGTCACCGCGTCAAAGCTGTTATCCGCAAACCCGGTGTCCTCTGCGGCGCACACCTTAAAGGAAATGCGGTCAAGACCTTTTTCCTGTGCCAGCCTTTGTCCAAAAGCCACCTGATTTGCGGAAATATCCGTCGCGGTAAATACAGCGCCCGTGTGATACAAATTGACAGGCAAAACCGCCGTTCCGCTGCCCAAATCCAAAATATGCTGATTGCGCTTGCCGATACCGAGCGCAATCAGCTTTTGATACATACTTTGCGGGTAAATGTCGCGGAACCGCGCGTAAAGCGCAGACGTTCTGCCAAAGTCGAACGCCTGCCCGCCGTCGATAAATTCAGGGTTCATTACTTCATCACCGTCATGGAAAGCATACCGATATTATTATAAATCAAGCCGAAATGTTCCGCGTCCTGAGTCACGATTCCATGTGTCGGGTCGGCAAGCGTCACCGTGCCCGCGTCCAAATCGTAGCCGCGCAGCACCACGCAATGCTCGTTGGAATACCAGTAAAACTCCTCGTCGTTATAATAGAACGGCACGTCGTCCTCGAGATACGGAACACTGTAGTCAATCGTCGTCCAAATCACAACGGGAAATCCGGCGTCAATCAGCTTATACAAATCCGTCAGTTCCGTGCCCATCGTGTTATAGGCACGATAATCGCTGTGCTGCGAAGCCAAATAATCATTGGCGTTCATCACCAAGCCCGGCGGAAAAATGCCTGCGCCGTCGCTCTCGGCAGGGTCTCCGACATAGCCCCACATCACCTCGTCGCTGAATCCGAGATAAATGTCGGCAAAGTCGGTCTTTTCAAGCTTAAATCCCAGATAGCGCAGCGCCTCGGTCAGTGCAACCGACTCACAGCCTGTGGGCAACTCGGGATATTGGTCGATAAACTCCACATTCAACTGTGCTTTTCTGTTTTTGAGCGGCGCCTTCAGCACCTTTGTCAGCACCTCGTCCTCATCTCTGACCTCCGCAACCTCGCGCGTTGTCGGCTGCACCGTCGGAGCGGTGGACGCCTGCTGCTTCGGCTGATCCTGTGTCGCTTTGGATTCGGTAAACGAAATGCCCGAATCCTGCGAACAGCCGCCTGCGCAAATCAGCAAAATTATTCCTAATAATGCGGCGATAATTCTTTTCATACGAACCTCTCAGCTTATGATATTTCTATTATAACATAAAGCTGTCGGTTTTGCAATCTTTTTGTAACTATTTGTTAATAAAATGCAACTTTTTCTTGTCATAGAGTCAATTGCCGAATTCCAAAAGAACAGCCACACTCCTGAGAATGTGGCTTCTCATCATATTCAATTAATATCCCCAGCGGTCAAAAAACCGCACGCCCGCAAAGGAGAGAATGAAATTCTGGCTCTCGTGAAAGGCGCTCTGCACCATGTAAGGGTTATACATATACATAATGCGGTGCTGCACCGCGTCGTGGTTTTCATCAAAGATATACCGCACCGCTTGACGGCACTCGCTGCTGGTGCCAATGTCGGTGCTGCCGGTGTAGCGACATTCGCGGATAACCTCTTCCACGGAGCTGTAGCCGTCAAAGCACATGGCGTCCTTCACCGCTTGTGCAATCAGGCTTGCGCCGATAAAGCCGCCGGAGCCGAACTCGCCCATGCACAGGCGTTCAAGCAAATCTCTGTCCTCGTCCGTCAGCTTAACGGGAGCGCAGACATAGCTGGTGTCGGGGTTGTCAATCGCGATTAAATAGCCCAAATCCCACTGCGCGCTGTAGTCGGCAGGCGTTTCGGGCGCAATCGCCGTGGCAAACGGAATGTCCGCCAAGGTCGGCGCTGTGGAAGCCGCCTGCGTTGCCTTGGTGGTCGCGGGAACAGTCGCCTTCGGCGCGGTGGTTTCCTGCTTTGTTGCCGGAGTGCTGACAGAGGCGGTGCTCTCCATAGGAGAGGAAGCGTCGGTTGTCAGCGCGCTTGCACCGTTTTCCATAATTTCCTTATGCCGTGGATTAACCGCGGAATTCGATTGCAGCTCTCTGCCGTCGCTTGCGGAGAGAATACTGTTGGCAACCAGCGTGTGCACCACCAGCAAAACCGCCACCAGCGCAACCGCAACGGCTACGATAATATTTTTGTGAGTCTTAATAAATTCATTAATTTTCATACGCACCTGAAATGATTACAATTCGTTAACATTTTTATTGTACCACAAAACGCGCGCCGTTGCAAGTGATTTTGTCATTTTATTAACAATTATGTAATAAAGCTTATGTAAAAAAAATAGAGGCGGAAAA
>CAMVLW010000012.1 GCA_947168445.1 uncultured Clostridia bacterium
ACGTCACCGATGCCGAAGCCGGTGGTGGTGATGATCGACGAAACGTAGAAAAAGCCCTGATGGAAGGATTCGCCGGGGTCGTTGTGATAAAGCGGCATGATGTTAAAGCCGATAATCACCGTGGAAACCGCGATAAAGCCGAGGTAGAACCACAGTTCCTCCATCTTGAACGCCTGCTTGAACTTGCGCCCGATGATGAGGATATACACGCTGAAATTGATGCCAAAGAGCATCATGAAAACCGCAATGACGGTTTGCAGATAGTGCGAATGATACGCCGCCATGTTGTCGTTGTGGATACCGAAGCCGCCGGTGCCCGCGGTGGAAAAGCTGGTGTTGATTGCATCAAACAGCGACATACCGCCGCAGAGCAGCAAAATCATTTCCATCAGCGTCAAGCCGAAATAAATGCTGTAGAGCAGCGCGGCGTAGTTGCGCATTTTGGGAACCGCCTTGCCGATGATCGGGCCCGGGCTTTCCGCCTTCATCAAAAAAATGTTCTGCTGACCGCCGAGCTTGGGAATAAGCGCGAGCAAAAAGACGATAACGCCCATGCCGCCCAGCCAAACCATGACGCTGCGCCACAAAAGCATGCCGTGACTGAGCGCCTCAACATTGGTGAGGATCGTGGCGCCGGTGGTGGTAAAGCCGGAAGCCGCTTCAAAAAAGGCGTCGTAATAACGCGGGATCTCACGGCTGAGCCAGAACGGCAGCGCGCCCACAGCGGCAAGCAGCAGCCAGCTCAGACCCGTTGCGGCAAAGCCTGCCTTTTGGTACAGCACCATGTTTTTCGGCTTTTTGACCTTGACAGCCAAAACGCCCAAAACGGCGCACCCTGCGCCTGTCAGCAAAAAGTAAAGTCCCTCGTGCTCGCGGTAGATCATCGAGGTGACGGTGCAAAGCTGCATCGCGGCGCCCTCGACGATCAGCACCCAGCCGAGAATATAGACAATTAACCGTTTATTCATTTCCAGTCCTCAGCGCTTCAAAATGTCGTCCAGGTCGCTCAAACCCTTACGCTTGGTGATGACAACCACCGAGTCGTCGGGCTGAATGGAATCACTGCCGTGCGGCAGAATGATTTTGCCGCCGCGCGAAATGCAGATGACCTGCAAGTCGTCCTTTAATTCAAGCTGCGACAGCGGCGCCTTGGTGGTACGGGAGTTCTCTCTGACGCGGAATTCCAGCGCCTCAACCCTGTCCTCGCACAAGCGGTAAAGCGTTTCCACGTTGCTGCCGAGTGAATTCTGCATGGCGCGGATATAGCGCGCGATGTATTCACCGGTGAGGATCTTGGGGTTCATTACGCAGTCAAGTCCGAGGTTGGAAATGATCGTGTCAAAAGAGTCGTTGTTGATTTTGGTGATCACCTTCGCGCGTGAAACGCTTTTGATATAGAGGGAGATCAGAATGTTTTCCTCGTCATAATCCATCAGCGCCGCCACGCCGTCGGCATGCTCGATGCCCTCGCTGAGCAAAAGCTCCTGATCCATGCAGTCGCCCTGAATGATGATCGCGTCGTGAAGCTGTTCGGCAAGCACCGCACAGCGCCCTTGGTTGCGCTCGATGATTTTCACGTTCGCGCCCGCCTTCAGCAGCCGCTGCGCCAGATAGAACGACACCTTGCCGCCGCCGAGCAAAATCACGTCGCGGCTTTTGCCGATGTTGACGTTGGCTTTTTTGAAGAACTTCGCCGCGATTTCGGGCTTTGCGACAACAGAAACCTTGTCGCCGCTCTGGATGACGGTTTCGCCGTTGGCGATATACACCTCGTCGCCGCGCTCAACGGTGCAGACGCGGATTCTGCCGCGCAGGGTGTCGATTTGGCTGATTTTTTTGCCGTTCACCGGAGAATCCGCCGGAATACTGACCTTAATCAACTCCACGGCGCCCTTGGCAAAGCTGTCGATTTCCAGCGCGCCGGAAAAACGCAGCAGACGGCTGATTTCAATTGCCTCGGTCAGCTCAGGGTTAATCGCCATGGAAAGGCGCAGCTGATCCTTAACGCGGTGCAAATCGGCGGTGTACTCAGGGCTGCGCACACGCGCAATGGTGTGCGGAACGCCGATGGAGCGCGCCATCAGGCAGGTGTAAAGATTCACCTCATCGCGGGCGGTGGCGGCAATTACCAAATCCGCGTCCTCCGCTCCCGCCTCAGACAGCGCCTCATAGGTGGCGCCGTTGCCCTCGACGCCCAGAATGTCAAGGGTTTCGGACATGCGGGTCACCGCCGCGTGGTTGTTATCAACCGCAGTGATTTCATGCCCCTCGGTGTTCAGCTCGCGGGCAATGGAGGTTCCGACCTTGCCGCAGCCAACAATTACAATTTTCATATTGTTCTCCCAATCAACAAAGATATACGGGAGATTGTAACAAAATCTCCCGCAAAATAAATATTGAAATACTTCATTTCTCAAATAATACACCAAATGCCCATAAAAATCAATACGCACACCGAAAAAAGTTTGTGATTCGCACAAATTGGGTATTTTAAAACACCTGCTTGTATGCTATAATTTAGATACCGAAAAGAAACGGAGGGATTGGCACATGCTGTTTTTGGAATATCCGCCCTGCTCCACCTGCCGCAAGGCGAAAAAGTGGCTGGACGAACACGGCGCGTCTTACACAGACAGGCACATTAAAAATGAAAACCCGACCCTTGAGGAATTGAGGGCGTGGCACAAGGCAAGCGGGCTGCCGCTGAAAAAATTCTTTAACACAAGCGGTCAGCTTTACAAATCCCTTGAACTGAAAAACAAGCTCCCCGCAATGAGCGAGGAGGAGCAGCTTGCACTGCTCGCGGGCGACGGTATGCTGGTAAAGCGTCCGCTGCTGATTGGCGAAGGCTTTGTGCTGGTCGGCTTTAAGCCCGAGCAGTGGGCGGAGCAATTATTGTGACAAGGAGGCAGCTATGAAACGGAAGGATTACATCTCCTGGGACGAATACTTTATGGGCGTTTCGCTGTTGGCGGCAAAGCGCAGCAAGGATCCCAACACGCAGGTTGGGGCGTGCATTGTCGATCAAAACAACATCATTCTCTCCACCGGCTACAACGGCTTTCCCTACGGCTGCTCGGACGATATTTACCCCTGGGCGCGCGAGGGCAAGGACACCAAATACAATTATGTTGTGCACGCCGAACTCAACGCGATTCTCAACGCCCACGGCAAGGATTTGAAGGGCGCGAGGCTGTATGTCGATTTGTTCCCCTGCAACGAGTGCGCGAAGGCGATTATCCAATCCGGCATTGCGGAGGTGGTGTATCTCTATGACAAATACGCCGATTCCGACGCGACGGTTGCCTCGAAAAAAATGCTGACCTCGGCAGGCGTGAAGCTTACGCAGTTCTCCACTGACAAGGACAGCATTACGTTGGATTTTTCAAAGTGATTCCACGTCGCCGAGGATTCTTCCCTTTTCCACATTCGGCTTGATGAAATGTTGATAAGAATACTCCCACAGCGCCGCCGAGCCATCGGCGGTGTTTTTGTTGCGGGTTAAAATCTGGCTGAGCCTTACCCGATGATTCACCCACTCCACGCCGTCGGTCGCGCTGTTGAGCATGGCGGGCTGCACGTTGTCGAGCGTGCGCGCAAACCGCGCTTCGGGCGTTTTGCCCTCCTCAAACTCATCCCACAGGGCGCGCAGCTTTTTGGCTTGGTCGGGCGGCAATAAATTGTAAAGCCTGCCGGCGGCTTTTAACTCGCGCTCGCGCTGGGTGGACAAAGCGCTTTTATCGTAGGCGTAGGTGTCGCCCGCGTCGATTTCCACAATGTCGTGAATCAGAATCATTGAAACCGTTCGCAGCACGTCGATTTTTTCGTTGGCGTATTCGCTGAGCAAAATGCACATCAGCGCCATGTGCCATGCGTGGTCGGCGTCGTTTTCGCGGTCAACGCCGTTGGACAGCCGCGTTTGGCGGTAAATCGACTTTTCCTTGTCGGCTTCGAGAATAAAATCAAACTGCTGTTCCAGCCGTGATTTTTCCATATGCTTCACCTCATACACAGTGTAACAGATACCGAAAGGTTTTTCAATACAACAGCTTAGAAAAAACACCCTGCCATCACTGACAGGGTGTTGATTTATTTCAGATACCCGCTCTTTCTGACTGCGCCGTTCAGCCGGCTTTTCCATGTAACCGACTTTTCAAAAGGCGCGCCGGGTGCAGCGTCACGCTGCTGCTTACCAACGGGTGTTAAGCTTTGCGCGGGTGGACATCTTCTTCTGCTTGCGGGTGCCGTTCTGCTTCTTGGTGACAATCAGCATGACAACGGCAACGATACCGAGAATGGCAGCTACCAGAATCAGCCAGAGCCAGATGTTTGCGGATCTCTTGACGTCTGCGGTGTTGGCGGTGGGAACGATGTTGGAGGACTTTTCAAGTGCCTTCGCGGTAACCTCGTTCGCCTTTGCAACAGAATTGGAAGCTGTTGCCGCATACTCGCTGCTCTTAACCGCGGGAGCGGTGGAAGCGATGGACTGTACGGGCGTCATGGACTCAACAATCGGGTCAGCCGCAGGCTCTGCAACCTCTTCAACCGCCGCTGCTTCTTCAACAACGGGTTCCTCGGGTGCCGCTTCCTCAGCGGGCACTTCCTCAGCGGGCGCTTCCTCTGCAACTGCGCCGACAGCGGGAATTTCGCTGACAACCGCGTCGTCGCTGAACAGAAGCATGTAGGTGGTGGTGTCGAGCAGTCCGGTGGATTCCAGACCGTTCGCCATCTGGAAGTTGGCGATTGCCTCGGTGGTGAAGTCGCCGTAAAGACCGGTGGGCTCTAAGCCGAAGTAGCCAAGTTCAACCAGCTTTGCCTGAACGGTGGCAACCTCGTCGCTGAAGGTGCCTGTTTCGATAACGATGATGTCGAGGTTTTCTTCCTCGGCAGCGGTGGTTTCCTCAGCGGGAGCCTCGGTTGCGGGCTGCTCTGCGGGCTGCTCCGCGGGCTCCTCTGTCTTTTCCTCCTCAACAGGAGCGGGTGCTTCTGTCTTGGCTGCGGGAGCGTTATCGGAATAGAGCACCTCGCGGTCAGAACCGGCGATACCGTCTACGGTTAAACCGGCTGCTGCCTGGAAAGCTCTAAAGGCTGCGTCTGTTTTGTCTCCAAAGATACCGTCGATTGCGCCGTCGTAGTAACCAAGCTCAGCCAGACGTTCTTGGATTTTAATAACTTCGTCGTCGTTTGAACCTTTACTCCAGCTTGTGGGCTTGCTGGTTGTGCCGGAGCTTTTGCTTGAGCCTTGCCCTAGATCGGAACTTGAGCTGCTCGAACTGCTTGTGCTCGTGGGCGTTGTGCCGGAATGACCCTTGGAGTCAAAGTAGTAAGTTGTGCCGTCAATGGTTCTGGAAGTGTTGACGACATATTCGCCGTTTTCATAGTAATAGTAGTTGCCGTTGAAGTTTTCCCAGCCGTTTTCGGGATAGGAAACAGCGGTCAGCTTGAACCAGCAATCCCAGTTGTTGTAACCGTTCTCGCCGATTTGCTGATAGCAAACGCCGTAGTCGCTGCCTCTCGCGTCAACCTCCATGCCGTCCTCGATATAAACGCCGACATGGTTGGGTCGGGAAAGTCCGAGACCGTGTACTCTGGGAATACCGTCGCTGACGTAGCCCCAATCTCTGCCGTTTGCAATTGCGTCGTCACGCATGTTGAGTCTGTCGCCGCCGCAATACGACCAAATCAAACCGGAGCAGTCAACCGCACCGGGCTCTGTGCCGCCCCATACGTAACTCCATCCTTCGTAATAGGCATTGAGCGCGTACTCCGCAAGACCGGCGCCTGTACCCGACGCACCGACGGAGATACTGCCGCCGACAACGCCGACGCTCGCAACGGTAACCGCGCTGAGCGCAACTGCGACGACTTTTTTAAACTTGTTCATTGTCATTACCTCCAATTTCCAACAAGTGTGATGTATTTTGTAACCGAATATTACAATCAAAAGTAACTTGTTAACAATTTTGTAATAATTATACCGCGACTTCTTAAAAATGTCAACCCCTATTGACATATTTTTTTGCTTATTGGAAATTTCCGTGATTTTGTTCAACTATTATTTCCCGACAGGAATTAATTTGACAGAAATGATTACAATTTTGTAAAATTCCGGTTACTTTTTCCTTTTCTTCCTTTTTTTGACAGGATTTTCGTATACCATTATATAGTGATTAGCGGCGAGTGGTAAGTGGTGAGTTAGAGAGTTGACTTTCAACGCTAAGCTCGCCACTAATTTTAAAAAACTGTAAAATACGGATTGCAAGTGTGCAAATTTTATAGTATAATAAGATTAATTATCGGTTTGTTTTACCAAAAGGGCGCTGCTTGTGCCCGTTTGTCATGTTTGCAGGCTGCAAAACCACCAAACCAAAACCATGAAAAGATAAAATACCGGATAACGCGACCGACTTCTTTTGCCAAACAAACATTGACAAATTTTTAACAATCAGGTAAAATAGTACCGTCGGAGGTTCGTCGCGGTTATCAAACAGAAAGGAATTCCAAAACATGAAGAAAATTGTTACTGCAATTCTCGCTCTGGCGCTTTGCGCGAGTGTGGCTGTCGCCACCGCAGGCTGCGGCTGTGAAAAGGACAAAAAGACCGCGAAGAGCACCACCTCCACCTCCAACGGACAGGGCTATAAAATCGAACCCACCAACCCCGACTTCGAGGAAGGCGAATTCGGCTTCTACCGCCTCAACGACAAGGAGGTCAAGGTTACGGTTTACAACGGAACCGCCAAAAATGTTGAGGTTCCCAAAACCGTCAACGGCGCGAACGTGACCGTTATCGGCGCGAACCTGTTCCAGGGCAAGGATGTTGAGAGCGTCAAGATTCCCGAAACCGTCACCGAAATTCAAAAGCACGCCTTCTCCTCCTGCCAGAACCTCACCTCCGTCAACCTGCCCAAGGGCTTGAAGGTAATCGGTGAAAACGCGTTCTGGAACTGCAAGAAGCTCACCAAAATCGAACTGCCCGCAACCTTAAAGAAGGTGGAATGGTACGCATTCTCCGCAACAGGTATTTCCTCCGTCACCATTCCGGAAAGCGACACCTTTGTGACCCTCAACGAGCGCGTGTTCTTCCAGTGCTCAAATCTGAAAGAGGTCACCCTGCCGCTTACCATCACCAAAATCGCCGACGATACCTTTGCCGAGTGCGCGGCTGATTTTAAAATCAAGGCATACACCGGCTCCTACGGCGTTTCCTACGCGCAAAGCCACAATATCGCGCTTGAGGAGCTTCCGAGAAAGTAAGCGGCACAACTGCTTTCTTTCAAAAATCAACAAAACAACTAATCCGGCTTGTCCGGTTAAAGTCTGTAGACCAACACAAAAGAGGTAGATTTTATGAGCAACAAAGAGTATCCGATTGTGGATAACCCGGAAAACTTTGAAGAAGCTTTGGAGCGTGTCAGAGCAGCTCAGAGAAAATTTTCCACCTTCACCCAAGAGCAGGTTGACAAGATTTTCCTTGCCGCCGCAACCGCCGCAAACCGCGAGCGCCTTCCCCTTGCCAAGATGGCTGTGGAGGAGACCGGCATGGGCGTTGCCGAGGACAAGGTAATCAAAAACCACTTTGCCGCCGAGTACATCTACAATGCGTACAAGGACGTCAAGACCTGCGGCGTTATTGAGGAAAACACCGTGTTCGGCACCAAGAAAATTGCCGAGCCGCTTGGCGTGATTGCCGCGGTTATCCCGACCACCAACCCCACCTCAACCGCTATTTTTAAGGCGCTGGTTTGTCTGAAAACCAGAAACGGCATTATCATCAGCCCCCATCCCCGTGCCAAAAAGAGCACCATTGCCGCTGCGAAAATCATTCTGGAGGCGGCTGTTGCGGCAGGCGCGCCGGAGGACATCATCAGCTGGATTGACGTTCCCTCGCTGGAACTCACCAACATGCTGATGCAGGAGGCGGATTGTATTCTCGCAACCGGCGGTCCCGGCATGGTGAAGGCGGCGTATTCCAGCGGAAAGCCCGCTTTGGGCGTAGGCGCGGGCAACACCCCCGCCATTATCGACGAAACCGCCGACATTCTGCTGGCTGTCAACTCAATTATTCATTCCAAAACCTTTGACAACGGCATGATTTGCGCGTCCGAGCAGAGCGTAATCGTACACAAAAAGCTGTATGCGAAGGTCAAGAAGGAATTCAAGGCACGCGGCTGCTATTTCCTCAATGAGGAAGAAACCGACAAGGTGCGCAAGACCATCATCATCAACGGCTCGCTGAACGCGAAAATCGTCGGTCAAAAGCCTGTTACCATTGCCAAGCTCGCGGGCGTGACGGTTCCCGAAGCCACCAAAATTCTGATCGGCGAGGTGGAATCCGTTGACATCAGCGAGGAATTCGCGCACGAAAAGCTCAGCCCTGTGCTCGCTATGTATAAGGCGGAGGACTTTGACGACGCCATTGCCAAGGCGGAGCGGTTAATCGCTGACGGCGGCTACGGTCACACCTCCTCGATTTACCTTGACGCAGTGAACGAAAAGGCGAAGATTGACAAATTCGCGGCAAAGATGAAAACCTGCCGTATTCTCGTTAACACCCCGTCCTCACAGGGCGGTATCGGCGACCTGTATAACTTTAACCTCACTCCCTCGCTGACCCTCGGCTGCGGCTCCTGGGGCGGCAACTCGGTGAGCGAAAACGTGGGCGTTAAGCACCTGCTGAACATCAAAACCGTTGCCGAGAGGAGAGAGAACATGCTTTGGTTCAGAGCGCCTGAAAAGGTTTACATTAAGAAGGGCTGTATGCCGGTTGCGCTTCAGGAATTGAAGGACGTGATGGGCAAGAAGAGAGCCTTTATCGTCACCGACAGCTTCCTTTACAAAAACGGCTACACCAAGCCGATTACCGACAAGCTCGACGAAATGTCGATTCCCTACACCGTGTTCTCCGACGTTGAGCCTGACCCGTCGCTGATTTCCGCGCAGAACGGCGCCGACGCGATGCGCAAGTTTGAGCCCGACGTGATTATCGCCCTCGGCGGCGGCTCCGCAATGGACGCGGCAAAGATTATGTGGGTTCTCTATGAGCATCCCGACGTAGATTTCCAGGATATGGCAATGCGCTTCTCCGACATTCGCAAGCGCATTTACACCTTCCCCAAGATGGGCGAAAAGGCGTACTTTATCGCGATTCCCACCTCCTCCGGCACAGGCTCCGAGGTGACTCCCTTTGCGGTTATCACCGACCAGGAGACAGGAATCAAGTATCCGCTGGCGGACTATGAGCTGATGCCGAACATGGCGATTGTGGACGCCGACAACATGATGAGCGGACCCAAGGGTCTGACCGCCGCTTCGGGTATCGACGCGGTTTCTCACGCGCTCGAAGCCTACGCTTCCGTGATGGCGACCGACTTTACCGACGGCTTGGCGCTCAAGGCGCTTAAAGTCATCTTTGAATATCTGCCCGCCTGCTATGACAACGGACAGAATGAGCCTGTGGCGCGCGAAAAGGTTGCGCACGCGGCAACCATGGCGGGTATGGCGTTTGCAAACGCTTTCCTCGGCGTTTGCCATTCCATGGCGCACAAGCTGGGCGCGTTCCATCACATTGCGCACGGCATTGCCAACGCGCTGATGCTGGAACAGGTTATCCGCTTCAACTCCTCCGAGGTTCCCACAAAGATGGGCACCTTCCCGCAGTACGACCACCCGCACACCATGGCGCGTTACGCTGAGGTGGCGCAGTTCCTCGGCTTTGGCGGCGAGGACGATAAGGAAAGCGTTGAAAACCTGATTGACGGCATAAACGAACTGAAAAAGAGAATCGGCATTAAGGAAACCATTGCCGACTACGGTGTGAGCGAGGAGGACTTCCTGAGCACCCTCGACGAAATGACCGAGCAGGCGTTTGACGACCAGTGCACCGGCGCAAACCCGAGATACCCGCTGATGAGCGAAATCAAGCAAATGTATCTGAACGCATTCTACGGCAACAACAAAAACGCCGTTTAAGGCAGAAAGGAGCTTTCATCAATGAAACTCGACAATGTGATTGCTGAAAGACAGCATAAGAAAATCTACCGCGACGGCAATTTGGTCGCCAAGGTGTTTGACGAATCCTTCCCCAAGTCCGACATTCTTAACGAGGCGCTCAACCAGGCGCGTGTGGAAGAGACCGGGCTGAACATTCCCAAGATTGAGGAAGTTACCAAAATCGACGGCAAGTGGGCGATTATCTCCGATTATATCGAGGGCAAAACCCTCAAGGAATTGATGGACGAGAACCCCGACAAGATTGACGAATACATGAACCTGTTCGTTGACGTGCAGCTTAAAATCCTCAGCAAAAAGTGCCCGCTGCTCAAGCGTATTAAGGATAAAATGCAGGACAAAATCAGCCAGGCTGATTTGGACGCAACCACCCGCTATGAGCTGCACACCCGCCTTGCGAGCATGAAAAAGCACAACAAGGTTTGCCACGGCGATTTTAACCCCTCCAACGTGATTATCACGCCCGACGGCACGCCCTATGTGATTGACTGGTCGCACGCGACTCAGGGCAACGGCGCTGCTGACGCGGCGAGAACTTATCTGCTGTTCATGCTGAACGGTCAGAAGGATTTGGCGGAGAAGTATATCAAACTGTATTGCCTTAAGAGCGACACCGCACGTCAGTACATCAACAACTGGATGCCGATTGTCGCCGCTTCCCAGTCTGTCAAGGGCAACCCCGAAGAACGCGAACTGCTCCTCAGCTGGGCAAACGTATTCGACTACCAGTAAAAAAAGCCCCCGAGGGGGCTTTTTTTCATGTCTGCTTTGCAGACAATTCATGTGCAAAGCACAATTCATGGCTCTGCCAATTCATGTTGCGAAGCAACAATTCATTCTTAGATGAACGGCTGATTTTCCGGCAACGCTTCCTCTGTTAGAAATTGCGGCAGGAATGAATTGAATCTGCGATTCATGAATTGTTCTGCCGAACATGAATTGCCGCAAACGGCATGAATTGATTTGCTGCGCAAATCATTTGAGCCACAACATCATATACGCCGCAACCGGCGACATGGGCGGGAGCACCTGAATTCCCAAATTCTCAAACGCCTGCTTGCTTTCGTACTCAAAGCCCGCCTGGCTGCCTGTCAGATACAGCGGTATGCTTTTTGCTTTCGCCGCGCGGCAAAAAGCGGAGAATTCCCCGCTCGCCGTGGGGAGCGTGCCGGAATGAAAGCCTTCAAGCAGGATTGCCTTTGTGTTACCGGGGATTTCGGGGAGCAGCATGCCGACATGGGCGCGAAGATAAAGCACCCTGCCGTTTAACTCACAAGCGGAAAAATCCGCACGGTCGCGTTCCGCGTAAGCGGGATTTTTCACGAAAACGCCGTTTTTCACCGTGCCGAACGGTTCGTTAAAAAGGCTGAACACACAGTCGTCGAGCGGCAAATGCGGCAGCACATCCGCGCCGCGGTGAATGGTCGCATATTCTTCAGTCGTATTGTGATAGGACACAAACACACCGCGCTCACCGCTTGTTTTGATAAAGTCAACCGCCGCCGCGAAGTTGGAAAGTCCGTTGGAGCGGCTGTCCGTGAGCGGATAGTTGGCGGAAACCAGCACCACCGGGACAGGAGCCTGCAAGCCCAACACCAAATCGAGATACGCGGCGGTGTATTGAAGGGTGTCGGTGCCGTGAGTGATGATGATGCCGCTGTAGTCCTTGCGCAGGTTTTCCTCCACACAGCGGCGCAGCGCTTTCAGATTATCCGCACTCAGATTTTCGCTGAGAACGGTGTAGGGCGCGGCTGAATCAAAATCAGCCGCGCCGTATTTTTCCTGATATAATTCCAGCAGCAGCGCAGAATTTTTTCCGTCGGGAGAAATGGCGCCGTTTGCGCGGGTGCTGCCGATGGTGCCGCCTGTAAAGACGGTGAGAAGCTTTGTCATTTACTCCACTCCGATGTCGTTCATAACCATGCCCGTAATCATTTTGGGGTAGAAATAGGTGGATTTCTGCGGCATTTTTTCGCCTGCCGCCGCAACGTCGCGGATTTCGGTGACGCGGGTGGGGTTGAGGATAAAGGAGCACTGGCTCTCGCCCTTGTCAACCGACACAATCGCTTCCTCAAAGAACTTGGTGTAGGTCAGGTTAATCTGGTTCGCCATGTTTTCCTTGTCAATGCCCATTGTCTTTTCGAGCACAAGACTGTGCAGCACGCTGACGTCGAGCTGCTGCGAAGCGGCGCTGACATCAGGCAGCACGCGGCTCATGACCGCAATATCCTTTAAGGTCAGCAGATACCACTCGCCTTTGCCGCAGTAGAACGCGAACGCTTTTTTGCCCTCGTTGTATCTTTGGGTGAGCAGGGTGTTCATGTTGCCGACGCTCACATGCTTTTCAATCTCAAAATATTCTTCGCAGCCCGCCAGCACATTATGCTTGTTAAAGCTTGCCAAGCCGCGCACCAAACGGTGGGTGGGGAATACCACCAGACCGGGGTGCTCCATGTCCACCAGATAAATCATCTGGTAATCCTGCGGGTCGCCCTCTTTGGAAATACCGTTTTCGCGGCAGTAGTTGCGGTAGTTCAGCGCGGTTTCATAGCGGTGATGACCGTCGGCAATGTAGAGCTTTCTGTCGGCAAAGTCGGCAATCAGCTTGGCAATCACCGCCTCGTCGGTAATCTTCCACAGGCGGTGGGTAATGCGGTCGTCGTCGGTAAACGCGCACATTGGGTCAAGCCTGCTCTCCTCGTCAATCGTGTGGAGCGTGGTGTGGTCGCTGTCCATATAGAGCGCGTAAATCTGGCTGAAATTGCAGTTGGTCGCCTTCATCAAATTAAAACGGTCGGTTTTCGCCTTGGAAAGCGTGAACTCGTGCGGCAGAATCACGCCCTTTGAGAACTCCTCCACCTTGACGCGGGCAATCATGCCCTTGACGCACTTGCGGGTATTGTAGGCGTTGAATTCCATTTCGTACACATAAATCGCGGGCTTATCGTCATGAATCAAAATGCCGTCTTTGCGCCATTTGTCGAGAATTTCTCCCGCGCGCGCATACACATTCTCGCCTTCCTTGGGCAGCTCCAGACGAATCACGTTATATTGGTTTTCGGCAATAAACGCCTTGCGCTCCGCTTCGCTGATGATGTCATAGGGCGGACAGCAGAGCGTTTTCAGTTCGCCTGCCTTGTCGGTGTCAAAGCGCATACCTCTGAACGGTTTGATTTCAGCCATAGTCATTACCTCGTTTCCTTTTTTATATCCTTTAACAGTATAGCAAAAAGCTTGGGAAAGTGCAACAAGAAAATTGCGAGTGGCAAGTGGTTAGAGTTATAAGTTATAAGTTATAAGTTATAAGTTATAAGAAAAGCAGTTAGGAAACGTTTTTTGTTCCTAACTGCTTTTGCTTGTATGTTTTATTGAATTACAAACAATATCAGACTGCGCCGGCGGCTTGAAGCTGCACCCAATCCGCGAAACTGACGTTTTAACAAAAGCCCTACCGTCATGCCCGCGTTCAGACTGCGCCGTTGATGAACGTTTTAGTTCATTACAAACGTTTCAATAGGCGCGCCGGATGCAACGTCACGTTGCTTATTTGTGGCTGACGTGCCAGATTTCGTTTGCGTATTCGAGGATTGCTCTGTCGGAAGAGAACTTGCCGGCGTTGGCAACGTTGAGCAGGCACTTCTTGCCGAATTCCTTGCGGTCTGCGTAATCCGCGTTTGCGCGAATCTTGGTTTCAATGTAACCGGGCAGGTCGAGCATAAGGAAGTAGTGGTCGGGATCGTGCCAGTGGGTGCCCTTGGTGAGCGCGTGGTGCAGCTCACGGAAGCTGCCCTGACCGGTAGCGCCGTCGTCGCTGAAGGTGCCGTCAATCAAGGTGTTGACAACTCTCTGCAGCTCAGGATTCTCGGCAATCAAACCGGCGGGGTTGTAGCCCTCTTTCTTCAGGCGGTCGATTTCCTCAACTCTTGCGCCGAAGATGTACTCATTCTCAACACCTGCGCACTCCGCAATTTCAATGTTCGCGCCGTCCCAGGTGCCGAGGGTCACTGCGCCGTTGAGCATGAACTTCATGTTGCCGGTGCCGCTCGCTTCAAGACCCGCAGTGGAGGTCTGCTCGGAAATATCCGCCGCAACCACAATCTTCTCCGCATAGGATACGTTGTAGTTGGAGATGAACACTACCTGCAGCAAATCCTTGGTGTCGGGGTCGTTGTTGACAAGTTTTGCAATCTCGGTGATATACTTAATGATAGCCTTTGCTCTCGCATAGCCGGGAGCCGCCTTTGCGCCGAAGATGAAGGTGGTCGGCGTCCAGTTGGGCAGCTTGCCTTCCTTAATACGGAAGTAAATCGCCACGATGGAGAATGCGTTGAGCAGCTGTCTCTTGTACTCGTGCAGACGCTTAACCTGAACATCAAAGATGGTGTCGGGGTTAACGTCAATGCCGTCCATCTTCTTGATATACTCAGCCAGCTGCGCTTTTTTCTTCGCCTTAATCTTGTTGAACTTATTGATGGTTCTCGCGTCGCAGCAATCGTTGAGCACGCTAAGCTTGGACAAATCAATCAGCCAATCGTCAGAGCCAACCTTCTCGGTGATAAGGTCGGACAGTTCGGGGTTGCAAAGACCGAGCCAGCGGCGCTGTGTGATACCGTTGGTCTTGTTGAGGAAGCGCTCGGGATAAATCTGATACCACTCTTTGAGCAAATCTCTCTTGAGAATCTCGGTGTGCAGCTGCGCTACGCCGTTAACATAGGTGCCGGCATAAGTTGCGAGTCTTGCCATATGGACAACATTGCCGTCGATAATACGCATTTTAGCGCGCATATCGTTGCCGATGCCCTTTGCTATCAACTCTTCCTGGCACTTGTTGGCAATCAGGCAGATGATGCTGTAGATTTCGGGGATAACCTGCGTCATCAGGTCAGCGCTCCACTTTTCAAGCGCTTCGCTGAGAACGGTGTGGTTGGTGTAGGAGCAGGTCTTGCGGGCGATTTCAAACGCCTCGTCAAAGCCCATGCCCTCGTTCTGGAGCAGACGAACCAGCTCGGGAACACAGGATACGGGATGGGTATCGTTAAGCTGAATCGCGTTCTCCTCCGCAAAGTGGCTGAAATCGTTGCCGTGCTTTGCCTTGTAGCGGCGCATGATGTCCTGCAGAGAAGCAGAGCAGAAGAAATACTGCTGCTTTAAGCGGAGCACCTTGCCCTCGTACTGGTTATCGTTCGGGTAGAGCACCTTGGAGATGTTCTCCGCGTCGTTCTTTTCTTTCACGGCCGCGTCGTACTGGCAGTTGTTGAAGGCGTGGAAATCAAACTCGTTGATTGCCTCTGCCTGCCAGAGTCTGAGGGTGTTGATGTTGTCAGTCTTGCAGCCGATAACCGCCATATCATACGGAACAGCCTTTACTGTCTGGTCTTTGAACGAAACATAAACAGCCTCGTCCTCTTTGCGGAGGCACCAGGGATCCTCAAAGCGCTGCCAGTTGTCGGCAACCTCTACCTGATAGCCGTCCTTGATGAGCTGCTTGAACAAGCCGTATTTGTAACGGATGCCGTAGCCGTCCAGCGGAACCTCTTGGGTTGCCGCGGAATCGAGATAGCAAGCCGCCAGTCTGCCCAGACCGCCGTTGCCCAGCGCAGCGTCGTCGATTTCTTCGAACACGTTGATGTCAATGCCCTTTTTCTTCAGCATTTTGGTCACGTCTTCGAGAATACCGAGGCAGTACAGGTTGTTATACATCATTCTGCCCATCAGGAATTCTGCCGAGAAGTAATACGCTCTTCTCTGGCTGTTGTGCTTCGCTTCGCTTTTAGCCCAGTTGGGAGCGATTTCGCCCATCACAGCCTTGCCCAGCGCAAGGTGCAGTTCAGAAGCGGAGAGTTCCTCGACCTTTTTGCAATACATAGACTGCGCGGTCAGCTCCAGCTTTTCCATAATGTTAGCCATAAGTTTAGTCCTCCATTCGTCCGGTTCTAACAGACAATGCTTTTAATTTATCCGCAAGCTCCTGCGTCATGTCCGCCTTGCTCACGCGCCACGTCCAGTTGCCGCCCAGCGTGGAAGGTGTGTTCATTCTCGCTTCCTTGCCGAGTCCGAGGAGATCCTGCATGGGAACAACCGCCAAATCGGCAGCACTCTCATAAGCAACGCGAATCAAGCCCCAGTTGTACGGTTCATCGTCAGGCATCTTGCAGTATTCTCTTGCGTAGCGCACATCCTCGGGCTTGGCGGTTTCCACCCAGCCCATGACAGTATCGTTGTCATGCGTACCGGTATACACAACGCAATTGTGGGTGTATTTATGCGGCAGATAGTCGTTTTCCTCGCCGCTGTCAAAAGCGAATTCCAGCACCTTCATGCCCGGATAGCCGGTCTGCTCCATCAGTTCGGTAACGTCGGGAGTCAAAGTGCCCAAATCCTCGGCAACGATTTCAAACTTGCCGACAGTCTCTTCCATCATGCGGAAGAACTCAATGCGCGGACCCTCAATCCACTTGCCGTTAATCGCGTTTTCGGCGGGATACGGAATGGAATAGTAGCTTGCGAACGCGCGGAAGTGGTCGATTCTGGTGATGTCATACAGCTTGCTTGCCGCCTTAATGCGCTCAAACCACCACTCGTAGCCGGTTTCCTTGAGGTAATCCCAGTCATAAAGCGGGTTGCCCCAAAGCTGACCTGTCGCGGAGAAATAATCCGGCGGGCAGCCTGCGACCGCAATGGGATCGCCGTCGTCATAAAGCTGGAATAATTCGGGATTTGCCCAGGTGTCGGCGCTGTCCATTGCGACATAAATCGGCATGTCGCCCAGAATCTTAATGCCGAGACCGTTGACATACGCACGGAAGGCTTCCCACTGCTCATAGAACTTGAACTGCACGAACTTCCAGAAGTTAATGTCGTTTCTCAGCTTGCGCTCATAGTGGCGCAGCGCCGCCTCCTCGCGCATTTTGATGTCCTCGGGCCACTCTGTCCACGAAACCATGTCAAAGCTGCTCTTAACCGCCATATAGAGGGCGTAGTTTTTGAGCCACTTGCTGTTTTTGCGGACAAACGCGCGGAACGCCTTTTGATCCTTGGTCTTGAAGTTTGCGTAAGCAATTCTCAAAACCTGAAAACGGCTGTTGTAAATCTTTTCGTAATCAACCTTTTGGTCGTTGTCGCCCCAGTCGAAGCTGTCAACTTCTTCTTTGGTCAGAAGACCTTCTTCAATGAGGGTGTCGAGGTCAATCATATACGGGTTGCCCGCATAGGTTGAGAACGACTGATACGGCGAGTCGCCGTAGCTTGTCGGCCCGACGGGAAGAATCTGCCAAACGGACTGTCCTGCTTTTTTCAGGTAATCCGCGAACTGGCGAGCCTCTTTGCCGATGGTACCGATACCGTAGGGGGAAGGAAGCGAAGTAATCGAGAGGAGTACACCTGCGCTTCTTGCCATAAAATCAACTCCATTCTGCCGGAAATATTATTTTCTCTACAGGTCAGTGCGCCAAGACGCCCCAAAAACCCATAGTATCATATTAATTTTAACACACCCCGCCCCTTTTTTCAAGTCTTTTGCTCCGAGAACGGACGTTATTTTTAAAATTTTGTTGCGTGTTCCCGAAGGAATGTGTTTCTGCGCAACATGCGTTCGCTGCTTCAAGAACGGACGTTATTTTTAAAATTTTGTTGCCTTATAACTTATAACTTATAACTTATAACTCACCACTTACCACTCACCACTCGCCACTAACCACTAACCACTAACCACTAACCAATTCCCCCTTGCATTTTTCCCGAAAACAGACTATGATTAAACTATCAAATTTTATCAGCGAGGTGATTTTATGAATACATTGGAAGAACTGCAAAGCGTGATTGACAGGAGCCGGAAAATCGTCTTTTTCGGCGGGGCGGGCGTGAGCACGGAGAGCGGAATTCCCGATTTTCGCAGCGTGGACGGACTGTATAACCAAAAATACGATTATCCGCCGGAGCAGATTTTGAGCCACACGTTTTTTGAGCGCAACACCGCGGAGTTTTACCGCTTTTACCGCGACAAAATGCTGTGTCTTGACAAAAAGCCAAACGCCGCGCACTTAAAGCTGGCGGAACTGGAAAGAGCCGGCAAGCTTAGCGCGGTGGTGACGCAGAACATCGACGGTTTGCACCAGGCGGCAGGAAGCAAGCGGGTCTACGAGCTGCACGGCAGCGTGCTCAGAAACCACTGCCGCAAGTGCCGCAAATTCTTTTCCGCCGAATTCATCAAGAACAGCAAGGGCGTGCCCACCTGCGACTGCGGCGGCGTGATTAAGCCCGACGTGGTGCTCTATGAGGAAGGGCTTGACGACAGCACCGTCAACGGCGCGCTGAACGCGATTATGCAGGCGGACGCGCTGATTATCGCCGGCACCAGCCTGACTGTTTATCCGGCGGCGGGCTTTATCCGCTATTTCCGCGGCGACACCGTTGTGCTGATTAACCGCGACAAAACACCCTTTGACCGTCAGGCGGACTTGGTTTATCACGACAAGGTGGGCGAGCTTTTGTCGCAAATCCGCGTCGCGAATTAAATCTCAACCGAACAGCTTTTTACGAGGGCGCACGGCTGTGCGCTCTTTTGCTATGGCGGAAAATGTTGAAAAGGCTTGAAAAATGACAGCGGTTTGTAGTATAATTTAATTTGAGTGCATAAATGTACTATATCATTTGAAACGGATTGGGTATATGGAAAATTACGGATTGGGACAATACAGCAGCATTGACGAATTTGTCGAGGCAAAGCTGAAAAAGCTGGACGCGGCGGAGGTTGGTTTTTCCTCGCTTTTTGAGCTGATGTTCAGTGAAAAAGAAAATCTGATGTATGAAAAAAGCGCGGGCTATCGTATTCAAAAAACCACCTACGGAGAGGCTTACGAGGAAATTTTTTATCTGGCGCAGACCGTAAAGCAAACACTCTCGCCCGCAGAAAACGCCGTTATCGGTTTAAGCATGGACAACTCGCTGCTTTGGATTGAGCTGTTTTGGGCGATTTTGCTTGCGGGCTGCCGTCCGCTTTTGATGAATCTGCGCCTGAGCGACAGCGCGCTGGAGCAGGCGATTAAGGACTGCAACGTGCAGGCGGTGATTTCCGACGGCAGGCAGTATTCCGTCAAAACCATTGCGGCGGACAGCCTGCAAAAAGCAAGCGAAAAACTGAAGCCCACACGCTTCGGCGAAGAAATCCTGGTGATGTCCTCGGGCACCTCCGAGCACGTGAAAATCTGCGCCTATTCCGCCGAGGAATTCCGCTGTCAGATTCACGACAGCTATCACATTATTCAGGAATGTGCGCAGGCGAAAAAGCACTATGACGGTCACATCAAGCAGCTTTGCTTTTTGCCGTTTTACCACGTGTTCGGGCTGATTGCGATGTATATTTGGTTCGCGTTTTTCTCGCGGGCGTTCGTGCAGCTTAACGACATGGCGCCGCAGACGATTCTCAACACCATCAAGCGCCACAAGGTGACGCACATTTTTGCGGTGCCGCTGTTTTGGGAAACGGTCTACGACCAGGCGATTAAAACCATCCGCAACCGCGGTGAAAAAACCTTTGCCAAATTTGAAAAGGGTATGCGCCTGTCACGCAAGCTCGGCGACGCGCCGGGGCTGGGTGATTTCTTCACGCGCCACGCCTTTAAGGAAGTGCGCGAGAATTTGTTCGGCGAGAGCATTTGCTTTTTAATCACCGGCGGCAGCGCGATTCGCGGCGAGGTGATGGAATTTTTCAACGCCATCGGCTATCATCTTGCGGACGGCTACGGCATGACCGAAATCGGCATTACCTCGGTGGAGCTTTCCAACCAAAAAAAGCAGCGCAACACCTGCTCTGTCGGCAAGCCCATGACCTATGCCGAATACAAAATCAACGAAAACGGCGAACTGCTGGTGCGCGGCAAGGTTATCGCCAAATATATGATTGAGGACGGCAAAAAGACCGTCACCGACAAAACCGCGTGGTTCAATACCCACGACCTCGCGGAGTGTGTGGACGGAAAATACAGGATTCTCGGCAGGGCGGACGACTTGATTGTCGCGGCGAACGGCGAAAACCTCAACCCCAACCTGATTGAGCCGCAGCTGCTTGTCAGGGGCGTCAACGGCGTTTGCCTGATAAACGCCGACGGCACGCCCACACTGCTCGCGTCTGTCAACCGCTATATCTCGCCGGAGCAGCTTGATTTGCTCGACAAGTCGCTCAAGGAAAAAATCGCTTCGCTCAATCTGCGCGGTCAAATCGGCAAGGTTGTCTATATCAGCGACCCGCTGATGAAGGGCGACGAGTTCAAGCTCAACCGCAAGCGGCTGCGCGAGGACTTTTTATCGGGCGCTCTCAGCCGTGTGAACGCGCAGACGCAGACGGCGGCAGGACAGGAGGACGAACTGACCTTGCGCCTGCGGCAGATGGTTGCGGCGGCGCTTGACAAGGAACTTGACGCGGTCAGCCCCGACGCGGACTTTTTCGCGGACTTGGGCGGCACCAGCCTTGATTATTTTGCGCTGATTGCCAAGTTACAAGAGGACTTTTCTCTGCCCTTTCCGCAGAACGCGGACGGCAGCCTGAACACCGTAAAGGAGCTGCGCGATTATATTAAGAACCATGTGGATTAAGCTTTGGAACGCCTTTGTCAAAATCACCGCCTATCCCGTGCAAAAGGCGGTGTTCCGCACAAAGGTATATTATGAGGACAAGCGCGTTCAGCGCAGACATATAAAAGGAAAAGCGATTGTCATTTCCAACCACACCTCGGTGTGGGATTACGCGATTTATCTCTTTGTATTTTTCACGCGCACCTTCCGCTGCCAGATGGCGGAGGTGCTGTTTGAGAAACAACCGCTCGGTCTGTTCCTCAAAATGATGGGCGGCATTTTTGTCAACCGCAACGCCTTTGACTTCGGCTTTGTGTCAAAGTCGCAGGAAATTCTCGACAAAGGCGGCGTGGTGGGCATTTTCCCCGAAAGCCGTCTGCCGCTGAAGAATGAAAAACGCCCGCTGGAATTCAAGCCCAGCGCGGCATATCTCGCGCTGCTCAGCGGCGCGCCGGTGATTCCGGTGTTTACCAACGGAAAATATTTCACGTGGCAGCGCGCGCGGGTGATTATCGGAACACCCATTGACGCGCAGGCGCTGACCGACAGCAAGCTTTCTGAAAAAGAGAACCTTGCGGCGGTCACCAAGGCGCTGCGGGACAAAATCATTGATTTGGAGCGGCAACTGAATGAACAAGCAAAATAAAGCAAGGCTGTTTTCGCTGCGCAATTTACCGATGGACGTGATCCGGCTGCTCGCAGCACCTCCGGGACTTGTGTGGCTGCGCCCAAAGCTGATTTACACCTCAAAAGCCGCCAAAAAGCGGATTCGCGGCGGTGCGCTGCTGATTTCCAACCACACAGGCTTTATCGACCCGGTCTACACCATGTATGCCGTGTGGTACCGCCGGCAGTATTTTGTCTGCCATCAGGTGTTAATGGAAACAAAGGGCGGTCCGCTGCTGCGGCTGGCAGGCTGCTGTATTCCGATTGACGCGAACAATTTCAGCATGGGGTCGTTTCGCAAAATCACCGACACGCTCAAAGAAGGCAAGGTTGTCACGCTGTTTCCCGAGGGTCACATCAACGACGGCAGCGGAAAAATGCAGGAGTTCAAGTCCGGCATGGCGCTGATTTCCATGCAGAGCAAGTGTCCGATTGTACCTGTATTTCTCAAGCCGCCCAAGCATTGGTACAACCGCCTGCGCGTGGTGATTGACGAGCCGGTTGACGTCACTCAACTCTGCGGCGGCGTGCCCGCGTTTTCACAGATTAACGAAATCACAAAACAATTGCAGCAGCGCGAGGCGCTGCTGGAACAGTTTGCCGATAAATAGGGGGATAAAATGAAGGTTGATACACTCGAAATCTTTCGCCGCTACACCGGTGAAAAGACCTTTAGCAGAATCAAACATTACAACAGCATGGCGCAGATGTGGGAGGAACGCGCCGCGGAATTCGCGGATTTGACCGCAATCGTGGACGACGGAAAAGAATACACCTACCGTCAGCTTGCGCGGGACGTTGCAGCATACCGCACGGTTCTGGCTGAGAGCGGCGTCAAAAAGGGCGACGCCGTTGCGCTGCTGCTCCCCAATTCCTACGAATTTGTCAAAGCCTATCTCGCGGCGGTCACGCTCGGCTGCACAGCGGCAATTCTGCCCGCGTTTCTCGACGCGGCGGCGGTGTTCGGCTGCTGCATGATGTTCCGTCCGTCGGCGCTGGTTTCTTCGGCGGCAACGGCGGCGCAAGCCGCGCTCGCCCGCGAAAAGCTGCCGGAGTTAAAAACACTTGACGCGGCACAGACCGCCGAAGCCGAAACACCCGCCGCACAGGTGGAGGGCAAGGACGGCTGCACGATTATTCTCACCGGCGGCACCACTGGCAGACCAAAGGGCGCGCTGCTTTCAAACACCGCTGTTTTGCAGGGCTGCGTTAACAGCTGTCTGGGAGTTCCGCACGCCTTTGAGCAGCGCTATCTGCTCTGCCTGCCGCTGTCGCATGTGTTCGGCTTAATCCGCAACCTGCTCGCCTCTCTCTATTCGGGCAGCGCGCTGATGATTTGCCGCAACAACAAAGACATGTTCCGCGACGCGGCGATGTTCAAGCCGACCATCATGGTGCTGGTTCCTGCGCTGGCGGAAATGGCAATGACCCTCTCCAAAAAGTTCGGCAGAAACATGTTCGGCGACAGCCTGAAAACCATCATCTGCGGCGCGGCGACGGTTCCGCCGTATTTGGTGGAGGAATATGACAAGCTCGGCGTGGCGCTCTATCCGGGCTACGGGCTGACAGAATCCGCAAACCTGGTGTCCGGCAACCCGGAGCCGCTCAAAAAGCCCGGCTCTGTCGGCTTGATGTTCCCCGAACAGGAATACAAAATCGTGGACGGCGAGTTGTGGCTGAAAGGCAAAAACATGATGGACGGCTACATTGCCGCCGACAACACCGAAGCCTATGAGGACGGCTGGTTTAAAACAGGCGATTTGGTGCGCTTTGACGACGAGGGCTTCCTCTACATCACCGGCAGAATCAAGGAAGTGATTGTGCTTCCCAGCGGCGAGAATGTTTCACCCGCCGAGCTGGAGGCGCAGTTTAACACCCTGAATCTGATTCAGGATTCACAGGTGTTTGAGGACGTTGACGAAAGCGGCAAGCACTTCCTCGCTTTGGAGGTTGTTCCCCGCGCCACCGAAACCGCCAAGCTCGGCGCGGTTGACGTCAGCGCCGTTATCACGGAGGAGCTGGAAAAAATCAACGCGACGCTGCCGCCGTTCGCGCGCGTGAACAAAATCACCGTGCGCACATCCGACTTTGAAAGAACACCCGCTATGAAGATTGTGAGATATAAAAAATGTCAGTAAGCAGAAATGAAATCCTGGAAAAACTAAAGGAAATCTTGGTATCCGCCGACGAAAACGGCAGAGAAAAGCTGAGCGCCGTCACCGAAAGCGCCAACCTTTACACCGATTTGGGGCTCGGCTCGGTGAACATGCTCTATATGATTATCGCCACCGAAGAGGTATTCGGCATCCGCTTTGACGACGTGGGCATGAACGACTTTCAGACCGTCGGCGACGTGGTAAGCTATATCGAGGGCAGGCTGTCATGAAGTGGGAGCCTGCGGAATGTCAGCCGGGCGACGTCGTCCGCATAAAACTCGGCGGCGTGTATCACTTCGGCATTTTCGTCAGCGAGGACGAGGTGATTCAGTTCGGCTTGCCGCCCACAGCCGAAAACCGCGCCAAGGAAGGCGGGCCGGTTGTCTGCGCAACCGACATTGACGTGTTTTCCTGCGGTCAGATTGTGGAAACCGCCGTGCCCGACCGCGCCGAGCGCAAACGCCGCCGTTCCGCTGACGAAACCATTGCCGCGGCGCGCGCCAGACTGGGCGAGGGCGGCTACAACCTGATTCACAACAACTGCGAGCACTTTGTCAATGAGTGCGCGTTCGGAGAAAGCCGCTGCACACAGGAGGAAGAGGTGCGCCGCCGCTGGGTAAGCCGCCCGGTCTGCGACGTGTATCTTGCGCTCACGCCCGAAGAGCTTCCAAGTGCGGACATCTTTCCCGAAAAGCGCCGGGCAGAGCTTGCCAAGCTTTCAAACGCTCAGCGCAGGCGCGAGGAAACCGCTTGCTGGCTGCTGCTGGAAGCGGCGGCAAAGCGCTCCTTTAACGCCGGCATGCAAAGTGCGGGCTTTCGCAAAAAACTCGGCGGCGCATGGGTGTGCGAAAAATTCCGCTTTGCGCTCAAAGCAGGCGGCGGCATTTGCGCGGCGGCGGTGTCAAACGGCAAGGTGTCGCTGGAAATCGGCGAAAAAGCAAGCGGAAAGGGCGTCACCCGCACGCTGAAAAGCCCGCGCGTCACCCTGACCGTCAGCGGCGAAAAGACGCAAAACGTCAACTTCTTCTTCGTGGAGAACGGCGTTTCAAAAATGATGGACAATGAATGGTTCGCATAAGGAGGTGCGGCGGTGAGCTGGTGGTTGATTTTGCTGATTGCGGCTGCGGCGGCGCTTGTCATCTTTTTAATCGCGCCCGCGGTTGTGATATTTATCTTTGTTTTCAGCCGCAAAAACACCAAGCCGTTTGAAGAATACGACTGGGAAAAGTTCAAAGACCATTACTATGTGCCCTATCTCGGGCGCATTGAAGCGGCGCGTTCTTTTGTGCGCAGCCATTCCGTCAGGCGGGTCAGCGTGACGTCTTATGACGGCTTGAAGCTCGCCGGCGATTATTATGATTTGGGCTATGAGCGCACCGCCATTATCTTTCACGGCTTCAACGCCGAGGTTTACACCAACCTCTCGGTGCACGCGGAGTTGATGATGAAGCTGGGCTTTAACGTGCTGCTTCCCGTCCACCGCGCGCACGGCAGAAGCGAGGGAAGGTGGTCAACCATCGGACTGCGCGAGCAAAACGATGTGCTCAGCTGGGTCAATTGGGCGGAGCGCCACGGCACCAAGCAGATTTTGCTTTACGGCGTTTCCATGGGCGCGGCGACGGTTGCCTACGCAAGCGACAGGCTCCAAAGCACGAATGTTTGCGCCGTTGTGCTCGACAGCGGCTATTCCTCCGTGTATGAGCAGATGAAGCGCGATGTTGAAAAAATGCACATTCCGCGCGTGGTGCTCCCCGCGCAGTGGGTGCTCGCCAAGCTGTTTTTGCGCGTTGACATCAAAACGCCAACCGCAAACGCGCTCAAACGGGCGACGGTTCCCACGCTGTTTATCCACGGCACCGGGGACGAAACCGTGCTGTATCATTGGAGCGAAAAAAATTATGAGGCTTGCGCCGCGCAAAAGGAGCTGCTGCTCATTAAAGACGCGCCGCACACCCTCAGTCTGTTAAAGGACGAAACCAAGGCAGGCGATAAAATCGCCGCGTTTATTCATACTTATTTTTAGCACAGAAAGGAAATCATCATGAAAAAGTATGTTATTATCGTAGACGGAACCGCTGACATCAGCGAGGAAATGCAGAAGGAATTTGACATCAAGGTTGTTCCGGGTATGCTCCACTTGCCGGGCGACGTGAACATCAAGCAGTTTTTGAGTTGGAAGGACTACAGCCGCGAGGAATTCTACAACAAGCTGAAAAAGAATCCCAATGCCTATTCCACCTCTCCGGCAAATCCCGACGAATTTGCGGCGGCGTTCGGCGAATATGCCGCACAGGGCTGCGACATGCTTGTCATGCTGATGTCCTCCACCATGAGCGGCACCTACAACTTTGCCGTAAAGGGACGCGAGCAGGCGCTTGAAAAATATCCCGACGCAAAAATCAACATTATCGACTCTCTCCGCTTCGGACCCGGCTTCGGTCTGATGGCGGTCAAGGCGGCGCAGCTGCGCGGTGAGGGCAAATCGCTTGACGAGGTGACCGCGTGGATTGAAGAAAACAAGTGCCGCTATCACCAGGCAGGCTGGCTTGACGACCTCTCCTTTGTCGCCAAAAAGGGCAGACTCAACCACGCGGCGGCGTTTATGGGAACGCTTGTCGGCATTAAGCCCATCGGTGAATTCGACTACAACGGCATGACCACCGTGCTCGGCAAGGCAAAGGGCGCCAAAAAAGCGTATTCGGTGCTGCTGCGCTACATTGCCGAAACCATTGAAAACCCGCAGGAGCAGGTGATCTTCGTCGCCCAGTCAAACCGCATGGCGCAGGCGGAGCAGTACAAAATAATGCTGGAAGAAACCATCAAGCCCAAAGAGGTGCGCATTATCGACGTTTATCCCGCGTCGGGCATCAACGTCGGCCCCGGACTGATGGCGGCATACTACATGGGCAAGCCGATTTCAAAGGATTTGTCAGTGGAAAAAGAGTTAATCAACCGTCTGCTGAACGCCGCGGAGTAATTTATGAGTACAAAACGACTGAACGGTTTTCAGCTGGAGCAAATGCTGAAAAACGGACTGGCAAATTTGCAGAGCCGCGAGGACGAAATCAACCGCCTTAACGTATTCCCGGTGTCGGACGGCGACACCGGCACCAACATGCGGCTGACCCTTTCGGGCGGCGTGCGCTTTGCCAAAACCAACAAAGAAACCAACGCCTATCTCAAGCAGCTCAGCGAGGGTATGCTTTTGGGTGCTCGCGGCAATTCGGGCGTGATTCTCTCGCAGTTTTTCAAGGGCTTTTACCTTGAACTTGCCCGCTGTCCGCTGGTTGGCGTGGGCGAGCTGCGCAACGGCTTAATCAGGGGCTACCGCAACGCCTACAACGCGGTTGTCAATCCCGTTGAGGGCACGATTCTGTCTGTCACGCGCGAGGGAATCGAGCATATCCGCAGCCAGATCACGCGCAGCACCACCATTGAGCAGGTGCTTTCAATGTACCTCGGTGAAATGAAAAAAACGCTCTCCATGACGCCCGAAATGCTGCCTGTATTAAAGGAAGCGGGCGTGGTGGACAGCGGTGCGCTGGGCTTTATCACGATTGTGGAGGGCATGCTGCAATATCTTTACGGCGACGTCAAAATTCCCGCCGCAGCCGCCGAGGCTGTTCCGCAAACGCCGCTGCGCCTTGATTTGTTCAACGAAAACAGCGCGTTTATTGACGGCTACTGCATGGAGTTTATTCTGCAGCTGATGAAGGGCGGCAAGTATAATCAGCACTTCCGCATCAGCGCGTTTATCGAGGATTTGAAGCTTTTCGGCAACTCGATTGTCGCGGTTCAGGACGGCAAGCGCGTCAAGGTGCATATTCACACCAAAATCCCCGCGAAAATCATCACGCTGGCGCAGGAGTTCGGCGAGTTTCTCACCTTTAAGCTGGAAAACATGCAGGTGCAGCACAACGAGCACGACAAGGAGCTGAAAGCTGCCAAAAAGCACAAGCGCCTTGCGACGGTCGCGGTCGTCAACGGCGAGGGCATGAAGCGCCTGTTTGCCGAATTGGGCTGCGATGTGGTGATTGACGGCGGCTCCACCATGAACACCTCCTCACAGGAATTTGTTGACGCCTTCGCCTCGATTGACGCCGACGCGGTTGTGGTGCTGCCGAACAACCCCAACATTATTCTCGCGGCGGAGCAGGCGGTGCAGCTTTACGGTGCGAAAAACATCACCGTGCTGCCCTCGCGCAGCGTTGCCGAGGGCTACTTTGCGATTGCGATGGATATCACCACCGTGGACGACGTGGAGTTCCGTATCCGCGAAATGCGCCACGGCTTGAAAAACACCCTCACTCTCTGCGAAACCACCGCCTCGCGCGACTACGCCTATCACGAAATCAGCTGCAAAAAGGGCGAGGAAATTCTGCTGATTAACAACAAAATCGTCTGCGTCAATTCCGATTCCAAGCAGGCGATTCTCGACGGCTTTGCCACCATTGAGGACATGGACGACCGCGAAACCTGCGTGATTTTCCGCGGCGAAGGCGTTGCGCAGGAGCAGGAGGACGCGCTGCGGGAGGCGATTGAGGAAATGTATCCGCTGTTGGAGGTGGAATTCGTCGACGGCGGACAGGTGGTTTATCACTGGGTAATTGGGCTGACATGACGGCGCAGCCGTCAATTCATGTGCAGCAGCACAATTCATGGTGAAACCAATTCATGAAGCGAAGCTTCTATTCATTCCTGCACCGGCGTTTGCGCTTTCCGCACGCTTGTATCTACAACAAATGTGTGATACAAGAATGAATTGTTGCTGCGCAACATGAATTTTCTGCGAAATGAATTGACTGCTTTGCAGTCATGAATAGATTTGCTCTGCAAATCATGGAGAGAAACTATGAGCATTTGGATTTGGGTTATCATTTGGATAGCGGCGTTTTTCTTGATTATCGCGCCGGTTTTTCTGATTCCTCCGGCGATTTATGTCATTTTGCTGGTGCGCACCCGCAAGAGCAAGTGGACGCGCAAGTGCAGTCTGCCGAAGGACAGGGAAATCAAGAAGATGTTTGACGACGGCTTGGCGTGGGCGGAAAAATACGCCGCCAACAAGCGCGAGGTTGACGTTTACAGCGGCAAGTATCACCTGTTCGGGGAATACTTTGACTTCGGCTTTGACAAGGCGGTGATTATCATTGCCGGGCGCACCGAGGCGCTGCTGTATTCCTACTACTTTGCCGAGCCGTACCGCGCGGCGGGCTGCAACGTGCTGGTGATTGACAACCGCTCGCACGGCAAGTCGGACGGTCATCTCTGCGCGCTGGGCTACCGCGAATACGCGGACATTCTGGCGTGGAGCAAACTGCTGCACGACGGGCTGGGCAACGAGAAAATCTTTTTGCACGGTATCTGTATCGGCGCTTCGCACGCGCTTTTTGCGCTTACAAGCGACAACTGCCCCGAATATATGCAGGGCATGACGAGCGAGGGCATGTTCACCAACTTTTACGACAGCCTGCGCGAGCACATCAAGGAAGCGCGGCAGCCTGTTTTTCCCGCATTATGGGAAATCCGCATGTATTTAAAGCGCTTTACCGGCTACGACATCAAAAACGACGGACCGGTTTTCCGTATTCATAAGCTGAAAAAACCGATTCTCATGCTCCAGAGCAAGGAGGACAAATACTCCCTGCCCGAAAAGGCAAAGGAGCTTTATGCCCGCTGCCATGCGCCGAAGCGCTTGGTCTACTTTGACAAGGGACGGCACTCGCATATCAAAATTAATAATTCCGCAAAATATGACAAATTTATTGTTGATTTTTTGCGCGAAATATGCGATAATGGAACTGTCGAGGACGGTGTTTTCGGCGAATAAAAAATGTTTTTGCAGCACGGCTGCAGGAAGGAGAAATATATGAATTGTCAAAATTGCGGCGCTAATGTAGACGGCAAGGCGTTCTGCGCACAGTGCGGCGCGCCCGTTGGTCAGCCGGCTCCCGTTCAGGCTCCCTACAACGCGATTCCTCAGCAGCAGACGCTCGGCAACCCCACAAAGGTGCTGGTGTTCGGCATTATCGGTCTGGCGCTTTCGGGCTTCGGTATTATCGGTCTGATTTTTTCCATCATCGGTCTGGTGCAGGCAAACAAATACATCGCCCAGTACGGCAATGTTGCCAATCAGGTGAGAATCGGCAGAAGACTTGCCATTGCGGGTCTGATTATCAGCATTATCATGACCGTTTTCTGGATTTTCATGATTATTCTTGTCGCTGTGGCGGCTGCGTCCTCACAGGGCACATGGACTGTGAGAAGCAACGGCTACACCTATCGCATTAACTATTAATTCAAATTCAAAAAACGCCGATTCGCTCGGCGTTTTTCTTGTATAGACTACTTTTGTCCGGGAAAAATAGAAGGGAGAGCAGCATGAAGCAACCGCTTTCAAAAACCAAAAAACGAGTAAAGAGGGTGTCGCTTATTCTGTTGGCGACAGTGCTTTCCTATGTCATTTTTTCCGTGGCAGGGTCGGTAATCGTGTTCCGCTTGATTTTTCCGCGTACCGCCACCGTCAACGCCTTTGAGCTGACCTATGACGACATTGACAGCGCCGCTTATCCGCGCGAGGAAATCCGCTTTCCGTCCGGCGGCAACAGCCTGTTCGGGTGCGTGTACCGTCCAAAAGGGGAGAGCGCGGGCTTGGTGATGGTCTTAAACGGCATAAATTCCTGCATTGACCGCCATTTGCCGGAGATTCTCTGCTTTGTGGACAGCGGCTTTTCCGTCATGACCTTCGAAAACACCGGCGTTGACCGCAGTGAAGGCGAAAACACCGTCGGACTTTCGCAGGCTAGGCTCGATACCGCGGCGGCGATTGCCTATGTCAGCGCGGACAAAACGCTTTCAAAGCTGCCGCTGGTGCTCTACGGTCACTCCCTCGGCGGCTACGCGGCGGCTGCCGCGCTTGCGGATTCTCCCGAGGTTAGAGCGGCGGTCTGTTTGGCGGGCTTCGATTCGCCCAACGAGAACATGCACTTCAGCGCGAAGAAATACGTCGGTATTCTCGCGGATTTGCAGTATCCCTTTATGTGTTTGCAAAACTTTTTCCTCTTTGGCGACAAGGCGGATTTGTCCGCTGTCAGCGCGATTAATCAGAGCCAAAAGCCCGTCATGATTATCGGAGGCAACAGCGACGAAACCGTGCCGCCCGAAATCAGCATTTTAAGCAAGGCGGACAAAATCACCAATCCCAACGCCGTTACCCTCGAAATCACCGAAAAATACCGCGGCGAGCACAGCACGCTTTGGCTGAGCCGCGACGCCGCCAAATACCTCTGCGAGAACGAACGCCCCGACGACAAGCAGCGGGCAAACGAGCTCGACGCCGCGTTTATGGAGAATGTCACGGGGTTTTTCAGGGAAGCGATAAGTGACAGGCGGTAAGCCTCATAACCTTCCCATACAAAGAAACGCAGTCAGAAACTTTCGGTTTTCTGACTGCGTTTTTTGATATTTTATTCTGGTGAATCCGCTCACTGCTTGCGGTGGCGCTTGACGCTGACGACATTCATTTCAAACCAGAACGTGCTGCCCTTGCCGGGCGTGCTCCTCACGCCGTAGCGGGCGTTGTGCGCGTCGAGAATACTTTTAACAATGGAAAGTCCCAAGCCGCTGCCGATAACGCCGCGCTTGTGCTCCTTGTCCACCTTGTAATATCTGTCCCAGATATAAGGCAGCTTGTCGGCGGGAATTCCCTCGCCGTGGTCGGTGACCTCTATCCGCACGCGCCTGTCCTTGACGGTCTGGGCGACAATGACGGTCTTGTCCTCGCCCGCGTGATTGACCGCGTTGTTCACGAGATTATAAAGCACCTGTGAAATCCGCAGCTCGTCGGCGTTGATATAGACGTCCTCCTTTGCCTCAAACACAATGTTGAAGCCGTCCTGCTCCACCAGCTTTGCGTAGCGCTCAAAGATTTCGCGCACGCTGTCGGTCAGGCAAAAGTCCTTTTTCTCCGCCTGCAGCGCGCCGGACTGCAATTTGGAAAGGTCGAGCAAATCGTTGACAAGCTGCGACAGCCGCGTTGCCTCGTCGATAATAATCTGAATGTTTTCGGGCGTGTTCTCACCCGGCAAATCGCGCATAACCTCGCCGTAGCCGGTAATCATGGTCAGCGGCGTGCGCAAATCGTGCGAGATGTTCGCAATCAACTCGCGCTGCAGCTTTTCGGTTGCCGCAAGCTCGGTTTTGGCGTAGTTGAGGGTGTTGTTGAGTTCCTCTACCTCCAAATAGCCGCGGGCGTTAAAGTCAACGTCATAATGCTTTTTGGCAAGCTCCTTTGCCGCTTTATTTGTCTCGGAAATCGGCTTGGCGATTCTGCGGGTGGCATAAACGGAGAACACAATCGAGAGCAGCACAAACACCACCGACACCAAAATCATCTGGTTGCGAATGACGTCGATTGTGTTGTTGAGCGGCGTGACGGACGAGGTGATGATGATGAAGGTGGAGCGTCCGTCGTTGCGCTCCACAATGTCGGTGAACACCATGCTTTCGTTGAGCTCAATGCTTGCCTGGTGCACCTTTGCCTGCACGCTGTCGCTGCTGGCGGACTGGCGGAAAATCTCCTCGCGCTTTTTCACCGCGTCGGCAAGGTCGTCCGATTCGGTAAAGCGGTAGGTGCCGCCGTTATCGACGGTGGTTTCGTAATACCGCAGCACGTCCTTGTAATCGAGCGTCAGACGGATAGCGGGATTTTCGTAGGAGCACTCCTTCGGATTTTGCGGCGCGCCGCCGCCCACGTCGTAGAGATAGACCGACAGCGAGTTTTTGTTTGCCACGTTGTCAATCGTCGCCCACACGTTTTTGTTGTACTTAACCGACTGCGTAATGCTTTTGGCGCCCTTTTCGACCTTCAGCGACTTTGTCATGGTGTAGAGCGGCTTCAGGAAAAACGACTGAAACACCCACAGCACCACCAGAATAATCGTGCCGAACAGCAGAAAATACGTCAGCAGCTTGGAGCGCAGCGGCAGCATTTTTCTGTTAAACCGTTTCAAAGCGATAACCCACTCCCCGCAGGGTGACAATACAGCGGCTGTAATCGCCCAGACTCTTTCTCAGCAGCTTGATGTGCGTATCGAGCGTGCGCTCGTCGCCGAAGAAGTCGTAGCCCCACACCTCGCTGATGAGGCTTTCTCTGGTGAGGGCGATTCCCTTGTTGCGCACCATATAAAAGAAAAGGTCGTATTCCTTGGGCGTCATTTCCACGCGCTTTCCGTCGATAGTGACCGTGCGCGCCGAGAAGTTGACCTCCAAGCCCTCATAGGTAAACACGTCGTTTTTCTGCGGCTCGGCGCCCTTGCCGGAGCGCTTAATCACCGCGCCGACGCGCATCATCAGCTCCTTGGGCGAGAAGGGCTTGACCACATAATCGTCGCTGCCCAGCTCAAAGCCGTGAATCTTGTCGTATTCCTCGCCGCGTGCCGAGAGCATGATAATCGGGGTATCGCGGAACTTGCGGATTTCGCGGCAGGCGGAAAAGCCGTCCAGCTCCGGCATCATCACATCCATGATGATAAGGTCAAATTCCTTTTGGCGGCAAATCGCAATCGCCTGCATACCGTCGGTGGCTTCCTCCACCTCGTAGCCCTCAAACTCGGCGTATTTTCGGATAATCTGACGAATACGGAACTCGTCGTCTACTACTAAAATCTTGCTCATGGTATCAATTCCTTTTCGGTTGATTTTCATCTTATAATTTAATATTGTAACACAAAATAAAAAAGATTGAAATACCCGCGAAAAAGTTTTATAATGATTCGTGTGAAATTTTTCTGAAAGTTTTATGAAAGGGAGTTGAAGTCAGTGAAAATCAGAGAAATTGACGCCGCCCAAATTACGGCGACGGTGAAAAAGCTGTTTATGGACTGCAACTATTTTATCGGACAGGACATTTTGCGCTCGCTGGAAAGCGCGCTGGAAATTGAGGACAGCCCGGTGGCAAAGAGCGTGCTCGGCATGATTATTGAGAACGACAGCATTGCCGCAAGGGAGGAAATCCCGCTGTGTCAGGACACCGGCATGGCGGTGCTGTTTGTGGAGTACGGCGACAGAGTGTGCGTGACAAACGGCAGCTTTGAGGACGCGGTGCAGCAGGGCGTGCGCGAGGCATATGACGAGGGCTATCTGCGCAAGAGCGTTGTCAGCGACCCGGTGTTTGACCGCGTGAACACCCGCGACAACACACCCGCGATTATCCACACCAAAATCGTCAGCGGCAACACCATCAAAATCACCGCGGGCGGCAAGGGCTTCGGCAGTGAAAACATGTCCGCGATTAAAATGCTGACCCCGGCTTACGGCGAGCAGGGCGTAAAGCAGTTTATCCTTGACACCGTGCGCGCGGCGGGTCCGAACCCCTGTCCTCCGGTTGTGGTGGGCGTGGGAATCGGCGGCACCTTTGAGCGTGCGGCACAGCTTGCGAAAAAAGCGACCTTCCGCGCGATTGACACGCACAACGCCGACCCGCGTTATGCCGCAATGGAGGACGAGCTGTTGACGGAAATCAACAAAATGGGCTTTGGCCCCGCGGGACTCGGCGGAAAAACAACCGCCTTGGGCGTGAACATTGAAACCTCGCCCACTCACATTGCGGGTATGCCGGTTGCCGTGAACATCTGCTGCCACGCCGCAAGACACGCGAGCGCAACGATTTAGGAGGGGCACTATGACAAAGAAAATTACGCTTCCGATTACGGACGAAGCAATTAAGGAATTAAAGGCGGGCGACAGCGTTTTGCTCAGCGGCACGATTATCACCGGACGCGACGCCGCGCACAAGCGGCTGTTTGAGTTGATTGAAAAGGGCGAGCCGCTGCCTGTTAACGTAAAGGGAGAAATCATTTATTACGTCGGTCCCGCTCCCGCAAAGCCCGGCTACGCGGTCGGTCCCGCAGGACCCACCTCAAGCTACCGCATGGACAAGTTCACGCCCGCTCTGCTTGATTTGGGCATGAAGGGCATGATTGGCAAGGGTGCGCGCTCACAGGCGGTGATTGATTCTATCGTGAAAAACAAGGCGGTGTATTTTGCCGCTGTCGGCGGCGCCGCGGCGCTGATTGCCAAGAGTATCAAAAAAGAAGAAATCCTCTGCTATGAGGATTTGGGCACCGAGGCGGTGCGCCGCTACACCATTGAGGATTTTCCGTGCATTGTCGCGATTGACAGCGCAGGAAATAATGTATATGCGCGATAAAATCGGAATTGACAACGCGCTTATTTAATATTATAATAGAGTGAATATATTTTTGTTATAGGAGTTAATACGCGAATGCCTTTTGTTAACGTCAAAACAAACGCACATTTAAGCAGAGAAAAGAAAGAAATCATCAAAAGGAGATTATTCGACTGCATCGGCACCCTGCCCGGAAAAAGTGACCGTTATCTGATGGTTGCGGTAGAGGACGGCATTGACATGGCGTTTCACCGCGACAGCGATTCCAAGATGGCAATGGTTGAGGTCAAGATTTTCGGCAGCGCCACCAAGGACGCTTATCAGCGGCTGACCGGGGCGATTTGCCTGATTCTCGGCGACGAGGCAGGCGTTAACGGCGATTACTGCTACGTCAAATTCGAAGAAGTTAAATACTGGGGCTACAACGGCTTCATGTTCTAGCGACCGCGACTGAGTCGCAGTCAGCGCGGCGACCGAGTCGCAGTCAGCGCGCCTTTGTAGAAGTCGGTTTGATTTCATAACACGGATAAACGGCGCGTCTGAACGCGGGTGTGACGGTTAAGTTTTTTATAACCGTCTGTTTCGCGAACTGGGTGCAGCGTCACGCTGCCGGCGCATTTGAACGCGGGCTTGACGGTTAGGTTCTTAAAAACCGTCTGTTTCGCGAATTGGGTGCAGCGTCGGGACAATTGAAAATGGAAAATTGAAAATCGTTAATTGCTAATCGCTAATTGCTAATCGCTAATCGCTAATTGCTAATTAAAAAAGGGGATAATTTTATGAGAATTGTTGTTCTGGCAGGCGGCACAAGCACCGAGCGCGACGTTTCGATTTCGTCGGGCTTGCTGGTTTCCGCCGCGCTGAGAGAGAAGGGGCACGAGGTTGTGCTGCTTGACGTGTTCACGGGTTATGAGCACGATATTTTGGACGTTGACGAGCTGTTTAAGCAAAACTACAGCTTTACCGATTCCATCAAGGTTGGCGAAACTGTTTCCGACCTTGACGAAATCCGCGAAAACCGCCGCGACAAATCCAACCGCTTTATCGGCGAGCACGTGATTGACATCTGTGCCTATGCCGACATTACCTTTTTTGCGCTGCACGGCGGCGAGGGTGAAAACGGTCAGATTCAGGCAACCTTTGACCTGCTCGGCTTAAAATACACCGGCTCCGGCTATCTCGGCTCGGCGCTGGCAATGAACAAGGGACTCACCAAAAGCGTTTTGGTTCAGAAAAAGGTGCTGACCCCGCGCGGCGAAATTTTCAAGAGCGAGGAGGACGCCCAAAGCTGGAAAATCTTCCCCTGTGTGGTAAAGCCCTGCTCCGGCGGCTCCAGCGTGGGTATTTCGATTGTGGAAACACAGGACGACTTTAAGCGGTCTGTCAAGGACGCCTTCGGTTACGGCGAGCGCGAAATTGTTGTGGAGCAGTACATCAAGGGCAGAGAGTTTTCTGTCGGCGTTGTCGGCGGCAAGGCGCTGCCTCCGATTGAGATTATTCCCAACGCGGGCTTTTATGATTACAGAACCAAATATCAGGCGGGCGCTGCCATTGAGGTTTGCCCGGCGGACATCACCCCCGAGCAGGACAAAATTATGCGCGACGCGGCGGTGGAAACCTACAACGCGCTGCACCTTGAAAGCTACGCGCGCGTGGACTTTATTCTTGACAAGGGCAACCTTGCCTATTGTCTGGAAGCCAACACCCTGCCCGGCATGACGCCCACCAGTCTGCTGCCGCAGGAGGCGGCGGTTGAGGGAATCAGCTACGCGGATTTGTGCGAAATCATCATCAAAAACTCACTCGAAAAATACACGAAATAAGGGTAACGCTATGAAACCTTTTACACTGGCTGAAATTGCCGAAGCCTGCGGCGGTGTTTACGTCGGCAGCGAGGAAATGAAAAACGCGGTGATTACATCTGTGGAGCGCGACAGCCGCCAAGTGAAGGAAGGCTCGCTGTTTCTCGCCATTAAGGGCGGGCGCGTGGACGGTCACGATTTTATTCAAAAATGCTACGACAGCGGCGCGATTTGCGCGATTTGCGAAACCGCTCCTCTGCGCGCCGAAAAGCCGTTTATTCTGGTGCCGTCCACACTGGACGCGGTGAAGAAAATCGGCAGGGCGTACCGCGAAAAGTTCGACATTCCGGTTGTCGGCGTGTCGGGCAGCGTGGGCAAAACCTCCACCAAGGAAATGCTCTACGCGGTGCTGTCGCAGAAATTCAAAACCCACAAAACACAGGGCAACCTCAACAACGAGCTGGGCGTGCCTCTGACGCTGCTGAGTATGCCGGAGGACACGGAAGCCGCTGTGATTGAAATGGGCATTTCCGGCTTCGGCGAAATGAGCCGCCTTGCGCAAATGGCGCAGCCCACCGTTTGTGTGCTGACGGTTATCGGCTGCTGTCACCTTGAGAATCTCGGCGACCGCGACGGTGTTTTGAAGGCGAAAACCGAAATGTTCCGCTATGCCCGCGACGGCGCTTCGTTCATTCTCAACGGCGACGACGACAAGCTGAGCACCGTCAAAGAGGTGAACGGCACTAAGCCCACCTTCTTCGGACTGGGCGAAAGCAACGATTATTACGCCGAAAATATCGAAAACAACGGCGAGGGCGGCGTGCGCTGCACCCTCTGCTTTGACGGCAAAAAGCTTGACGTCACCATTCCCGCTATCGGCAGCTACATGGTGTCGAACGCGCTGGCGGCGGTTGCCGTGGGCAATTTGCTCGGACTGAGCGACGAACAGCTCAAAAAGGGCGTGGAAAGCTATCAAACCGTCGGCAGCCGCGCGCATGTGATCAACACCGATACCCTGCGGATTATCGACGACTGCTACAACGCCAACCCCACCTCTGTCAAGGCGTCGCTCGACACACTGAAAAACTTCGGCGGCAGAAAGGTCGCCATTCTCGGAGACATGAAGGAGCTCGGCGCGAACGAGCTGGCGCTGCACTTTGACACCGGCGCTTATGCCAAGGAAATCGGAATTGACCGCGTAATCAGCGTGGGACCGCTCGCAAAGGAACTGGCAAAGGGCGCGGGCGACGTTTGGTTTGAGAGCATTGAAGCGCTTGAACAGGAACTGCCCGAACTGCTCCGCAGCGGCGACACGGTGCTTGTCAAGGCGTCGCACTCCATGCAGTTTGAGCGCATTGTTGAATTCTTAAAAAACAGATAAATTACGAAAGGCAGGAAGCTACAATGTCCGTATCTTATATGACCCATCCGTTAATCAAACATAAAATCACACTTCTCCGCAAAACCATTACCGGCACCAGTGAATTTCGCAAGCTGACTGAGGAAATCGCAATGATGATGGGCTATGAGGCGCTGGCTGACCTTCCCACGGCGGACGTTGAGATTGAAACCCCGATTGAAAAGACCGTGCAGCCCGTTATCAACGGCAGAAAGCTGGCGGTTGTGCCGATTCTCAGAGCGGGTCTCGGCATGGTGAACGGCGTTTTGGCGCTGTGTCCCACCGCGAAAATCGGTCATATCGGTCTGTACCGCGACCCGGAGACCCACCTTCCTCACGAGTATTACTGCAAGCTTCCCGAAGCGATTGACGAAAGACAGATTGTTGTTGTTGACCCCATGCTTGCCACCGGCGGCTCGGCGGTTGCGGCGGTTGATTCCATCAAGGCGCGCGGCGGCAAAAAGATTAAGTTTATGTCGGTTATCGCTGCTCCCGAAGGCGTAAGCAAGCTGATGAAGGCGCACCCCGACATTCAGCTTTATGTCGGCTGTCTTGACCGCTGCCTGAACGAAAACGCCTACATCTGCCCCGGCTTGGGCGACGCAGGCGACCGCATTTTCGGCACAATCTAAGTTTACACACAGGGCTTGTTGCTGCAAGCCCTGTTTTTTACATAACAGGAAAACAATTGCACATCATAACAAAAAAGGAGGAAAACACATGGCAAACAAATACGAAGGCACCCAAACAGAGAAAAACCTGAGAGCGGCGTTCTCGGGAGAATCCGAAGCGCGCAACAAGTACACCTACTTTGCTTCCAAGGCGAAGAAGGACGGCTTTGAGCAGATTGCGGCGCTGTTTTTGAAAACCGCCGACAACGAAAAGGAGCACGCCAAGCTGTGGTTTAAGGAGCTGAACGGAATCGGCTCCACACCCGAAAATCTCTCCAACGCCGCCGACGGCGAAAACTGGGAATGGACGGACATGTACGAGGGCTTTGCGAAAACCGCTGAGGAGGAAGGCTTTCCTGAACTGGCGGCAAAATTCCGTGCGGTCGGTGAAATTGAAAAGCACCACGAGGAGCGTTACCGCGCACTGCTGAAAAACGTGGAAATGCAGGAGGTCTTTGCCAAGAGCGAGGTAAAGGTATGGGAGTGCCGCAACTGCGGACACATTGTTGTCGGAGAAAAAGCGCCCGACATCTGCCCTGTCTGCGCTCACCCGCAAGCCTACTTTGAAATCCACGCCGAAAACTTTTAACCGCTGCCGCGGTGGGCAGCGCGCCTTTTGTAAAGTCGGCTTAATGGAAATGCCGGCTAAACGGCGCGTCAGGACAATGGACAATTGCTAATTAAAAATGGCTGCTCAACCGAATGGTATGCTCCCTTTATGGAAGACAGTGAAATAAAAAACACTGTTAACCATGA
>CAMVLW010000013.1 GCA_947168445.1 uncultured Clostridia bacterium
ACGCCTGTCCGTGCCCAAGCCGCCGCACAGCGCGTGGTTCCCGAGGCGGGCTGCTGCGAAAGCCAAACCGGGCTGTTGGTGACCTTTGATTTCACCAATCCCCGCGCAAAGGCGTTCGCGGAACGCGAATGTATCAACTATGGCTTCATTCTGCGCTTCCCGGAGGACAAGGACGACTTTACGCACATTGAGCCGAACGCTGTGCAGTACCGATATGTCGGCGCGGAGCATGCCGCTAAAATGCGGGCGTTCGACATGTGCCTGGAAGAATACGCCGAATATACAAATATAAGGTGAAGATTATGGAAATTGAGTTTAACAGAGAACCCGACCGCAACAACCGGCAGCCGCGGCGACCCGTCCGGCGCAAGCCCAAGGGAAAATTCAACCGTTTGCCGCGCAAAGCGCGCCGTGTTTTGATGGTGATTGCCGGACTTTTGGCGATTGCTCTGGTGATTACGCTGATTGCTGCGCCCATCTCCTGCGCAAGCAGAAACGCCGCCAAAAGCAAAGCCGCCGCCGAAGCAACCGTGCCCGCCACAGAAGCGGCTCAGGCGGTTGCCAAGCCCGCGTCGCACCAAATCAACGGAATCCCGCTGATTAAGCAGGACTATTTCAAGGCGGGCTGCGAAACCTACGCCTGCACCATGCTGCTTCAGGGCTTGGGCTACGACATTGACGAGTACGCCTTTGTGGACAATTACCTGATTATCCGCCCCATGTCCTACGACGAAAACGGCACCATGTACGGTCCCGATATGGATTCTGCCTTTGCCGGCGACATCTTCACCGGTCACGGCATCAACTGTCCCGCAATGGCAAAGTCAATGAACCAGTTCCTCGACACCCAGCCTAAAAATCAGCACGCCTATGCGATTAAGGGCAAAACGCTCGAAGAGCTCTGCTCCATGTATATCGACCGCAACATTCCCGTCATGACGTGGGTGACTACCTACATGGACGAGTCCTACGTGCGCTTTTCGTGGATTGTGGACTATGTTGACGAAAACTCGCAGCACCAAATCGGCGACGAGGTGGAGTGGCGCCAGGGCGAGCACTGCATGGTGCTGATTGGCTACACCGACAAGGAATACATCTTCAACGATTCCGTCGCGGGCGAGGTTGTCAAGCACGACAAGGCGCTTGCCGAAAAGCGCTTCAAGGAAATCGGACAGCAGGCTGTCGCGGTTGAAACAAAGCTGTTTTAAAAAAATATTTAAAAAAATGCTTGCAATTTGCGAAAAGATGTAGTATAATTTATCTGTTAATTGCGTAAAGTAGGTAGGTGAGAAGAATGAAAGAAAATATCCATCCTAAGTATGAGCAGACAACTATTACTTGTGCTTGCGGTAATGTTATCGAGACAGGTTCAACCAGAAAGGATATCCGCGTTGAAATCTGTTCCAAATGTCATCCTTTCTACACAGGAAAGCAGAAGCTGGTAGACACCGGCGGACGTGTTGACAGATTCAAGAAGCGTTTCAACATCACAAAATAATTTTTGCGACTCAGGGCAGCACAACCGTGCTGCCCTATTTATTCTCTCACTGAGGTTTACAGTATGGCTGACGATTACAAAACACCGACAACAGCCGGCAGCGGCGAATTTGTTGAAAAGCGCTCGCGGTTTATCGGCTATTGCATGCCGGTCGCAACCGAACAGGAGGCGACGGATTTTATCGCGCAAATCCGCTCGCGCCACTGGGACGCGCGGCATAATGTCTATGCCTATTCGCTGCGCGAGGGCAACATCAAGCGCTACAGCGACGACGGCGAGCCGTCCGGCACAGCGGGTATGCCGGTGCTGGACGTGATTACAAAAAACGAGGTCTACAACGTCTGTGTGGTGGTGACGCGCTATTTCGGCGGCATTTTGCTCGGCACAGGCGGCTTGGTGCGCGCCTATTCACAGGGCGCCAAGCTTGCGCTCGACGCCGGCAGGGTTGCGCTGATGGAATACTGCGCGGTTTGCTCGCTGCGCTGCACCTACAACCAATACGGCAAGGTGTCCTCAATTATTATCGAAAACGCCGCGCTTGACGACACGCTCTATGAAGCGGACGTTGTGCTGCGCTTTCACGTCAAGCCCGAAAAACTCCCCGCTCTCGCCAAAAAGCTTGCCGACGCAACGGCGGGAGAAGTGAAGATAGAAACAGAAAAGGAAGAATTTTTCCCATCTTTCGCGAAAATTTAAAAAATTTAAAGGGATTTTTGCGAAAAAAGGTAATATACTATATAGAATAAAAAACTGTCTGACGAATTGAGCGAAGCATTATGGCATTACCCGAAGGCTTTATCCAGGAATTGAAGGCACGCAGCGACATCACCGAGGTGGTGTCACCCTATGTCAGCCTGCGGCGGCGCGGGCGCAACATGGTGGGGCTGTGTCCGTTTCACGGCGAAAAAACGCCGTCGTTTAACATCTACACCGAAAACGGCTCGTTTTACTGCTTCGGCTGCGGTGTGGGCGGCGACGTGATTACGTTTGTCATGAAAATAGAAAATTTAGACTATATCGACGCGGTCAAGCTGTTGGCGCAGCGGGCGGGCATGACCATGCCGGAGGATTCCTACGACGATTCCATGTCGCGGCTGCGAAAGCGCATTTACGAAGCCAACCGCGAGGCGGCGAGGTTTTATTACCGGTCGCTCTATCAGCCGGTGGGCGGGGAAGGACTCGATTATCTGCACGGCAGAATGCTCAGCGACCGCACCATCCGGCACTTCGGGCTCGGCTTTGCGGACGACGACTGGAGTTCTCTGACAAGGTATTTAAAGGACAAGGGCTTTTCCGAAAACGAGCTTGTCGCGGCAAATCTCGCGGTGCCGCGCAGAAGCGGCAGCGGCGTGTTTGACCGCTTCACCAACCGCGTGATGTTCCCGATTATTGATTTGCGCGGCAACGTGATTGCCTTCGGCGGCAGAATTATGACGAATGAAAAACCGAAATACCTCAATTCCTCCGATACACCGGTTTTCAAAAAGAGTGAGAATCTTTTTTCACTTAACAATGCGAAAAATTCCGGCAGCCGCGCGTTGCTGTTATGCGAGGGCTACATGGATGTTATTTCCGTCAACCAGGCAGGCTTTCAGTTTGCCGTCGCATCTTTGGGAACCGCTTTGACAAGCGAGCAGGCGGTGCTGATGAAGCGCTACGCCGAGGAAGTAATTATCTGCTACGACGCGGACGAAGCCGGACAAAAGGCGACGGCGCGCGCCATTCCGATATTGCGCAACGCCGGTTTAGGCGTGCGTGTGCTCTCCATTCCCAACGGTAAGGATCCCGATGAATTTCTCAAAGCCAAGGGAGCCGACGGTCCCGAAGCCTTCCGTGCCTTGCTGGAAAAGAGCGGCAACGACGTGGAATACCGTCTGCAAAAGCTGCGTTCACAGTACAACCTGAGTTTGCCGGAGGGCAGGGTGAGTTTTCTGGAAGCGGCAGCCCGGCTGATAGCGGAAATCGACAGCCCTATCGAGCGTGACGTTTACACCTCTCGGCTCAGCAAGGAATTTGAGATTGACAAAAACGCGCTGCTCACGCAGATTAACAACCTGAACGCGCGCGCCAGACGTGACCACCGTCGCAAGGAAATGCGGCAGATGCAGTCTGATTTAAGCGGCATGACAGCGCGCACGGACGCAGAACGCGGTGTGACTCAGCGCGCGACGGCCGCCGAGGAAGGGCTGGTCGTGTACCTGATTAACCATCCGGACTCTCTGAGTGACATTCAGCGGCAGCTCACTCCGGAACAGTTTACCAATCCGCTGATAAAGCGGTTTTACGATTATTTTTCACAGCGTATCGCAGACGGCTTAGAGCCGCTGAATAATATTACCGCGGATTTCACCACAGATGAACAGGCGCGGATTTACCGCATGCTTCACAAGCACACCGCCGTAGCGCAGACACCCCGGTCTTTAAGGGAATACATAGGCGTGATTACGAGCGAGAGCTGCAAGCCGGAGGATAAGAGCGCCATGTCTGATGATGATATCAACCATTATTTTGCAAGAATGAGGCAGGATAAGAAATAGGTAAGAGAAAGGAAGTATACTTATGGCTCAACAGGAAAAGAAGTCACTGGTCAAAGAGCTGATTGATCTCGGAAAGCAAAAGGGCTCGCTAACGAACCAGGACATTCTCGACGCGTTAGGCGAAGGCGATTTTGACCCCGAAAAGCTGGAAAAGCTCTATGAGGCGCTGGAGGCACAGGGAATCGAAATCATCGAGGATATGGGCGAAATCAAAATTGACGATATTGAGCTCAGCTACGAGGAGAGCAAGGAGGACGACCACTCACAGCCGTCGGAATCCGGACTGACCGTAGATGACCCCGTCAAAGTATACCTCAAGGAAATCGGCAGGGTGCCGCTTCTCAGCTCCGATGAGGAGAGAGACCTCGCTATCCGCATTTCAGAGGGCGACGTCGCTGCCAAGCAGCGCCTGAGCGAAGCCAACCTCCGACTGGTTGTCAGCATTGCCAAGCGCTATCTCGGCAGAGGCATGCAGTTCCTCGATTTGATTCAGGAGGGCAACCTCGGCTTGATCAAGGCGGTGGAAAAGTTCGACTACACCAAGGGCTTCAAGTTCTCCACCTATGCCACCTGGTGGATTCGCCAAGCGATTACCCGCGCCATTGCGGACCAGGCGCGCACCATTCGTATTCCCGTTCACATGGTGGAAACCATCAACAAGGTCAAGAAGGTGCAGAGCCAGCTGCTTCACCAAAACGGTCACGAGCCTTCTCCCGACGAAATCGCGGAAGAAATCGACATGCCCGTTGACAAGGTGCGCGAGATTATGCGCGTGGCGCAGGAGCCGGTGTCCCTTGAAACGCCTATCGGCGAGGAGGAGGACAGCCACCTCGGCGACTTTATTCCCGACAACGACGCGCCCGCTCCCGCCGACGCCGCTTCCCACACCATGCTCCGCGAGCAGCTTGAGGAGGTGCTCGACACCCTGACGCCGCGTGAGTCCAAGGTGCTCCGTCTGCGCTTTGGCTTGGAGGACGGCAGAAGCCGCACGCTGGAAGAGGTGGGCAAGGAGTTCAACGTCACCCGTGAGCGTATCCGCCAAATTGAGGCAAAGGCGCTCAGAAAGCTCCGTCACCCGCAGCGCAGCAAAAAACTCAAGGATTATCTTGACAACTAAGCCTATGATCAGCTTTGAAGAATGTGCCGCCATGCTGGACGAAATCGCGGACGCCATGCCCTATGAACTCTACCGCGAGCTCAACGGCGGAATCTCCATTGTTCCGGACGTGCGCTATCATCCGGCGGCACGGCATAACGATTTGTATATTCTGGGTATCTATCAGCGCGATTTAATCGGCAATTCGATTATCTTCTACTACGGCTCCATTGCCCGCGTCTACGGCAGCCTTCCGCGCGACGAATTCTACAAAAAGATGGAGCATATCCTTCATCACGAGGTGCGCCACCACAACGAATATCTCGCCGGGACGGACGATTTGGGACTGTGGGACGACGAGCAGATACTCAATTATCTGAAAAACAATCCAACGTGAATAACGCTCCGCTCCGGCGGGGCGTTTTGCTTTTGATGAAACAAGCCTGTGTTGTTAAATTGCACAAACTTTCACCGAAATTTTCTATCAAATAAAGCGGCAATAATCAAAAAATATTCGAATTCAGAATTAAACCTGATACTGAAATGTGATAAAATGATAGAATAAAATAGGTATGCAAAGATACCGAAACCAATAAAACGGGGGAGCACTGCTTTGCGTTTTAAAAAGATTATTTTAGGAGTATTGGCAGGGATTATGATGACAACACCTTTCACTGCACCCGCGGCGGCGGAAAAAACAACCGATTATCAGGCGTATGCCAAAGAGCTCGATAAGTTCGCTTATTCGGGCAACGATTTGGGCGCCGTCTATACCGACAAGGCAACGACCTTCAAGCTTTGGTCGCCCAAGGCGGTGGCGGTTAAGCTGAATCTCTATGACAGCGGCACGCCCACAGAGGGAGAAAAGACCCTCAAAACCGTCCAAATGGCGCTTGACGGCAAAACAGGCGTTTGGTCGGCAACCGTCTCCGGCAACCTTGCCGGAAAGTACTATGATTTTTACATCACCCACGGCAAGAACAACACCAAGCAGACCGCCGATATTTACGCACGCGCCTGCGGCGTCAACGGCAAGCGCTCCATGGTCGTCGATTTGAGCAAGACAAATCCCGACAACTGGGAGAACGACAAGCACGTCATGGTCGCCCAGCAGACAAACGCCACGGTTTGGGAAATCTCCGTTGCGGACTTTTCTTCCTCTGAAACCAGCGGCGTGTCCGAGGAGCACCGTGGCAAGTTCCTCGCCTTCACCGAGGAGGGAACCACCGTTGATGGTATTCAGGGCGGCACCCCCACCTGCATAGACTATCTCAAAAAGCTGGGCGTCAAGTACGTTCAGATTATGCCCATGTATGACTTCGGCTCCGTTGACGAGAGCAAGGACATCATGGAGCAGTACAACTGGGGCTACGACCCGGTGAACTACAATGTTCCCGAGGGCTCCTATTCCACCAATCCCGCCGACGGCGCCGTGCGCATTAAGGAATGTAAGCAGATGATTCAGGCGCTGCACAACGCGGGTATCGGCGTGGTGATGGACGTGGTTTACAACCACACCTATTCCACCGATTCATGGTTCCAGTACACGGTTCCCAACTACTATTACCGCATGAATCCCGACGGCACCTTCTCCAACGGCTCCGGCTGCTCCAACGACACCGCGTCCGAGCACCTGATGTTCCGCAAATACATGATTGATTCCGTCACCTACTGGGCAAAGGAATACCACATTGACGGCTTCCGCTTTGATTTGATGGGTCTGCACGACGTCACCACCATGAACGCCATCCGTGAAGCGCTCGATAATCTTTATGAGGACGGCAGCGGTCAGAAAATCCTGATGTACGGCGAGGCGTGGAACATGCCCACCAACGCCGACGAAGGCACTGTGATGGCAAACCAGCAGAACCTCACCCAAATGAGCGAGCGTATCGGCGCGTTCGACGACACCGTGCGCGACGCGATTAAGGGCAGCACCGCGGGCAAGGACGGCGGCTTTGTGCAGAACGGTGATAAGCGCGCGGGTATCCGCACCGGCTTTACGGGTCAGTCCGTCATGGGCTGGGCAAGCGCCCCTACACAGTGCGTCACTTACGCTTCCTGCCACGACAACCTTTGCCTGTATGACAAGCTGGTCGATTCCATGCCCGAAATCGAGGGCTACCGCGAGCGTCACGAGGAGCTGGTTGCCATGAACAAGCTCTCCGCCGCGATTGTCATGACCTCTCAGGGCGTTTCGTTCTTCCTCGGCGGCGAGGAATTCGCCCGCAGCAAGGACGGCGACGAGAACTCCTTCAGCTCCTCCCGCGAGGAAAACATGCTCGACTGGCGCAATGTGCAGCAGTACAGCGACATTGTGGAATATTACCGCGGACTGATGAAAATCCGCGACAGCTTTGCCGCCTTTACCGACTGCACCGCCATGACCGCCAACCACATCACCTCAATCGACGGCGTTCCCAAGGGCGTTTCGGCGTTCATTGTCCCCAACACCGAGCAGGACAAGTGGAACAAGGTCTGCTGTATCTTCAACGGCAGCAACGACGAGCAGAATGTCTCCGTTGAGGGCGAGTGGGTGCGCATTGCCGACGAAAACGTCGCCGGACTCAACAACCTCGGCGAGTGTGCCGGACTTGTCACCGTCAAGCCTCATTCCGCGGCGATTCTGGTGGACAAGGCGGGCTATATGAGCGCGGGCATCACCGACTACGAAGGCGCGGTTGTGATTCGCTATATCGACGACGAAACCAAAAAGCCGCTGAACACCGAGGTCATCACCGATACCCTCGGTAGCGTGTTTGACGTCACCCGCTTTGCGGGCAAGCACAATTATGACGTAAAATCCGTCAAGGGCGAAAAGAACGGTCAAATCGGCGAAAAGCCTGTTTATACCGATGTTTACGTCACGCCCTACACCGGAAAAATGGCGAACATCACCATTCAGTTTGTGGACGACATCAACGGCTTGCAGCTTGCGGATTCCTATGTTATCCGCAACCGCACGGGTCAGCAGTACCGCACGCCCGAACTGCCCGAAATTGAAAACTACAGGCTCTGCATGGACATGCTCCCCGAAAACGGCGCGGGCATTGTGCCCGACCACGACATTACCGTCACCTATAAATACACCCGCGTGACCGACGACGCCGATTTGACCGTGTGCAGGGTCAACGCGATTTATATGGACGACGCCGGCAAGGTCATTGAAACCAAGACCCTCACCGGCAAAGAGGGAGAGGAATACAGCCTTCAGCAGAATGAATATGAGGAGCGCACGCTGATTGAGGTACCCCGTCAGGCGGGCGGCAACTTTGCCAAGGGCGAAATTAACGTCATTTTCAGTTACCTCAACAAGCCCGACCCCATGAAGCAGACCGCCGTGATGGTATTTATCGGCGTCGGCGTGATTTTCGCGCTTTGTATCGGCAGTATCATATGGTCAGGCATTAAGCGCAAAAAGACCCTCAGAGAAAAAATGGATATTGAATAAATCATTTTATAACTTCCCAATCACTACGCACAAAATGAGCTGCGGCAAATCAGTCCGCGACTCTTAAAATAAGCAAGGAGGATTTCAATGAAAACATCTGTGAAAATTGTTTCTTCTGTTCTTGCGGTATGTATGCTGGCTTCCACAAGCGTGATGGCAGGCTTTGCGGCGGAGACCGACGGTGCTGTCGGCGCGACCGACCGCAACGTTGCGGCTGTTGAAGCGCTTGACGCGGAATATGCATACGCAGGCAACGACCTCGGCGCGACCTATTACAAGGATCACACCGCGTTCAAGGTTTGGTCACCGACCGCAACAGAAGTAACACTCAACCGTTATGCCACGGGTTCCGATTCCGAACCCGGCGCTGCCAAGCTCGGCACCGTCGCAATGGAAAAGCTCATGGAAAACGACAAATGGACAGGCGTTTGGACAACCACCGTTGAAGGTGACTTGGTCAACACCTACTACACCTACACCATCACCTCCGCTCATCCCTACAGCGGAGAAATGCAGACAGCGGAAACGCAGGACGTTTACTCGGTTGCCACCGGCGTTAACGGCAAGCGCTCCATGATTTGCGACCTCAGCAACACCAACCCCGAGGGCTGGGAGAGCGACAAGCACGTGCTCAATGACACACAGGCGGAGTGCACCGTTTGGGAGGTTCACGTAAAGGACTTCTCATGGGATTCCGCTTCCGGCGTCAGCGACGCAAACAGAGGTAAGTACCTCGCATTCACCGAGAACGGCACCACCCTCAACAACGAGGGCAAGTATGCCACCATGATTGATTATCTCAAAAATCTCGGCATCAACACCGTTCAAATCAACCCCTTCTACGATTTCGGCTCCGTAGACGAGGCGGGCACGGCTGACCAGTTCAACTGGGGCTACGACCCGGTCAACTACAATGTTCCCGAGGGCTCCTATTCCTCGAACCCCTACGACGGCAATGTGCGCATCAAAGAGTGCAAGCAGATGATTCAGGCGCTGCACAACGCGGGCTTCTCCGTTGTTATGGACGTTGTTTACAACCACACCTATTCCAACCACAAGGACTATTCTCCCTTCCAGGGCACGGTTCCGGATTATTACTTCAGAAAGTATTATGACGCCGCGAACGACATGGATATGTTCTCCAACGGCTCCGGATGCGGCAACGACGTTGCCACCGAGCGCGCTATGGTGAACAAGTACATCGTTGAGTCCTGCCGCTATTGGGTAGACGAGTTCCACGTTGACGGCTTCCGTTTTGACCTGATGGGTCTGATGGACGTCGGCGTTATGAACGATATTCGCGCCAATCTTGACGAGGTTGACCCGCGCATCTCTATCTGGGGCGAGGGCTGGACGCTGTCCACACACTCTGCCGGCACTGACTTCAAGGGCAACAGGGCATATCTGGCGGTTCAGAGCAACGCCAAGAGAGTCAGCAGCAGAATCGGCTTCTTCAACGACGCGGTGCGCGACGGCATGAAGGGCTCTGTTTTCCACGCGGACGAAACAGGCTTTATCTCCGGCAACGGTTCTCTCGAGGGCATCAAGTCCGTCAAGGCTGCCGTTTACGGCAACAGCCGCACCGATTATAAATCCGGCTGGACGTCCGTAGCGCCTGAGCAGAGCGTCAACTACGCCGCCTGCCACGACAACCACACCCTCTATGACCGCCTTGCAAACTCTCTGACTCACGTCGGCATCAAGTCCGGCGACCCGCTCTACGGCGAGAGAAACGAGCAGGCGCTTGAGGCGAACCGCCTTGCCGCGGGCATCATCTACACCGCTCAGGGTATTCCCTTTATCCTCGCGGGCGAGGAATTCGCACGCACCAAGTACGGCAACGAAAACAGCTACAACGCTCCCGCCGACCTCAACAAGCTTGATTGGAGCAGAACCGTTGAGTACAGCGATTTGGTTGCGTACTACAAGGGCTTAATGAACATCAGAAAGAACTTCACTCCGCTGACTGCGGCAACGAAGGATTATCAGAATAATATCAAGTTCACCAACCTTTTCAGCAACCAGAGCACCATCGTTACTTACTGCATCACCAACGATCAGGAGAACGAGTGGAACAAGATGCTGGTCATTCACAATGCATCTGCCAGACAGCAGACCGTTACCCTCGCCACTACCTTCGACACCGAGATTAACGATTCCTTCGAGTGGGTTGTTCTCGCAAAGGGTGACCGCGCAGGCTTGACCCCGATTGAAACCGTTACCGGCAGGAAGATTACCGTTCCCGCAAACTCAACCCTGATCGCGGTTGACAAGGCGGGCTTTGAAAAGGCGGCGATCACCGATCCCGTCAAAGGCTCCGTTACGGTTCAGTCTGTTGACAAGAGCGGCAAAAAGATTTCCGGCGTTGCCGACATCCACCTTTACGGCGAAGTGGGCAAGAACTATCAGACCTTCCCGTCGGCGGCTGTATCCGAAGCATATCTCCTTGACCACATTGACGGTCAGGTAGAAGGCAATTACACCGAGAGCCCCATCACTGTAAAGTACGTTTACCGTGACGCGGCAAAAGTGGAAGTGAAGTACGTTCACGAGGACGGCACCCAGCTTTCCGATCCCGTTACCCTCTACGGCGCACCCGGCGAAGGCTACGAAGCACCCGAAGCAACCGACATTCCGAGAAAGTACATGCTCAAGGAAGTGCAGGGCGCAACCACAGGACAGTTTACCGAAGCCAACCAGACCGTTACTTATGTATATAAGAACGCGATGGAAGTTGTCGTGAACTACCGCTACACCGACGGCACCGAGCTTGCTCCCTCCGTCACCCTGTACGGCGAGCCCGGCGATCCCTATGAGGCGCCGATGGCTGACACCATCCACGAAAAGTACATGTTCAAAGAGGTTCAGGGCGCTCCCGCAGAAGGCAAATTCGCCAACGAAACCCTCACCGTGAACTACATCTACACCGATTATGTTCCCGAATCCATCCGTCTGTACGGCGACGTTAACGGCGACGGCAAAATCAGCATTGAGGACGCCACCGAGTTGCAGATGATTCTCGCGGAGTTTAAGACCGCCAGCGATGAGCGCAAGGCGCAGCTTGACTTCAACTACGACGGCGTTACCAACATCAACGACGTCACCATGCTCCAGAGATACCTCGCGGAGTACAACATCTCCCAGGCGAAGGTGACCGTTAACTATTACCTCGCAGACGGCTCCAAGCTGTTTGATTCCGTTTCCTTCATGGACAACGTAGGCGACGATTTGGCGGCTCCCGCACTCTCCAAGCTGGGCTATGACCTCGACACCACCAAGCTGCCCGCCGTTGAGGGCAAAAAGGTTGTTCTCAAGAACGAGAACGTGGTTGACTACTACTATGTTGAGAGCAAGAACCCGACTGTTACCCTCCACCTCAAGCACAGCAATCCCAACGAATTCTGGGGCGCTGACAATGCCGACATGAAGCTGTGGATTTGGAACAGCGAGAACTATGCAGGCGGCACCTGGCCGGGCGCTGCAGGCACCTACAACGCGGCAACAGGCTGGTATGATTACAGCTTCGACTTCAACTTTGACAAGGAGAAGGCGATGACCTACAACCTGATTGTTTCCAACGCAGGCAACCCGCAGACCAAAGACCTCAACAAGTTCACCGGCAAGGATCTCTGGATTGTTGTCAACGACGACAAGGTTGAAAACCAGACCAACTTCCTTACCATCTATTCCGCAAATCCCGATTTGGTTCCCGAACCCGAAATGTTCCTCGCAAATTTCGGATGATTTGCAGATAAAGCAGCATTTGAAATAACATTATGAAATAAAAGCACCCTGAGGGCAGCAGCTGCTCTCAGGGTGCTTTTTGATTTGCGAATTGTTCGCATTTTTCTTGACAAATGCCAACCACTTTGCTATAATAATTTGCGAATGATTTGCAAATTAGGAGGCGTGCGCTTTGTCAAAATACATGACCAAGCAAAGAAAGGCAATGCTCTCGTTTTTGTCCCTTCACGCGGACGAAACGCTGTCCGCCAAGCAGCTAGAGGCGGCGCTGAGCAGCGAGGGCGTCAGCATCAGCGCGGTTTACCGCAATCTTGCCGAGCTGGAAAAGGAAGGCAAGGTGCGGCGCGTGAACCAAAGCGGCAGCCGCGAGGTGTTTTATCAGTACACCGACGGCGCGCACTGCAAGGAATGTCTGCACCTCTCCTGTGAAAAATGCGGCAAAACCTACCACATGAACAGCGAGGTGGCGCAAATGCTGGTGCAAAACCTCGCGCAGAGCGATGAATTCGCTATTGACAAGGCGAGCACCGTGCTTTACGGTGTGTGCAGGGAGTGCCGGGATAAGTGAGGGTATTATGAAAAAAATATTAGCATTACTGCTGTCGCTGGCGTTGGCGCTGTCTGTTTTTGCGGGCTGCGCGGGAACAGCGAAAAACAGCGGAAAATATAAGATTATCGCAACGATTTTCCCGGTCTATGACTGGATTAAAAACATCACCAAGGACGCGGAAAATGTGGAGGTCTCGCTGCTGGTGCAAAGCGGCGTCGATATGCACAGCTTCCAGCCCACAGCGGAGGATATTGTCAATATTTCCGGCTGCGACATGTTTGTTTATGTCGGCGGCGAGTCCGACAGTTGGGTTGACGACGCGCTCAAAACCGCCGTCAATAAGAACTTAACCCCGGTCAACCTGCTCGAAGCCCTCGGCTCCGCCGCTAAGGAAGAGGAAGTTGTTGAGGGTATGGAAGCAGAAGAAGAGGAAGAAGAGAGCGACAAAATCGAATACGACGAGCATGTGTGGCTGTCGCTGAAAAACGCGCAGTCGCTCTGCAAAACCATATCGGGCACGCTTGCGGAAAAGAACGCCGTGAACAAGGCGGTTTATGAAAAGAACACCGAAAGCTATTTGTCCTCGCTCGGTGCGCTCGACGGCAAGTATGCCGAAGCGGTGAAAAACGCGAAAAACAACACGCTGATTTTTGCCGACCGCTTTCCGTTCCGCTATCTCACCGACGATTACAGCCTGAAATACTACGCCGCGTTCACCGGCTGCTCCGCCGAGAGCGAAGCGAGCTTTAAAACGCTGGTGTTTCTCGCGGACAAGCTCGACAGCTTGCAGATGAACAAGCTGCTCACGATTGACGGCTCCGACCAAAAAATCGCCAAGGCGGTTATCGACACCGCCAAAACAAAGGACGTCACCATTCTCACCCTCAATTCCATGCAGTCGGCAATGGGGGAGAGCGACACCTATCTTTCCGTGATGGAAAGCAATCTCGGAGTGCTCAAGGAAGCGCTCAACTAAGGAGACACACATGGCACAGCTAACCTGCAGCGACCTGACCCTCGGCTATGAGGGTCAGAAAATACTTTCTCACCTCAGCTTTTCGGTGAACAAGGGCGATTACCTTTGTATTCTCGGAGAAAACGGTTCGGGAAAAACCACGCTGATGAAAACCATTCTCGGGCTGCGCAAGCCCATGAGCGGCACGATTTCTGTAGGCGACGGACTCAGCCGCACCGAAATCGGCTATCTGCCGCAGCAAACCTCTATTCAGCGCGATTTTCCCGCGTCGGTCAGAGAGATTGTGATTTCGGGCTTTCAGTCAAGACTCGGTTTTCGTCCGTTTTACAATAAAACAGAAAAGAAAATGGCGGAGCAGAACATGGAACTGATGGGCATTTCCCACCTTAAAAAGCGCTGTTACCGCGAATTGTCCGGCGGTCAGCAGCAGCGTGTTTTGCTGGCGAGAGCGCTTTGCGCCACGCAGAAAATGCTTTTGCTCGACGAGCCTGTCGCGGGTCTTGACCCCAAGGTGACAGAGGAAATGTATGAGTTGATTGCCCGCCTCAACCGCGAACGCGGCATCACCGTTATGATGATTTCGCATGACATTGAAGCGGCAATGCAGTATGCCACGCACATTCTGCATATCGGCAAGGAGATTTTCTTCGGCACCCGCACCAAATATCTGCAATACGTCGCGGAAAAGCGGAAGGAGGGCAAGCATGGAATTATTTGAAACGCTCGCTTATTACTTTCAGTTTCCCGCTGTGCGCTACGCGCTGATTGTCGGCGTTCTGGTGGCGCTGTGCTCCTCGCTGCTCGGCGTTACGCTGGTGCTCAAGCGCTTTTCGTTTATCGGCGACGGGCTTTCTCACGTGGCGTTCGGCGCAATGGCGGTTGCCACCCTCACCGGCGGTATTCTCACGCAGTTTAAGCCGGTGCTCGATTCCACCAACAACATGATTATCATCATGCCGATTACGATTGTCGCGGCGGTGCTGCTTTTGCGGACAGGAAAAAATGCGAAGGTCAAGGGCGACGCGGCGATTGCCATGATTTCCGTCGGCGCCTTGGCGCTGGGCTATCTGCTGATGAACCTCAGCGTTTTTCCGAAATCCTCCAACATTTCGGGCGACGTCTGCTCCACGCTCTTCGGCTCGCTCTCGATTCTCACGCTCACCCAAACCGAGGTCAATATCTGCATTGCGGTGTCTGTTGTCGTGATTGCGGTGTTCATTTTGTTCTACAACAAAATCTTTTCCGTCACCTTTGACGAGGATTTTGCCCGCGCCACCGACAGCAAAGCGGGGGCTTACAACCTGTTAATCGCGATTATTATCGCTGTCATCATTGTCATTTCAATGAATCTTGTCGGTTCGCTGCTGATTTCCGCGCTGATTATTTTCCCGGCGCTCTCGGCAATGCGCGTGCTCAAAAGCTTCAAGGCGGTCACAATTTGCTCCGCCTGCCTGTCGGTATTCTGCGCGACGCTGGGAATTTTGGTTTCCATTTTGTTCAGCACCCCGGTCGGCTCCACCATTGTTGCGGTGGACATCGCCGCGTTCGGCGTGTTCTGCCTGATTGGCGCTGTCAAAGGAGGTTCAAAAGCATGAAAAAAGCGCTTGTGTTATTGATAACAACGCTCATTTTCGCGGGCTGCGGCGCGCAAACCACCGAAAACAAGGCGGCGCAAACGAGCAAGCAGACCATCAATGACATTCTAGCCGAGCAGCAGGCGCAGACAACCACCGCTGCGCCCAAGGTCGATTATCCCGCGCTCGATTACACCGCCGAGGTCGATTTAACCGTCCTCAACAGCAACATGGTGTATTCCACTGTTTACGCCATGGTGACGGCGCCGCAGGACTATCTCGGCAAAACCGTCAAGGCGAGCGGCACCTTTGACGTTTACACTGAGCCCGAAACAGGAAAGATGTATTACGCCTGCATTATCGCGGACGCAACGGCGTGCTGTTCGCAGGGCTTGGAGTTTGCGTGGAAGGGCGACCATTCCTATCCTGCCGATTACCCCAAGGTAGGCGACGTGATTACCATCGGCGGCGAGTTCGAAACCTATCAGGAAGGACAAGCCACCTATTGCCGCCTGAAAAACGCCGAGCTCGCGTCTTGACAAGTTCGGAAAAATCATATATCATATATAGAAACTGCCACCGGGTAGAAGAATGTAAGAAAAGCATTCGTTTTCACAGCGTTAGGTCTTTGAAGCTGTGAAGCGAATGCTTTTTTGATGGAGAAAATATGAAATTATTGCGTTATTTTACAACAACCGAAAAAATCATCTGGTGCGTTTCGGTGGTGTGCATCATCGCGGCGTTTGTGCTGTTTGACCGCCAAAACCGGCTGAATCTGATTTCGTCGCTCGTCGGCGTGACCTACATCATTATTAACGCAAAGGGCAACCCGCTTGGGCAGGTGCTCGGCTTGGTGTTCTGCGTGGGCTACGGCTTGATTTCGCTCGGCTTCGGCTATTACGGCGAAATGGTGACCTATCTCGGCATGACCGCTCCCATGGCGGTTTGGTCGCTGATTTCGTGGCTGCGCCATCCGTTTAAGGGCAACAGGGCAGAGGTGGAGGTCAGCACGCTGAAGCCGGGCAAAATCGTCCTCGCGTTTGTGCTCAGCGGCGTGGTGACGGTGGTGTTTTACTTCATTCTCAAAGCGCTCAACACCGCCAATCTGATTCCCGGCACCCTGTCTGTGTTCACCAGCTTTCTCGCGGTGTTCCTCTCCGCCTGCCGCAGCGAGTGGTTTTCGCTCGCCTACGCCGCCAACGACATTGTGCTGATTGTGCTGTGGGGGCTTGCTGCGGCGGAGAATCCGTCGTATATTTCACTTGTCGTCTGCTTTTCAATGTTCCTGCTTAACGACGTCTACGCCTTCATCAGCTGGCGCAGGCTGCGGAAAAAGCAAAGCGGCTCAGTATGAGTTTTCGCTGATGATGCTGCCGATCAGTTCAATCCCTTCCGCCAGCTTTTCCTGCGCAATCCCCGAAAAGCTGAGCGCGAACACATTCGGCTCCTTGCCGCGGGACATCAGGCAGACCGACCGGGCGCTCAGTTCGCTGTCGATTTTGTCGCGGTTGAGGGCTTGCGGCACCGTGAGCGTGAGGTACAGCGAGGTTTCGTTAAAGTCCGTTTTGGCGTTCGGCAAGCAGCGTGCAACCGCGTCGAGCAGCAGCTTGCTCTTTTCCAAATACACGCGCCGTGCCTTGCGCAAATGCGCTTCAATTTTGCCGCTTTCAATATACCTTGCCAGCGCAAGCTGCTCGGTTTTGGAGGCGGTTTGGTTCATCAGCCGCTTCACCTCGCGGTAACGCCGCAAAAGTCCCTCGGGCAGCACCGTGTAACTCAGCCGCACCGACGGCAGCAGCACCTTTGAAAACGAGCCGATATACACCGTGTTTTCGGTGTCATAGTTTTGCACACACGGCATGGGCAGCGTGCTGTAGCGCAGTTCGCCGTTGTAATCGTCCTCTAAAATCCACGCGCCGCTTGTCCGAGCCCACTCAATGATTTCCAGCCGCCTTGTCACAGGCATGTTGTCGCCGCGCAAGCCCGTGAAGTTCGGGTTAATCAAAATCATATCGGGGCAAATTTCTTTTAAAGAATCAACCGTCGTGCCGTAAGCGTCGCAGTCAAAATAAAAAATCTCATAATCAAAGCTCTTGAAAATCCACTCCGCCTGCAAAAAGCTGTCTTTTTCAAGGGCGATTTTTTTATGCGCGCCCATCAGCGAGCAGAGCAGATAGAGAATCGCCTGTGTGCCCGCGCCCACCACGATATTGTCTGTGCGCGCGTTGACGCTGCGGGTGCCGAGGGCATATTTTTGCAGCGCCAGCCGCAGCGCTTCCTCGCCCTGTGCGTCGCCGTAGGAGGTCAAAAGGTAGTTGCGGTTAACGACGTCCTTCACGCATTTTTTCCACTCGGCAAGGTCAACCACGCTCTCGTCAATGCTTTTTCCACTGAAATCATAGGAAAAATAGCGGCGCTGCTCCACCGCTTCGCTGAGGGTGTCAGCCGCCTTCGGCATGTTTTCAAACGCCGCCGCCACAAAATAACCGCGCTGCGGACGGTTTTCGATATATCCCTCGGCGCAAAGCTGGTCATACGCGCTCTGCACCGTGGTTTTGGAAACGCCCTTGTCCGCGCTCAGCCCGCGGATAGAGGGCAGCCGTGCGCCTTTTTTCAGACTGCCGCTTTCAATCGCCTTGCGCACCGACAAATAAATCTGCCGGTACATCGGCGTTTTCCCGCGCTTTTCCGCGCTGATAAAGTCATAGAGCATGCCATCACCTCATTTATAACCGTATTTTAGCATTTCTGAATGACGAATTCAAGTGGAAAGTGAGTTATAATACTTACCACTAAAAAAGAATATCGCAAGGGTGTTGAAATTTCTCTTGTTTCTTAGTATAATAATAACGTATGTGATTTTTGAATAGGAGAGGGTATTATGAACACCACCACACAACAGTTTTTTGACTCTGTCAGGGGCAAAACCGTTGCCTTTATCGGTATCGGCACCAGCAACCTGCCGCTGATTCATCAGTTTGCGGAAAAAGGCGCAAGGGTAATTGCCTGCGACCGCAAGGATTTTGCGTCGCTGGGCGAGAACGGAATCAAGGCAAAGGAATACGGCGCGGAACTTGTTCTGGGCGACGATTACCTGAGCAACATTCAGGCGGACATTGTGTTCCGCAGCCCCGGCACGCCGTTTTATAAGGAGGAACTTGTCAAACTGCGCGAAAACGGCACGGTGCTGACCTCTGAAATGGAGGTGTTCTTCGACCTCTGTCCGTGCAACACCATTGCCGTGACCGGCTCCGACGGCAAGACCACCACCACCACCATCATTTCCGAAATGCTCAAGGCGGCGGGCAAGACCGTCCACCTCGGCGGCAATATCGGCAAGCCGCTGCTGCCCGAAATTGAAACCATTGCGCCGGACGATTACGCGGTGGTGGAGCTTTCAAGCTTCCAGCTGATTTCCATGCGCAAAAGCCCCGACGTGGCGGTTGTCACCAACCTCGCGCCGAATCACCTTGACATTCACAAGGATATGCAGGAATATGTCGATTCCAAAAAGAACATTGTCCTGCACCAAAACGCCTTTTCCAAGGCGGTGCTCAACCTTGACAACGAAATCGCCAACGGCTTTTCCGCTTCCGTCAGGGGAGAACTCGCAAAGTTTTCCGTGAAGGAAAAGCCCTTTAACGGCGCGTATCTCGACGGCACCAAAATTGTCTACAGCGCTTTTGGCAAGGTCACGGAGATTATGGACTACCGTGACATCAAGATTCCCGGTATGCACAATGTCGAAAACTACCTCGCCGCGATTTCGGCGGTGTGGGGCATTGTGGACGTTTCCGTGATGGTTGAGGTCGCCAAGACCTTCGGCGGCGTGGCGCACCGTGCGGAATTCGTCCGCGAATACAAGGGCGTCAAGTACTATAACGACTCTATCGCCTCCAGCCCGACCCGCACCATGCTCGGCACGCTCTCGCTCTATGACGAGAAAATCATCATCATTGCGGGCGGCTATGACAAGCACATTCCCTACGAGCCGCTCGGACCCGTGGTGAACAATAAGGTAAAAACCCTGATTCTGCTCGGCGACACCGCTCCCAAAATCGAAGCGGCGGTCAAGGCAGCCGACAACTACGACGAAAGCGCCATTGAGATTATCAACGTGGAAAACATGGAGCAGGCGGTTGCGGCGGCTGCAAAGGCGGCAAAGGAGGGCGACATTGTTTCGCTGTCACCCGCGAGCGCCAGCTTTGGCTTGTACCGCAATTTTGAAGAGAGAGGCAATCACTTTAAGTCCATCGTGAACGGTTTGGAGTAAGAAAATGGATTTGGAAAAACTGATTTTTGATTTATGCGCCGCGCAGGGTGTTTCGGGAAATGAAGCGCCCGCGCTGGCAATCGCAAAGGAATATTTGAAAAATATCGCGGAGGTGCGCGCCGACCGCAACGGCAATTTGTTTGCCACACTCGGCAATCCGCAGGCGGACAAAACCATCCTGCTCGACGCCCACCTTGACCGCATTGGCTTTATCATTATTGACATCAACGACGACGGCTTTGTCAAGGTTGACAAGCTCGGCGGCATTGACGTGCGCGTGCTGCAGGACACGGTGCTTGTCGCGGAAAACGGCTTAAAGGGCACTGTTTGCTGTCTGCCGCCGCACCTCACCGACGGCAGCGAGGGCAAGGCGACCCCGATTTCCAAAACATGGGTGGACTTCGGTATGCCCGCCGAAAAGCTGCGCGAACGCTTAAAGCCCGGCGACGCCCTGACCTTTGCCGAACAGCCGCACAAGCTGCTCGGCGATAAAATCACTTCACCCGCGCTCGACGACCGCTGCGGCGTAGCGGCGCTTTTGCGTGCGGCTGAGCTGATTGATACAAAAGAGTATCGGGTTGTCATTTTGCTGAGCACGCAGGAGGAGACCTACGGAACAGGTGCCAAAACCGGCGCGTTTCAAATTGACGCGGACGAGGCGATTGCCGTGGACGTCAGCTTTGCCTCCCAGCCGGATGTGTCCGGTCAGTACGGCAAAATCGCGCTCGGCAAGGGTCCCATGATTTGTGTGTCCTCCGTGATGAACCGCGCCATGTCGCAAAAGCTGATTGCGCTTGCCAAGGAGCAGGAGCTTCCCTATCAGCTTGAACCCATCGGCGGCGTCACAGGCACCAACGGCGACCATATCGCCGTCAGCAAGGGCGGCGTAAAAACCGCGCTGATTTCGATTCCGCAGCGCTATATGCACACGCCTGTGGAAGTCATTTCTCTCGCGGATGTGGAAAATACCGCGCGGCTGATTGCCGCGTATATCAACGGCGGAGGTGCGTTCCATGATTAATTACGAGCTGCTCAAAAGGCTGTGTCTGGCGCAGGGCGTGTCCGGCGACGAGAGCGCGGTGCGCGAAATTATCATCAATGAAATAAAAGATTATGCCGATTATCAAATCGACAGCCTCGGCAATATTCTGGTGCATAAAAAGGGCAAAAATCCCGCCAAAAGCCGCCTGATGCTCTCCGCGCATATGGACGAGGTCGGGCTGATGGTGACTGACGTCACCTCCGACGGCTTCCTCAAATTTGACGAAATCGGCGGCATTGACCGCCGCGTGCTGCTCGGCAAATCCGTCACCGTCGGCAAAAACAAGGTGCACGGCGTTATCGGCGTCAAGCCCATTCATCTGAGTAAGGGCGACGAAGCGCAGACGATTCCCGAAATGAGCGACATGTATATCGACATCGGCGCCGATTCCGAGGAGGAGGCGCTTGCGGCTGTCAGCTTTGGCGACAGCGTGTTTTATAACTGTGTATTTCTCGAAAATGAAGATACCATTAACGCCAAGGCGATTGACGACCGCTTCGGCTGCTGTGTGCTGATTGCGCTGATTCAAAGCGAGTTGGCGTATGACGCGGACTTTGCCTTTGTGGTGCAGGAGGAGGTCGGACTGCGCGGCGCAAGGGTTGCGGCTTACACGCTTGAACCTGATTTCGCGCTGGTGATTGAAACCACCACCTCCGCCGAAATCCCGGAGGTAGATAAGACCAAGCAGGTCTGCAACCTCGGCGAAGGCGCTGTCATTTCGCTGATGGACAGGCACACGATTTATGACAAAGAAATGATTTTGCTCGCCTTTTCCGCCGCTGACGAAATCGGCGTGAAGGCGCAGACAAAGCGCGCGGTTGCGGGCGGCAACGATGCGGGCGCGATTCATCAGAGCCGCGGCGGTGTGCGCACCTTGGCGGTGTCGCTTGCGTGCCGTTATCTCCACGCGCCGAGCACGGTTGCTTCCAAGAAAGACTGCGAAAGCGTTCTCGCGCTTGCAAAGGCGCTCGCGGAAAAAATCGCGGGAGGAGCGCTTGCCAAATGATACGCTCCGCTCACGGAATTTCCGGCTATCCTGCGCGGGTGCGCGCGCTCGCGGACAACGACCCCTTTCTCTGCCGTATTCTCTCGCTCTACAGCAGCTATCCGCCGGAGCTTGCCTTTGTCGATTACTGGCTGACCGCGGACGACAGCGGAAAAACCAACGGCGCCATTGCCCGCAACGGCTCCAATTTTATTCTCTTTCTCACCGGTGAAAGCGATTTGCAGGAGATTTCTTCCTTTTTGCGTTTATCGGGCGCTGAGGGCGTTTTATGCGACGGAAGGTTCACGCTCGACTTTTCGGGAAAAACGGCTGACGGCGCGATTTTGAAGCGTTCCGAGCCGATTCCGGGCAAAAGCGGAGAACCTGCGCTCTGCAAGCCGACAATCAAGGCTGCCTATGACCTGATTGTCAAATGCACGGACGACAGCTTTACGCCGCCCGCGTATGACGATTTTTATGTGGACGTCAACCACAAGCTGCGCCACGGCGCCATGCGGCTGTATGGCATTGAGGAGAGTGGAACGCTTGCGGCGGTTGCCATGACGGTTGCCGAGAGCGGCGACGGCGCTGTGCTGGGCGCGGTTGCCTGCGACCCTGCGTTTCGCAGAAAGGGCTTCGGCTCCAAAATCGTGCGCGCCGCGTCAAACGCGCTGATTGCGGAGGGCAAAACGGTGTTTTTGCACCGCGCAAAAAACGCCAACGCCGCGTTTTATCAAAAGCTGGGCTTTTCAAACTGCGGCACATGGCGCGAATATAAAATCTAAAGGATTGAAGCAATTGAATTTTTTTGACATAGACAAGCGTGTTTTGCAGGCTTCCGAGCAGGCAATGGCGCTCTGCGCGGGCAAGCTGCGCGAAATTGAGGACATTCAGGAATACAACCAAATCAAAATGATAAAGGCCTTCCAAAACGCGGGCGTGCGCGAAAGCTATTTCAGCGGCTCCACAGGCTACGGCTACGACGACTTCGGACGCGACGCGCTCGACAGGGTTTACGCCTTTGTGTTTGACGCGGAGGACGCGCTGGTGCGGCATAATTTTGTAAGCGGCACCCATGCGCTCACCGTCGCGCTGTTCGGCATGCTCCGTCCGGGCGACACCATGCTCAGCGTGACCGGTATGCCCTACGACACCATTCGCTCGGCAATCGGCATTGAGGGCAGCTATCCCGGCTCGCTGAAGGATTTTGACATTCATTTTGACATGACAGAGCTGCTGCCCGACGGCACGCTTGATTACAGGCAAATCGAAGCCGAACTTGCGCAAAAAAAGCCGAAGATGGTCTACATTCAGCGCTCACGCGGCTACAGCACGCGCCCCACGCTGACATGGCGCGAGATCAAGAAAATCTGCGACATCTCCAAAAAGGCGTCGCCCAAGTCGATTATCATGCTCGACAACTGCTACGGCGAGTTTGTTGAGAAGGTTGAGCCGCTCTCCGTCGGCGTTGACGTGATGGCGGGCTCGCTGATTAAAAATCCCGGCGGAGGCATTGCGCCCACAGGCGGCTATATCGCGGGCAAGCGGGAACTTGTTGAAATGTGCGCTTACCGCCTGACAACTCCCGGCACGGGAAAGGAAATCGGCGCCACCCTCGGCAACAACCGCGAACTGTTCATGGGCGCTTATCACGCGCCGCATGTCACCGGGGAAGCGCTGAAAACGGCGGTGTTCGCATCCGCGCTATTCGAAATTCTCGGCTTTGACACCGCGCCGCGCTACAGCGACAACAGGGGAGATATTATTCAGCTTATCATGCTCGGCAACGAACAAAAGCTCTGCAAGTTCTGCGAGGGAATTCAGGCAGGCTCGGCGGTGGACAGCTTTGTTGTCCCGGTGCCGTCCGACATGCCCGGCTATGAAAGCCAAGTCATCATGGCGGCGGGCGCTTTTACGCTCGGCAGTTCCATTGAGCTTTCCGCCGACGCCCCGCTGCGCGACCCCTACGCGGTCTGGATGCAGGGAGGACTCAACTTCCACGGCGGCAAGCTGGGCGTTATGCTCGCAGCGAGCAGAATAGTGGCGAGTGATTAGTGGCAAGTGGTAAGTGAGTTGTAAGTGATAAGTGATAAGTTATAAGTGAAACGTAAAAGCAGTCGGGAACACAAACATTCCTGACTGCTTTCTTATAACTTATTACTTATAACTTATAACTTTCTCGATTAGTTTTTCAACGCCTGCAGCGGTGCGGGAATTCTGCCGCCGCGTTGGATAAATACCGCCGGCGAGCCTTCTCTGACGGGCATAACGGGACCTGAGCCAAGCAAGCCGCCGAATTCAAGCATGTCGCCCGGCTTTTTGCCGACAGCGGGAATCAGGCGCACGGCGGTGGTTTTGGTGTTCACCATGCCGATTGCCGCTTCGTCCGCGATAATCGCCGAAATGGTTTCGGGCGTGATGTCGCCGGGAACCACAATCATGTCGAGTCCCACCGAGCAAACCGCCGTCATGCTTTCCAGCTTGGTAATGTCAAGATAGCCGTTCTTTGCCGCGGCAATCATGCCCGCGTCCTCGGAAACGGGGATAAACGCGCCGCTGAGTCCGCCGACGTGACTTGAAGCCATCACGCCGCCCTTTTTCACTGCGTCATTGAGCAGCGCCAGCGCCGCCGTAGTGCCGTGGCAGCCGCAGGCTTCCAGACCCATTTCTTCGAGAATATATGCCACGCTGTCGCCGACAGCGGGTGTGGGAGCGAGGGAGAGGTCAACAATGCCAAAAGGCACGCAGAGCCGCTTGCTCGCTTCCTTGGCGACAAGCTGACCCATGCGGGTAATTTTAAACGCGGTTTTCTTTACCATATCCGCGATTTCGGTAATGTCCTTTCCGGCGCCGTCCTTTGCAAGCGCCGCGCGCACAACGCCGGGACCCGATACGCCGACGTTAATCACGGTGTCCGCTTCGCCAACGCCGTGGAACGCGCCCGCCATAAAGGGATTGTCCTCCGGCGCGTTGCAGAATACCACCAGCTTTGCCGCGCCGATACAGTTGCGGTCGGCGGTAATCTCGGCGGTCTGCTTCACGATTTTGCCCATCATCTTCACCGCGTCCATGTTAATGCCCGCCTTGGTGGAGCCGATGTTCACCGAGGAGCAGACGAAGTCCGTTTCGCTCAGCGCCTGCGGAATACTCTCAATCAGCGCGTAATCGCCGCTTGCAAAGCCCTTTTGCACCAGCGCGGAATAGCCGCCGATAAAGTTCACGCCCAGCTCCTTTGCCGCCTTGTCAAGCGCGTAGGCAAAGCGCACCACGTTTTTGCTCTGACACGGAGCGGCAACCATGCCGATTGGGGTCACGGAAATGCGCTTGTTGATAATCGGAATGCCATATTCCTTTTCAATATCCTCGCCGGTTTTGACTAAGTCCTTGGCGCTGCGCATAATTTTATCATAAACCTTGACGCACGCCTTCTCAATGTCCTCGTCCAGACAATCAAGCAGCGAAATGCCCATGGTAATGGTTCTCACGTCAAGATTTTCGTTGTCAATCATATTGATTGTTTCCAGTATATCCTTGGTTTCAAGCATTGTGTCAACCTCTCACTCAGATTTTATGCATGCTGTTAAAGATGTCCTCGTGCATAATGTGGATTTTGGTGTTGGTGCTTTCGCCAACCTCATTGAGCTTGTCGCGCAGCTTGTCAAAGCCGACGGAAGCCTTGTCAATCTCCACCAGCATAATCATGGCGAACATGTCCTGCAAAACGCTCTGGGTCACCTCAACAATATTCACATTGGTCTGGGCGCAGGCGTCCGAAACCTTGGCGAGAATTCCGACGGTGTCCTTGCCGATAACGGTAATGATAGCTTTCATAATATCCTCCGCGATAAATAATAATACTCATTCATTATAGACTTTTTTTGCGTTAAAGTAAAGCCAAAACTTGCATAAATCGGTTTCTTATGCTATTATTTTTTTAGGGGGAATACAAAATATGATTCTTTGTGACATGCATACTCATTCGAATAATTCTTTTGACGCAAAAAACTCTGTTGATGAAATGTGCCGTGCGGCAATTGACCGCGGGCTTTATGCGCTCGCCGTGACCGACCACTGCGAAGCGCCGTTTATCCGCTTCGGCGCCGACTGCGAATTCGGCAGCTTCGACGAGCAGATTCCCAAGTCCTTTGCCGACACCACCGCCGCGCGCGAAAAATACGCGGGCAAGCTGAAGGTGCTGCGCGGTATGGAACTGGGCGAGCCCATGCACGACCCTGAGCAGACAGCGCGTGCGCTTTCCTACGGCGATTTTGACTTTATCCTCGCCTCCGTTCACGGTATGCGCAACATGCTCGATTTTTATTACATGAACTACACAGGCATTGACGTGGACAGGCTGCTCGCGCAGTATTTTGACGAGCTTGCTGAAACCGCCGCCTTCGCGCATTTTGACAGCCTTTCGCACCTGACCTATCCGCTGCGCTATATCGTTGAGGGGACAGGCAAAACGCCCGATTTGGAAAAGCACAGCGAGGCGATTGATACTATCTTCAAAATTCTGATAAAGAATCAAAAAGCACTCGAAATCAATGTGTCGGGGCTGTTTAAGGAGATGAAAACGACCCTTCCGGATGAAACGCTGGTGCGCCGTTTCAAGGAACTTGGAGGACAATATATCACTATTGGCACCGACGCCCACTCCGCCGGCATGGTGGGAAAGGGCATTGAGGAAGGAATCCGCGTTGCCAAGCGCGCGGGCTTTTTCCAATACACAATTTATGAAAAACACAAGCCTGTTTTGATTGATATTCAATAAGCAAACGCCGAGCAAACGCCGTCAGTCCCTAAAGGATTGGCGGCTTATCTTTTGGGGGTGTTGACAGAAGGAGGAATTTTTGGTATAATACCTACTAAGAATATAGGAAAAGTATAATATAAAATCGGAGGGGGAGCTGCCATGCTTTTTGACCTCGGCAATTCTGCCGTTCTCCGCGCCGCAAAGGACGCGGAATTCGGCATTGAGCGCGAGAGCCTGCGCGTAGATTTGAACGGAACCCTAGCGCAAACGCCGCACCCGTTCAAGGGAAACCCGCATATTGACCGCGATTTTTGCGAAAATCAGGTGGAGATTATCGGAGATGTGTTTGGCACCGCAGAGGAGCTGAACCGTCAGCTTCACGACATACAAAATCAAATCGGACAAACGCTTGCCGCGCAAAATGAACTGCTCTGGGCGTTTTCCAACCCGCCAAAAATCAGCGGAGAGGATGAAATTCCCGTTGCGCGCTTTAACGGCGGCATGCGCGAAAAAACCGTTTACCGCAATTATCTCGCGGAAAAATACGGCAAGAAAAAAATGCTGTTCTGTGGGATTCATCTCAATTTTTCCTTTACGGAGGAACTGCTGCGGACGGTGTTTTTGCAGAGCAAGGAGAGCGATTTCCGCCGCTTTAAGGACAATTTGTATCTTCAACTCGCCGCAAGGCTGGTACAATATTGTCCTCTGATTATTTACCTCACCGCCGCCAGCCCGGTTGCCGATTCCTCGCTGGGAACGGAAAGCGGCAAGTATTCTTCGGTGCGCTGTTCCAAGGAGGGCTATTGGAACACCTTCACCCCGGTGCTCGATTACACCTCTCTTGACGGCTATGTGCGGTCCGTCGCGCGTTATGTGCAGAACGGCGATTTGCGCTCGGCGTCCGAACTCTATTATCCTGTCCGCGTCAAGCCGCGCGGCGTGAACCGTTTGGAAGCCCTGCTTGAAAACGGTGTGAATCATCTGGAACTGCGCGTGCTCGACGTCAACCCGCTGTCTCGCACAGGAATTTTCACGGAGGATATTCGCTTTATCCATCTGCTGCTGCTCTATCTTTCGAGCCTGCCCGAAGCACCCTTCGGCGCCAAGCAGCAGGAGGCCGCCATCGCTGCCGCAAAGTCTGCCGCCGAGTACAGAAATGAAGCAATGAAGGAAACAGCAAGGCGGGAGCTTGACAAAATCCAAGCCTTCACCGCGCGGTTTTTCCCCGAATGGCTTCATCTTGTGCGCTATCAGCAGCAAAAGCTGGAAGCGGGGGAAAGCTATGCCGAGCGTGTCAGCGCCGCCTTTTCCGCTGATTACATGGCAAAGGGCATTGCTCTTGCAAAGGACTACCAAAGGAGTGTTGACCTTGTGTGAACTGTTCGGCGTGTCCGCACCGTCGGATTTTACCGCGAACGATTACTTAACCGCTTTTTACCGCCGGAGCGAAAACCACCCGCACGGCTGGGGGCTTGCGTGCGCCTCGCGCAGCGGCGTTCAAATCGAGAAGGAGAGCGTCAAGGCGAGCGACAGCAACTATCTGCGCGAACGGCTATCCCAGCCGGTGACTTCCAAAATCCTGCTCGCGCATATCCGCTACGCCACCATCGGCAACGTCGCCTATCAAAACTGCCATCCCTTTTCGGGAACAGACAGCACCGGCAGGCGATGGACGCTGGTGCACAACGGCACGATTTTTGATTATCCGCCGCTTTCGTCCTATCTCAAAACGCAAAACGGCGACACCGACAGCGAGCGCGTGTTTCTCTATCTGCTCGACAGGCTCAACGCCGCGCAGCGGCAAAAGCGGGAGCAGGGCGAACGGCTGCGCTTTGAGGAACGCTTCCGCCTGTTTGACGGCATCATCAGCGACATGGCAAAGGGCAACAAGCTGAATCTGCTCTTTACCGACGGCAAGTATCTGTTCGTTCACACCAACTGCCGCGGCACGCTGCATGTTTTGCACAAGGACGGCACCACGCTTGTCGCGACAAAGCCGCTGACAGACGAAGCGTGGCAGCCGGTGCCCATGAACCGCCTGCAGGCGTATTGCAGGGGCAAGCTGCTGCTGACAGGCGGCGACCACGGAAACGAATATATCGAAAGCGAAGAAGCAATGCAGCTTTTGTACCGCATTTTCGCAAATTTGTAGGTGATAACATGACAGCACAGGAAGTGTATACCCTTTTGTTTGACCGCTATATCCGTCCCACCGAGCGGAAGCGGGAGGAATTTATCGGCGTGGAAATCGAGCTGCCGATTGTCAATCTCAGCGGGGAAGCGGTGGATTTTGCCGTGGTGCACGCGCTCACGGCGGCGTTCCTGAAAGAATTCGGCTTTACGGCCACCGGCATTGACGAGGAAGGTCATGTGTATGCCGCCGTCCGCGAGCAAAACGGCGACGTGTTTTCCTACGACTGCTCCTACAACAACATGGAGTTTTCCTTTGGCAGAGAGCGCAGCCTGCGCGAAATTGACGCGCGGTTTTTAACCTATTACCGCTTTGTGCAAAAGACCCTCGCGCCGCACGGCTACACACTGACGGGCATGGGAATCAACCCCAACCGCAGGGTCAATCACAACCTTCCCATAGAAAACGGCAGATACAAAATGCTGTTTCACCATTTGTCGAGCTTTGAAAACTATGAAAAGCTTCCGATGTATTTTCACCGCTATCCGCATTTCGGCATGTTTTCCAGCGCTTCACAGGTGCAGCTTGACGTCAGCCGCGGGGCGCTTGCTGAGACCATACACGTCTTTAATCAGCTGGAGCCAATCAAGGCGCTGCTGTTCTCAAATTCGGTGCTGCTCGGCGAAAACGAGGACTTGCTCTGCTGCCGCGATATGCTCTGGGAAAACAGCACCCACGGCATCAACCCGCACAACGTCGGTATGTACGACTGCGACATTCTTTCAGAGCAGGACGTGCTCCGCTATCTCTCCACCACAAGCATTTACTGCGCCGAGCGTGAGGGAAAATATCTCAGCTTTCCGCCGCTCAATGTGCTCGACTATTTTTCCCGCGGCAGCGTGACCGGGGAATATGTGGAGGACGGCGAACTGCGCACGCTCACCTTTGCGCCGCGCGCGGAGGATATTGCCTATCTGCGCACCTTTAAGTTTGAGGATTTGACCTTTCGCGGCACAATTGAGTTTCGCAGCGCCTGCTGTCAGCCTGTCAGCGAGGCGATGACGGTTGCCGCCTTCCATGTGGGATTGCTGCACAAAACCGCTCAGCTAAGTGAAATTATCCGTCAGGACACCTCGCTTTATCACAACGGCTACAACGCGGCAGAGCTTCGCCGCCAATTGGTGCGGCGGGAGCTGCCCGCCTATATTGACCGCGACAGGCTGTACCGCCTTGCAAAGGCGGTGCTGGATTTGTGCCGCGAGGGTCTGCGGGAACGCGGCTTCGGTGAGGAAGCATACCTTGCGCCGCTCGATTCCCGCGTCGCCGCACAAACCAATCCCGCCAAGGAAATGCTCGGCCGTCTGAACGCGGGCGAGAGCCTGCAAAGCATTGTCAGGCGCTATGGCGAGATTGAAAAATAAGCAAAAAATGAGGACGTGCCGCTGTGACACGTCCTTGCTTTTTTTGTAAACTGTTATTTGACCCCGCCGCTGACGAACCTTTTCAAAAGGCGGACTGCCCACCGCGTCAGCGGTCTATTCGGCGGGAATAACCTTCACCTGCGGGTGACCGGTGTCGTCGCGGTAGGTGGTGACGTGATAGCGGTAGGTTTTGCCGCCGTCGGTAATCACCAAATCGGTTTCACCGAGCTTGTTCAGCTGAAGCTGAAAATGACCTTCTTCCGGGGCGGTGATGGTTGCCGTGCCGAAATCCCCGTCCTCCAGCACTGCCACGGCGGAGGAAGAGAAGGTGGCGCCGTCAGGCGCGGGCATACTGATGCCGTACTCCAGCGCGGGGGTCAGCATCCGCCAAATCACCAGCGGAATCAACACCGCGCCGAGTCCCGCGAGCCAATAGTAAAACTTGCGGAAAAATGCGTACAAATACAGCAAAATCTGACCGAAGCAAACGATAACGGCAATCAGATGATTCGGGAAGTTGGGAATCAAACGCTCGGTGACATACATCAATCCCGTCCATCCAAGCAGCAGGTTAATCGGGGTGAGAATCAGCAGACTCAGCCAGTTGCCCTTTTTGACATACCAGCCCGCAAATGCCATGGGGAAGGTGAGCAGCGTAAAGATGAACCAGCGGTAGTAGTACGTGAAAAGCTGCCAGCCCAGGCTCGAAAACGGCACCTGAAACAGATAAATCAGCGGTTGGCTGATTAAGAAGAACACAAAGGTTTTCAGTGCGGATTCCAGCGGCTTTTTGCAGTTTGTCATGATAATCATGGCAAAGAGCACCCACATTTCAAAGGTAGTGCCCATTTCAATAAACGAGGTGTTCAAAAACACCGGGACAATCAAAAACACAGCGGTCACAACAGCCGTGGCAACGGCGAATACAATGACCTTCCACCAGCTCATGTCAATGCCGCCGAAAATCTTATCGGTTATTCTTCTCATATTATCCATCCTTTTTTGTTTTTTGCTTGGAATATTATCGCATATTCCAAGCAAAAATGCAGTCTAAATTTACCCGGCGCGGTTATTTCACGACAATGCACTGGCTGCCCATGTCCTTATAGCGCTGCGCGACCAAATCCTTTTCGAATTCCGAAATCGTGCCGTGCGTGGAGTCGGCAAAATAATACTTGTCCTTGTCGTAGCCAATCAGCACCAGACAGTGCTCGTGCATGTACCAGTCAACGGTGTCGCCGAGCTTAGCCTTGGCGTTTTCATCAACATAATCGACAATCCAGCTGTCAAACACATACGGCTCCTGCATGTCGGTGGTCGCCCAGACCATTACGGGAATTCCCTTGACGGTGTAATCGCGAATCAGCGTTTCCAGCGGAATATCCTCATAGGCGTATGCCTTCAAATCCGATTTCTGGTCTTTTAGGTAATTGTTCATGCTCTTTGCCATTGACGGAGCATACACGCCCCAGCCGGCGTAGGCGCTGCCCGCAAACGCGCTGTGCATGTCGGGACCGTATTTGGTGCCGCCCTCGCCAAAGGAAATGTAGTGCTCGTTGAGGTAGTTGTCCGCAATGGTAAATTCGTTGATGTCAAAGCCGAGAATTTGCAGCAGCATGGTCGCGGCGTAGGTTTCGCAGCCCGCCTTGAGCTCGCTCTGGAAAATCGGGTGAACGTCCTGAATCTGATAGCTTTCGGGCAAATCAACATTTTCCGGCTCGGTTGTGCTCCCGGTGACGGCTTCGCTGCTCTGACTGCTGCCGTCAACCGCAATGGGGAAGGAGCCGTCCTTCTTCGTTTCGTTTCCGCCGCAGCCCGCAAGCGCAAGCGCACTCACGCCAAGCGCTGCCGCCAATAATCCGGTAATCAATTTTTTCAGCATAATTTCCTCCGATGGGGGTTTCCTGCGAATTAAACCCATAATATTTCTTATCACTTATCACTTGCCGCTAACCACTTACTCCTCACACCGCTACATGCATGTAATCTGCGCCGGGCTCAATGCCGCGCTTGTAATTGACGTCGGTGTCGTTGTTGTCGTAGTCTACGGCAAAGTGGTCGTATTCGGGATAGTGCATATCCCATTCGGGGTCATAGACAAGACCCTCAATCTCCGCCCAGCCGTGACCGCCGCTGTTGCAGGCGTAGCAGTCGGAGCAGCCCAGCGCCTTGCCCATAAAGGCAAACGCCGCGCCGTAGCTGAAGCAGTCGCCCTTGCCGTAGACAAAAATATCGTTGGCATAGACAATCGGCCAGTCAAGTTCCTTATAGGGCGGGTCGTGGCGCACGCCCTCAAGATAGGCGGTCTTGATGTAGTCAAACGCGGCTCTCAGCTTTTCCTGCTTGGACATGCTGCTGTTGGTGCACTGTGCAACCGCCTGCAAAGCGCGGTTGAGCGTGAGGTCGCTTTCGCTTTCGGCAAGCGTTGCCTTGCCGTTAATCACGTTCCAGTCCTGCCCGTCAATGTTCACGCCGTTGCAGTAGTTCAAATCAATCACGCCGTTTTCGTCCGCGTAAAAGTAGCCTTCCTCTTCGTTGCCGACAATCGCGTTGGTCACCATCTGACCGTCGCGGTAATAATACATTTTGTCGTCGGTGGTGACAAAGCCTTCCTCGTGCGGCTTCAGGGTAATCACCATGCCCTCAGTGAGCGCGGCGTTCAAATCCTTGTCTGCGGCATAGCTTTTTACGTCAAATCCCGCCTGCGCAATCGCCTGCTCCACAGTGGCGCCCGACAGCGTGACCTTCTTTTCATTTGTGCCGTCGGTCACGGTCACGGTCACGTTGCGCTTCACGCGAATCGCGTCCGCGCCCGCGGATTTCCAAACCGTTGACGGGGCAGGGGTCACCTCGTCGTTCGCGCCGAGCGTAATGCCCGCCTTTTTCAGCAAATCTTCCACTGTCATTTCGTCCGTGCCGCTTGTCACAATGGACATGCTGCCGTCAATAATGGTCACCTTGACGCTCTCGCCGCTCTTGGCGCAGGCGCCGAGCAAGCCGGTAATCATCAGTAATGCCAATGCGTAAGCAATCAAACGTCTTGCTTTCATAATCGTCCTCCCAAATCACAATTTCCCAGTAACAAAAGAATTTTCTCCTTAATTCCTCATTCTATCACAAATTCCGCCAAAAGTACAGAAAAAAACAAAAAAATAACAGAGGGATAATGTGCTTCCCTCTGTTGTTTTTTGGTGATTTTCCTTAAAAATTACGCTTCGGGATTGCGCTTGCCGACAAACACAACCGCCAGCATACCCGAACCGACATGCGAGCCGATGACGGGTCCGATGTCGCAAATCTGTACTTCCTTAAATTTGCTCTTAATTGCTTTTCTCAACTCCTTGGCACCCTCGGGGTTGTTGGCGTGTGCGACAAAGGCAATGCTCTTTTTGGGATTCACCGCGTCGCGTTCCGCGTATTTGACGAGCGTGGGAATCACATTGCTTGCGCCGCGGATTTTGCCGACGTTGAGCAGCTTGCCGGTTTCGTCGCAGCTAATCAGCGGCTTAATCTGCAAAGCCTTGCCGAAGGTGGCGGCAACGGCGGAAATTCTGCCGCCGCGTTTGAGCTGGTCAAGGTCGTCCACCACAAACCAGTGGGCAATTTGGTCGCGCTTTTCGGTGATGTATTCCGCCAGCGCGTCAATGTCGGCGCCTTCCTTGTATTTTTTGCCCGCGAGATACACCAAAAGTCCCAAGCCCGCGGAATCGCAGCGGGAATCAAGCACCACAATCCTGCGCTGCGGATACTGCTCCTCCAGCTCGCGCACGGCAATCATGCAGGTGTCATAAGTGCCGCTCAGTCCGGTGGAAATGCCGGTGTAAAGCACGTCCTTGCCCGCCTTGAGGTAGGGCTCAAACCAGCTTTTAAAGTTCATATAGTTAATCTGTGTGGTTTTGGGCTGCGCGCCGTTTTTAAGCGCGTCATAAAATTCATCGAGCGCCATCATGCGGCAGTCGGGATAATGCTGATAGTATTTATCGTCAATCTGAAACTCCATCGGGAGCACCTTTACGCCTGCTTCTTCAACCTGCTTTTGAGTGAGGTCACAGGAGGCGTCTGTCATAAAAACATATTTCATTAAATCACTCCGTTCTTTGCTTGATAGTTCATATTTTACCAAATCTGTATAGAAAAGTCAACGAATATCACGCCATTTGTTTTCATACAATGTGGCGGAGGTGTTGAAATGAACTGCCGCTTAACCGACCTTCGGCACAAGGAGGTCATCAGCGCCGTTGACGGTGCGCGACTTGGCTATATTGACGACATTTTGGTAGATACAAATTGTGCAAGAGTTGTAGCTTTTGTAATATTTAACCGAAAATTCTTCTTTGGAATATTCGGAAACAACGACGATTTCATTATTCCGTGGGAGAAAATTCAGCTGATCGGCGAGGACGCTGTCATTATCTCCTGCAAAATTCCGAAAACGCAAAAAAGCCCGCGAAAATGGCTTAAATTCTGGAAAAATTGAAATATTTTCATTTTTTTACATTTCGGCACAATATACGAGCATGATGATAAAATTTTATGCAAAACTCACAACGGTTTTTTTCTTAAAGACATTAAAAGTCCGAAAAATTACAAATTTGTCACAATTGTTACAGCCGATTTCGGACACCCCGACTTGCAATTTGACAAAAAGTATGATTTAATACAGTTGAAATTGTGTGTTTGATAAAATTTTACGAGCAGAGACGCAGCCCGACCCACTCCGCGTATGCGCATACCTTATATACGCGTGCAGCGTCAGGCACAATCAAAGGGAGGACAAATTTTTGAGAGCGACAAATTATAAACACTACGGAAGTGACAACACCAAAAACAAATCCGCAAAAAAAGCGCCCAAGCACCGCAAGGCGGTCAAGGCGACAAGCGTTGGATTTGCGTTCGTGATTGCGGCTGCCGCGTTCATCGTGCCCACCACTACGCTCGCTCCGGGCGTTGAGGCATACGCCGACAGCAGAATCGCTTCATACGCCGTGGGAGATATTGATAAATTTTCCGCAGTTATCGCAGACAACTGCGTTGAAAGCACAACGTCACCCGTGACCGAAGCTGCCGTAGAGGAAACAACAGAAGCAAAGCCTGTTGAAGAAACCACTCAGCCCGCTGAGGAACCCAAGGCAGAGGCTTCCGAGGTTAAAAAGACCGAGGAGAAGAAAGCTGAGGAACCCGCAAAGAAGGCTGAAGCCGAGCAGAAGGAAGAGGAAGAATCTTACGATTATGATGAGGATTACACTTATGAGGATTCTTATTATGTAAGCGAAACGCCTGCCAAGAAAAAGAGCGCTTCAAGTTCTTCTTCAAGCAGCAGTTCATCCGCAAGCTCCGCCGCGAAGTCTTATTCCGGCTCTGTGCTGGTAGACATCGCTAACCCCGACTACAGCTACAGCCCCGAATTCGTCAGCCTTTCCTCTTATGACAGAGATGTTCTGGAAAGACTCGTTATGGGCGAAGCAGGCACCATGGATTATGAGGGCGTGGCGCTGGTTGCACAGTCCATCCGCGACGCGATGAACCGTTCCCACACCTCTTCTATCGACCAAATCATCAGTGAGTATCAGTATTTCGGTTCCACCGCCATTGCGCCGAACCAGAAGGTAAAGGACGCTGTTTCCTTCATCTTCGACCAGAACGGCTCCGCTGTTCAGCACAGAGTTCTGTGCTTCTATATCGGCTACAGCTCATGGCACGAAACCCAAACCTTCCTCACCAGCGTGAACGGTGTTCGTTTCTTCGACCTCAACTTCTAATTGAATCTCAATCAAACAGATGAAATCCCCTGAGCAAACGCTTGGGGGCTTTTGTTTTTACAATGAATAATGAATGGTGAAGAATGAAAAATGAATAATGAAGGGCGGGCTCTGCCCGCACCCGATTTGTAATGCTGCGTGCGGTTTAACAAACATTCAACTCTCAACTCTAAAAATCCCAAAAAACCGCTTGACATTCGTGAAATCTCATTGTATAATATTCAGGTGAATTTCACACGCTGATGTTGCCGGAGGGTGACAGAAATCTCTGTTTAATGCCGGTAAAACCAAAACACAGCGGAGGTTAAAACCTAAGGAGGAAATAAAAATGGCAGTAGTTTCTATGAAACAACTTCTCGAGGCAGGCGTTCACTTCGGTCACCAGACCAGAAGATGGAACCCCAAGATGGCTCAGTACATCTTCACCGAGAGAAACGGTATCTACATCATCGACCTGCAGAAGAGCGTGAAGAAGCTTGAGGAAGCTTACAACTTCGTTCGCGAGCTGTCCGCAGAGGGCAAGAATGTTCTGTTTGTCGGCACCAAAAAGCAGGCGCAGGATTCCATCAAGGAAGAGGCAGAGCGTTCCGGCGCTTACTATGTCAACGCAAGATGGCTGGGCGGTATGCTCACCAACTTTGCGACCATCCGCAGAAGAATCGCCCGCTTAAAGCAGCTGCGCGCAATGCAGGAGGACGGCACCTTTGAACTGCTCCCCAAGAAGGAAGTTATCAAGCTTAACCTCGAAATCGAGAAACTTGAAAAGTTCATGGGCGGCATCAAGGACATGACCGAAATGCCCGGCGCTCTCTTTATCGTTGACCCCAGAAAAGAAAGAATCGCCGTAAGCGAAGCAAAGAAGCTTAACATTCCGATTGTTGCAATCGTTGACACCAACTGCGACCCCGACGAAATCGACTATGTGATCCCCGGCAACGACGACGCGATCCGTGCCGTCAAGCTGATTGCGGGCGCTATGGCTAACGCAATTATCGAGGGCAAAGAGGGTCAGATGGGCGCTGCCGCTGCAGAGGAGCCCGCAGAGGACGAAGCGGAAGCTTAAGTTTTCATTCAAAAATCTACTATCGAAAGGATGTTATCATAATGGCAGCATTTACAGCTCAGGATGTAAAGGCACTCAGAGAAAAAACCGGCTGCGGCATGATGGACTGCAAAAAGGCACTCACTCAGGCTGACGGCGACATGGACAAGGCTATCGACTTTTTGAGAGAGCAGGGTCTTGCAAAGCAGGCAAAGAAAGCCAGCAGAATTGCGGCTGAGGGCGTTGCTTACGCCGTAACCTCCGACGACAACACCGTTGGCGTTGTCATTGAGGTTAACGCGGAGACCGACTTCGTTGCAAAGAACGATTCCTTCATGGAGTTCGTTAAGGCTTGCGCCAACACCGTTATGAAAGAGAACCCCGCCGACGTTGAGGCGCTGCTTGCGCTCAAGGCTGACGGCACCGAGCAGACCGTTGCGGAAATGCTTCAGGAAAAGGTTCTCACCATCGGCGAAAACATTCAGATTCGCCGTTTTGAGCGCATGGAAGGC
>CAMVLW010000014.1 GCA_947168445.1 uncultured Clostridia bacterium
TCGTGAAACAAACATATAAAAATAAATCTTACCGTCATTCCCGCGTTCTGACGCGGCTCAGCCGCTACTGTTTTTCAATGTTTGCCGTTCGTGATATTGACAGAACAATGCCCATTTGCGCGAGCAGCATAATCAGCGACGAGCCGCCGTAGCTGAAGAACGGCAGGCTGATACCCGTGTTGGGCAGCCAGTCGGTGATAACTAAGATATTGAGCACCACCTGAACGCCGATTTGCGAGGTGAGTCCGATGCCCAAAAGCTTGCCGAATTTATCCTTTGCGCGCAGCGACAGGGTGATGCCGCGCCAAATCAGCAGCGCGAAAATCAGGAGGATAATCGCCGCGCCGATTAAGCCCAGCTCCTCCACGACAATCGCAAAAATGAAGTCGTTCTGCGGTTCGGGAAGGTAGAGGAACTTTTGGCGGGACTGTCCGAGTCCCAAGCCCCACAAGCCGCCGGAGCCGATGGCGTAGAGCGAGTTGCGCGTCTGCCAGGTGGAATCCCACAAATCGGTGCCGCGTTCGGCGGAAAGCGCCTGTCCCCAGCCGTCCATACGGCTCATGGCGTAGGACAAGCCGCCCGTGACCGCCAAGCCGAGAATGATAATGCCCAGCGCAATCGCGGCAATTGCCAGATATTTTGTTTTCATGCCGCCGATATACAGCATAATGACCGTCAGCACGCCGATAATAACAATACCCGAATAGTGCGGCTCCAAAAACAGCAGAAACGCAATGGAGCCAAACACAACAAGACCCGGCAAAACGCTGAATTTCGGCAGCTGCATTTTGTTGTAATACTTGCTCGCCCAGTGCGCGAAGAACAGGACAACCGCGAATTTTGCGATTTCCGAGGGCTGAATGTTAAAAATACCCAGCGGAATCCAGCGCTTTACGCCGCCGTCGCCCGACGGCAGAACCAGCACGACCAATAGCGCCAGATACGCAAAGCCCAAGACAAACGGCGCGATTTTATGCAGCTTGTTGTAGTTGAAGAAGGACATGACCGCCATTGCCACTAAGCCGAGCACGATAAACAAAATCTGGCGCTGGAGATAGTGGTAGCTGTTGCCCGTTGTATAATAGGAAAACGCATAGCTTGCCGAGAACATCATGATGGTGCCGATAATCAGCAGCAGCAAAATAATCAGGCAAAACGGCAGGTCGATACCCATGCCGATAGAAAACAGCTTTGCGTTTTTCATTTTGCGCTGACGCGGACGGCGGACAAACAGCTTTTCCTTTTTCGCCTGCTGCCGCTCGCGGTACTCGTCGTCATAAATACGGTTGACGTCGCCGCGCAGAATTACTCGTTTGTTAGGAGCCAAATATAACACCCCTCTGTTTATCAATGAATAATGAATGATGAATGATGAATCGTGAAGGGCGGGCTCTGCCCGCACCAATCAATAAATCGGGAATTTGACGCCGAAGCTGACCAAGAGGAAGGAAATGACGCCGAACACGGCGGTAACGGCGCTGAACACCGCGACGATTTTCACTTCGCTCCAGCCGCACATTTCAAAATGATGGTGAATGGGGCTCATCTTAAACAATCTTTTGCCGTGGGTCAGCTTGAAATAGCCGACCTGCAAAATCACCGAGAACATCTCGCAGAGGTAGACGATACCCAGCGGGAGCAGAAGAATCGGCATTTTGACCGCAAACGCCAGCGCGCACACCATTCCGCCGAGGAAAAGCGAGCCGGTGTCGCCCATGAACACCTTTGCGGGATGGAAGTTCCACACCAAAAAGCCGAGGCACGCGCCCGCAACCGCCGCGCTGAACGCGGTGATGCCGAGACAATAAAGCGCGCTGCCAATCAGCATAAACGCAACCGCCACAAAGAAGGTGATGGAGCCGTCAAGACCGTCAACGCCGTCGGTGAGGTTGACTGCGTTGACAATGCCGACAATCACAACGGCGGAGATAATGTAATAGAAGAAGCCGAGGTCAACCTTGCCCACAAAGGGAATGACAGTTTCGGTGCCGCAGCCCGAAAGCGCCAGCACAAGCAGATAAACCGCCGCCACCGCAAACTGGGCAATCAGCTTTTGAATGGCGGTCAAGCCAAGGTTGCGCTTTTTGACAACCTTGGTGTAGTCGTCAACAAAGCCGATAATGCCGTTGGCAAGCGCCAGTCCGAGACCGGCGAAGATATAGATTGCCTCCTTGCCGACGTCGGCACGGTAGGTTTCGATAAACTCGGCGCCTGTGAACAGATACACAAGCGTGCTGACGAGCGTTACAAAGGTAATCGCGACAATAAACATAATGCCGCCCATCACGGGAGTGCCCTGTTTTTCCTTGTGCCATTTGGGACCGTCCTCAAGAATTGTCTGTCCGAAATGGAGCTTGTGCAGGTACGGAATCAAAAACTTTCCGACCACCGCCGAAATGGCAAAAGCCAAAATCGCCGCGCAAAATGTCCATATGCCGTAAACTACCATTTTTACCGTTCCTTTCCGTATATAACATGATTTGCCGCGCAAATCAATTCATGTGCGAAACGCACCATTCATGGCAAAGCCGATTCCGGCGGTTTGCCGTCCGTTCATCAATCCGCAAAGCCCGCGTCTGTGTTAGCCGAGAAGGTCAGCGTAATCACCGTGCCGGGCGGAACGGATTCGCCTTCCTTTATATCCTGCGCCGTGCAGGTGCCGCCCGCGCTGACCGCTCCCTTGAAGCTGACGTTGAGTCCGTAGTCGCTCGCGACGGCGTTTGCTTCCGAAGCGAGGTAATTGAGGAAGCTCGGCACCATCACGGTGTCGGTCTTGCTCGCCTCGTCGGTGTAGAGCACAATGCTGCCGCCCTTTGACACCTTGGACGAAACGGCGGGAATCTGCTGAATAACCTTGCTGCCCTCGCCCTTGATGACGGCGGTGAAGCCGTCCGCTTCAACCTTTGAAACCGCCTCGGCGGTGGAAAGACCGGTGTAATCGCCCGCGGAGGTGTCGAGATACTGCATATCCTCCTCGGAATAATCGGTCTTGATTTCGAGATACGGCAGCACCTCGGTCATGATGTTGATGAACACCGGGGAGGCGACCTGCGAGCCGTAGTAAGCGCCGCCGGAGGGAGTGTCGAAGAACACGAGCATGGCAATCTGCGGGTCGTCCGCCGGAGCGTAGCCGCAGCAGGACGCGATGTAGTCCTCCTCAAAGGTACTCTGCTTTTTCACAACGCCGATTTTCTCGGAGGTACCTGTCTTGCCCGCGACCTTGTAGCCCGCGACATAGCCTGCCGTTGCGCCCGCTGTTTCGGTGTTGTAGCCGAGATAGGAATTCATTTTGTCGGAGGTCGCCTTGGAGATGACCTGCCGCTTCACCTTTTTCTCAACGTTCTTGATTACGTTGCCCTTGGAATCGGTGATTTTGCTCACGACATAGGGCTGCAGCACATAGCCGCCGTTGGCAACCGCCGAGCAGGCGGTAATCATCTGAATCGGGGTGATGCCGAAGTTCTGTCCGAAGGAAGCAACCGCAAAGTCAACGGTGCTCATGTCGCCCTCTGCCCAGAACATATCGTCTGATTCACCGGGCAGGTCAATGCCGGATTTGTCGGCAAAGCCGAAGCCGGTGTAGTAATCGCGGAATTTTTGCAGACCGACCAGCTGACCAATCTGAATAAACGCCGGGTTGCAGGAGTTGCAAATGGCTTCCACAAAGGTCTGCGTTCCGTGACCGCCCAGCGCGTGACAGTGGATTTCCTTATCCTCAATCGTCATGGAGCCGCCGCACGTAAAGGTGCTGTTTTCCGTGACCTTACCTTCCTCAAGCGCCATGGAAGCGGTGCACATTTTGAATACCGAACCGGGCATGTAGGTGTCGGCAACCGCCTTGTTACGCCACATTGCCGAGAGTGCCTCGCCCTCAGCCTGCGCCTGCTCTTTTTCGGGGAGCGCGTCAATTTTTTCCTGTTCCGCTGTCGGGAGCGTGTAAGGATGGTTGAGGTCGTAGCCCGGAGAAACGACCATTGCCTTGATCGCGCCGGTGTTCACGTCCATCGCGATACACACGCCGCGGTTGAGAACATTGTTGTCGGCAACGCCCTGCGCCATGTACTTTTCGCAGATTGCCTGCACGTTCGAGTCGAGCGTGAGATAGAGGTTGTCGCCGTCCTTAGAGGCGATATTCTGCTCATAGGCAAACGGCATATCGGTTCCGCGCGCGTCCTGTGCGGTGACGATTCTGCCGGGCGTGCCCGCGAGATAATCGTCATACTGCACCTCGATTCCCTCCAAGCCCTGTTCGTCTGCGCCGGCAAAGCCGATAACGCAGGAGGCGAGTTCGTTGTGGGGATAATAGCGCTTGTAGTCGTCGAGCAGGGTGATAACCGCGCCGCAGTCGTAGTCCTCGGACAAGCGATTCATCAGTTCAAGCACCTTGTCGCGCTCGGCAACCTCGATTTTGCGCTTGACAACCGAGTAGTAGCTTTTTTGCTTGGTTTTTTCAAGCACGTTTTCGTATTCCAGTCCGAGAATTTCGGACAGACCGCGCGCGGCAGCCTCGCGCTGCTCGTCGGTCTTGAAGTTAATCGGCGCCATGACCACCTGCCACACGGAAGCGCTTTCGGCAAGCACGTTGCCGTTGGCGTCAAAAATCGTGCCGCGCTTGGCGGTCAGGGTGGTGTCGGCAAGCTGCTGTCCGACGGCGCGCTCCTGAAGCTCTCCGCCCTGAACAAGCGTGAGAATGGCGAGCCTTGCGAGCACCGCGCCGAAGCCGATTACCAGAATTAAAATGATTAATATGGTTGAGCGCTGCCAGAGCCGCTGATTCGGTCCCTTTTTCGCGCGCTTTTTTGTTGTTTGCGCAGGTTTTTTGATTGGTTTTTTGTCTTTATCCAAATAACCCTCTCCTCTGCCTTTTAATTGCTGTGTTTCACCGGGCAGCTGCCGCCCGCACTTTTCCTTTTAACCTTTTTATTATAACAGATTATCCGCCGGTTTTCAATTGTTTTGCGGTTTTTTCAGAAAAACATCAAAAACCTTTTCCAGTCGAAAAAAGAGTCAAGACACAGTCTTAACTCTCATTCCTTTTTATTCAAATATATTAAATTGCGATGAAGGTTATGACCAGAGATTTGATAAAGATTCAAAGAACTGCGTAAAGATGTTGCTGTCCTGATGGGCGGAAACCTCCGCCTTGTCGCCGCTTTCGAGTGCGACAAACTCCTTTTGGGCGTTGGATGCCTTGGTCATTCCGAGCACCTCTGTGGCGTACTTTTCGATTTCCGCGTTGGAGAGGGTGGATTCAACCTTCATTTGATTTTGTATGTATATGCTCTCTGTATTGGCGAGCGTGTGCTCTGCCGTGATGATTTCTTGGTTGAGCTCGGTGAGCTGAACCTGTCCGACGATGATAACGCCGATAACAAAAGTGACGATTGCCGCGGAAACGCCACCCAAAATCAGCTTGAGCGGGTTATGCTTGCGGCGGCGGATTTTGTCAAGCTCCTCCTGCGGGAGAGTGACGACCTTGCCGCGCGTATTCTTTTTTTTGCGCGTTTTGCGCTGCGGTTCTTCGTCCGCGCGTCGTTTCGGTGCCGTTGCGGTATCATTCAGCTCCTCGTCAAAGAGGTCTAAATCATACGCGGCGTTTTGATGAGTATATGCCATATTGTGCACCTTGTGCCTTTCCTTCCAATCGATTTATCGAAAAATTTTCATAAAACACACTTTGCCGTGCTTCATATTTCTATAAAGCAAAAAAGTTTCAAACTTTTAACAATTTGTTTTCCACAGGAATACCCATTTTAAGGGCATTTCACAAGAAAACCGACATAAAATCATATATTTTGTGATTACAAATCTTTAAAACACAATCTCTGGTGTTGTAATATTCTTTACAACTTTGTTATAATTTTACTACAATTCCGGGCTTTTGTCCATACCCAAAGCGGAATTTTTTTAAATTTTTTCGCAAATTCTCAACTTTGCACTTCTTGCTCTGGGGTTATGAAGCAATTCTGTTTCATTTGCACAAACCGGTTTTTTGTGCACCAAACGCGCCTTCGGCTTGTTTCCGCACACGCAGACAGGGAAATCCTTGGGGCATGTGCAGCCCTGACACCAGCCCGCCATTTTTTGCTTGACAAGCCTGTCCTCCAGCGAGTGAAAGGTGATAACCGCCAGCCTTCCGCCCGTTCCGAGCAGCGAAAAAGCGTCGTCCAAGCCGCGCGAGAGCACGTTGAGCTCGTCGTTGACCGCAATGCGGATTGCCTGAAAGGTCTTGCGCGCGGGGTGTCCGTCGCGGCGCACCTTTTGCGGCACGTTTGCCTTGACAATCTCCGCCAGCTGAAGCGTGGTGGTAACGGGAGCCTGCTCGCGGGCAACGACAATGCCCTTGGCAATGGAGCCCGCATAGCGTTCCTCGCCGTATTCGCTGATGATTTTGCGCAGTTCCTCAAACGGCAGCGTGTTCACCAGCTCCTCGGCGGTGACGCCGCTCTGACTCATGCGCATATCCAGCGGCGCGTCCTCGTGAAAGGAAAACCCCCGCGAAGGGGTGTCAAGCTGGTGGGAAGAAACGCCGATGTCGAGCAAAACGCCGTCTACCCTGCCCACACCGCGCAGCTGAAGCAAATCCTTCATGTTGCCGAAGTTGCCGCAGACAATGATGGCGTTTTCGTTCTTCTTGAATTTTTGGGTCAGCACCGAAATCGCGTCGGGATCCTGATCAACACAAATCAGCTTGCCGGTTGTCAGGCGCTTCAAAATAGCGCTGCTGTGACCCCCGCCTCCCGCGGTTCCGTCTACATAAATGCCGTTTTCTCTGATATTCAGCCCTTCGATGGTCTCATTCAGGAGAACGGGAATGTGGGAAAATTCCATGTCCGCCTCCTAGAGCCTGAGCATATCAAGCGCTTCGTCCAGCACATCGCTGAGGGACGCGGTGAACGCCTTGTACTTCTCAAAATTCCAGATTTCAATACACTTATTCATACCGATGACAACGGCGTCGTTCTCAATTCCCGCAAGCTCGCGCAGGGTTTGGGGAAGCTGAATTCTGCCGGAGGCGTTCGGGGTAACCTCCACGGCGGTTGCGGTAAAGGCGTATTGCAGCGCAAAAACCTTGTTGGCGGGCAGTTCCATGATTTTTTCGTTGATTTCATTAAAACGCTCGGCGGTCATTACCTGAATACAGTCGGTTTTGAAGCCCTTCGCCACATAAAAGCTTTCGCCCAGCGCCTCGCGAAATTTAGCGGGCAACACAATTCTGCCCTTGCTGTCGACCGAATGAGTTGACATTCCGGAAAACATCTGCCCGCCTCCTGACACCTTTAGAATAAGTTCGGTGCCATTTCGTTCATAAAACACACAAAATGACACGAAATGACACCATTTGAATTAATTATATAATATAAAACCGAAAAAATCAAGGGGATTGTCATAATTTATTTAAAAATTTGCAATCATTTTCTGAATTTGTAATCTTTTATTCTTAAATAGAAAAAACGGGCAGAGGTTTGTTGCCTTCTGCCCGCTTTGGTTACGGTTTGTTTATTCTTCCGCCTTGCTCACGACGACCCTGCAGGTTGCCGAAACGCGGTTATAGGTTTTGACGGTGAGGGTGACGGTGCCCGCCGACTTGGGCGTCAGCGCACCGGTTGCCTTGTCCACGCGGCAGACGTCGGGGTCGCTGGACTGGAAGCTGAGCGCGTGCGAGGCGGTGCTGCCGCCAAAGAGAACCTCCGGGGTCAGCTCCTCCCCTACGCTGACGGCGTATTCCTCCTGCGAAAAGGAAACGGTTTGCGGCGCGCCCTTGACGGTGACATAGCAAATTGCCTTTGCGCCGTTGAAGGCGGTTGCGGTAATGACCGCTTCGCCCTCGGACTTGGCGCGAATCACGCCGTTTTGCTCCACGGAAACAATGCTGTCGTCCTCAGAGCGGAAAACCATGCTGTGAGAAGCGGAGCCTTCGGGGAACAGCACATTCAGGGCTGCGATTTCATCAACGCCGAGGCTGATTTCGCGGTTGTCAAACCAGATGTCATACGGCGCTTTTTTCACGATAACATTGCAGTTGGCGTGCTTGCCGTTGAAGGTTTTGGCAACAACCGTCGCCGTACCGGTGCCGGTGCCGGTGACAATGCCTTGGTCGCTGACGCTGACCGCGCCTGTATTATTGGAAAGGAACGCAATTTTGTGCGCCACGCTGCCCTCGGACAGCGACGCGCCGAGCGCAACGCTCTCGCCCTGACCGATGGTGAGCATGTTCGCGTCCAGCTTGACGCTTTTGGGCGCCGGACGGACGGTGACATGGCAAACGGCGGTTTTGCCGTTGACGGATTTGACGGTAATGTCCGCCTCGCCGAACTGTGCCGCTGTTATCATACCGCTGTCATTGACGGCGGCAATCTGCGGCGCCGAGCTTGTCCATGTGAATTTCGCCACGGCATTAACGGGAGCGTAGGAAACCGACAGTGCCAGCTTTTCGCCCTCGCCCAAGGTGACGTCGCTCTCGCTCAGCGACAGAGAGGTCATTTCCGCTACCTTAAAGTAGTTTTCTCCGATAGTCGCTTTGGAATTCTTCTCCTGTTGAATCGCGTTTTTCTTGCAGTCATAAATGATGTTGCCGGACACCGTGCCCGCCGCACAGTTGGGACGGATATTGACGCCGTTTGCACCCGCCTGAGCGATTGTGTTGCCGGAAATGCCGCTTGTCACGGTGGTTTCGGCTTCCAGAATGATGCCGTCCACACCCACGCCGGTAATGCTGTTGGACTTAATGCTGCCGATTTTGCTCTCGGCAAGCTCCATGCCGTGGTAGGGAGCGGCGTTAACGGCGTTGCCGCTGATGGTTGTCACAGAGCAGGTCAGCGTGGTGAGCGGGTTGGAATACGCCGCCGCAAGGTCGCTTTTCTTGCAGGTAATGCTGTTGCTGCTGACAACCGCATTGCGCACGTCCTCCAGATATACGCCGTGACCCGCCGTTTCAATGGTGTTGTTCTTAATGGTTACGCCGTCAATGTAATAATCGCCCTTGGGATAATTGCTGCTGCCGTCGGCGTTTGCCTTGGCAACGGCGGTAAGGTTTTTGCCCATAACCGAAATGGCGAGCGGCTTGTAGTCGGCGTAAACGTCCTTGACGGTGCCGCAGCCGGTGATGGTGTTGCCGGAAATCTCGATATTCGCGTGATAAGGCGTTTGGTAGGCGTCGGAAATGTCGGTTTTGGTGCCGCCTTCCTTTGCGAGCACGCTCGCCTTGAAGCCGCCGCCGTTGTTGCCAAACACGGAATACAGCGCAATCGCGCGCGGCGTGGCGGAAATGCGGTTGTTCGAAATGGTGACGTTCTTCCAGTTTTCCGCCTGAATCGCAACGCTCGTCAGGTTTTGAAAGGTGTTGTTGACAATTACAATGCCGTCAAAGGGATTGTTGAGAATCTGTGTGTGCGTGCCGATTGCGCGCGGGCAGTTATCAAACAGACAGCCCTCGATGTGCACGTTGCGGATATTCAGCGCCTCGGAACGGCAGCCGACGATATGCCCGGATTGGGGAATATCAAGCTGAATTGCCTCGTAGCCCACGGCGGTTGCGTCCATCAGCTGGTTGCGGAAGGTGCAGCTGCGGATGTCAAAGCCGTCCACCGCGGCAACCTCCATCATATGGGCGTTTTTGACATTTATCACGTCGGTTCCGATCATGCGGAAGTTTGACGCGTGCGTGACCTTAATCATGGTGTTGGAGGTTCCGCCGCCGTCGAGCTTGCCGCCCTCTACGGTGATGTTGGAATTGGGCGAGTAGCCGGTGCCGCCCTTGTTGACGGCGGTGTCGTCGCCGGTGCGAATCATATTGGAAATGCTCTCCTTGTTGCGAATCAGGGTGACATTATATAAGGAAAGCGTGGTGTTGCTGTAGATATGCAGCGCCGAGCGCAGGTCGTAGGTTCCCGGCTCAACGGTGATTTTGAAAATATTGTCCTTGGTGGCGCTGTAATGCGCGGCATTGAGTGCGGTTTGAATCGCCTTATACGCTCCCCTTGCCTGAATTTCGGACGCCCGCACCGTGATTTGCGTAGCGGGCGCGTCGGCTGAGGAATCCTGCGCGGCAAAGGCAGCCAAGCCCAAGGAAGCCGTCAGCAGCACGGCAAGAAGAACAGATAAAATTTTGGTTACGCGCAGCTGCATGGCTGACCTCCCGAAGCAGAAATTTCAAATAGGATAGTTCTATTTTAGAATTTTTTGTCAAAAAAGTCAATAGATTTTTACAAACTTCACCAAATTTTCACATTAATTATAGTTGAAATACACAAAGCCGGCTCGCTGGGAGCCGGCTATGATTATTTTTGTCTGTATTTGTGTTTGAGGGTGCTGAGGTCGTAGGGCGTCGCCTGATAGACGAAATAATTCAGCCAGTTGGTATAGAGCAGGGTTGCGTTGCTGCGCCAGACCATCGGCGGGGTGAGCGAGGCGTCGTCGTTCGGAAAATAATTGTACGGTACTTCGATTTCGATTCCCTTGCTGATGTCGCGGAAATACTCGTTGGCGAGGGTTTCGCGGTCATATTCCGCGTGACCTGTGATAAACACATGTCTGCCGTTGCGGTTGCAAATGACCGACGGACCCGCCATTTCGGAATTGGCGAGAATTTCAAGCCCCATGGTTTTGCGGATGTCGTCCTCGCGAACGCCTGTGTAGCGCGAATGGGGAATTTGAAAGGTGTCGTCAAAGCCGCGCATGAGCGGGTGCTTGGGATTGAGCACCTTGTGGGTGTAAATGCCGCTGAGTTTTTTGTCAAACTGATATTTTTGAATACCATAGTGATAATACAAGCCCGCCTGTGCGCCCCAGCAGATGTGGAAGGTGGAATAAACGTTGGAATCCGCCCACTCCATAATCTCGCACAACTCGTCCCAGTAGTCAACCTCCTCAAACGGAAGCTGCTCCACGGGCGCGCCCGTGATAATCAAACCGTCAAAGTTTTCGTTTTTGACCTGCGCAAAGGTCTTGTAGAAGGTCGTCAGGTGGTGAGGCGAGGTGTTTTTGGAGGTGTGAGTCGCCATTTGCAGCAGCTCAATGTCCACCTGTAAGGGACTGTTGCCCAGCAGCCGCAAAAGCTGCGTTTCGGTGGTAACCTTTGTGGGCATCAGGTTCAGAATCAAAATTTTCAGCGGACGGATGTCCTGCTTGAGCGCAACGTCGTTGGGCATGACAAAAATATTCTCTGTTTCCAACACCTTAATCGCAGGTAAATTGTTCTGCACTTTAATCGGCATGTTCTCACTTCCTCCCTGTGTTCAATTAAATCGGGTGCGGGCAGCGCCCGCCCTTCATTCTTCACTATTCGTTATTCTTTATTCACTATTCTTTAGTACTGTTTTCCCCAGAAAACCATGTGCTTCGCGGGCTTGCCGCAGCAGACGCAGACGTCGGAAAGCTGCTCCTCCTCAAAGGGAATACAACGGCTCTTGACGCCGCCGGTCTCGTCCTTGATTTTCTCCTCGCAGGCGGTCTCGCCGCACCACATTGCCTTGATAAATCCGGGCTTGTTGGCGGCGGTGTCGAGGAACTCCTCATAGGTGGTGGCGGTGAAGGTCTTTTGCTTGGTATTTTCAAGCGCGCGGTTATACATATCGTCGTGAATCTTCACCATCAGTTCGCTGATGAACGCGCTGAGATTTTCGAGCGGCACAAACGCCTTTTCTCTGGTGTCGCGGCGAACGACAACGCACTGACCCTTTTCAATATCCTTGGGACCAATTTCCACACGCACCGGCACGCCCTTCATTTCATACTCGGCAAACTTCCAGCCGGGAGCGTGGTCGGAATCGTCAAGCTTGACGCGGAAGGTCTTTTGCAGCTCGGCTTTCAGTTCATAAGCCTTGTCGAGCACGCCCTCCTTGTGCTGGGCAACCGGGATAATCGCAACCTGAATCGGCGCAATCTTCGGCGGCAGCACCAGTCCGTCGTCGTCGCTGTGTACCATAATCAGCGCGCCGATCATGCGGGTAGAGGTACCCCATGAGGTCTGGTGCGGGAAGTGCAGCTTGTTGTCCTTGCCGGTGTAGGTAATGCCGAAGCTCTTTGCAAAGCCGTCGCCGAAGTAATGCGAGGTGCCGCCCTGAAGGGCAACGCCGTTGTGCATCATCGGCTCAATGGTATAGGTCGCCTCCGCGCCCGCAAACTTTTCCTTCTCGGTTTTTCTGCCGATTACAGCGGGAATCGCGAGGGTTTCCTTGTAAAAATCATTGTAAACATGCAGCATCTTCAGGGTTTCCTCCTGCGCCTCCTCGGCGGTTGCGTGCATGGTGTGTCCTTCCTGCCAGAGAAATTCGGAGGTGCGCAGGAACGGACGGGTGGTTTTTTCCCAGCGGACAACGCTGCACCACTGGTTGTAAAGCTTGGGCAGGTCGCGGTAGGTGTTGATAACCTTTTTGTAATGGTCGCAGAACAGGGTTTCGGAGGTGGGACGTACCGCCAGACGCTCGGTCAGCTTTTCCTGTCCGCCGATAGTCACCCACGCGCACTCGGGCGCAAATCCCTCAACGTGATCCTTTTCCTTTTGCAGCAGGCTTTCGGGAATGAACATGGGCATGTAAACATTCTCGTGACCGGTTTCCTTAAAGCGTCTGTCCATGTCCGCCTGCATCAGCTCCCAGATGGCATAGCCGTAGGGACGGATCACCATGCAGCCCTTAACGCCGGAATAATCGACAAGCTCCGCCTTTTTTACGATGTCGGTGTACCATTTTGCAAAGTCCTCGTCGCGGCCGGTAATCGCCTCGACCATTTTCTTGTTTCCTGCCATAATATCTCCTCCGTAGCGGGTAATTGATTGTATAACATTTCTATTATACAGCATTTTTATAAAAATTCAAGTATTTTTGTACGTTGATTATTGCTTTCACTTGTGATAGAATGTTATATATATTGGTATAAGGGGAATCGGAGGGATATTGATGAATCTTGCCGCAATCAGGCACCGCTCAACAGGCTGCGACTGTTACGCCTTGGACGACAGCACCGTTGTGCTGAATTTGACAACGGGATATGATGTGAAAAAGGCGACGGTTTTCTTTGAGGATCCGTTTATTCACGAACTGCGGCGCGAGCCCGCTTGGGAGGGAAAGCCGCAGGAAATGGAGCTGCTCTACGAATTGGAGCGGCATTTGGTGTGGACGGTGCGCCTGAAGCCCGAATACAAGCGGCTGCAATATTATTTTATTGCCGAGGGCGGCGGCGGGCGCGTTTGCGTGTTTGAAAACAAAATTTGTTTTGAAGAAGAGCGCGGGCGGATTTCAACGGAATTCTTTAAGTTTCCGTGGCTGAATCCCGCCGACGTGATCGCTCCGCCGCGGTGGGTGCGCGACACGGTTTGGTATCAGATTTTTCCCGACCGCTTTTGCCGCGCAAAGGACAGCAAGCCCGACGGAAAATTCCGCAAATGGGGCGACTTTTCCGACCCGCATTTTAACGATATTTACGGCGGCAATCTGCGCGGTGTGCGCGAAAAGCTGCCCTATCTGAAAAAGCTGGGTATCAGCGGCGTGTACCTCAACCCGATTTTTCTCTCGAATTCCAACCACAAATACAACACCTTTGACTACTACACGATTGACCCGGACTTCGGCGCCGAGCAGGATATTACCGATTTGGTCAGCGCCGCGCATGATACGGGGATCCGTGTGATGCTTGACGCGGTGTTCAACCACTGCGGTTGGGAGTTTTTCGCGTGGCAGGACGTGCTGAAAAACGGCAGAGAATCCGCGTATTTCGACTGGTTCTTTATCAACAGCGACGACTTTGACCGCCGCGACTTTTCCACTGCCGACGGCAGGTTTTACAGCTTTTCGTTCTGGGCAGGCATGCCGAAGCTCAACACCAACAACCCGCGGGTGCAGCGGTATTTTATTGATTTGTGCCTGCATTGGGTGCGCGATTTCGGCATTGACGGTATCCGCTTTGACGTGGGTGACGAAATTTCCCACCGCTTTTTGCAGAACCTCAACCACGAATTGAAGGCGGAAAAGCCTAATGTGTATCTGCTCGGTGAAATTTGGTTTGATTCCATCACGTGGCTGAACGGCACGGAATATGACGCGGTGATGAATTATCCGTTCCCCGGCGCCGTGGGCGACTTTTGGCAGGACAGGCAAATGGACGCGCGCACGTTTATGAAGCGGCTCAATTTCTGCCGTTCACTCTACCCCACCCAGATTAACGAGGTGATGTTCAACTTCCTCGACACCCACGACACGCCGCGTGTACGCGACGGCTGCGAAAGTGATGACGAACTGCTGCAAAAGCTGGCGGTGCTGCTGACAATGGCAGGCACACCGAGCCTGTATTACGGCACGGAAATCGCCATGCGCGGCACTCACACGCCCTACAACCGCAGCTGTATGCCGTGGGACAGGATTGAGGCGGGCGAGTTTGATAGCTTCACACAAAAGGTGGCGGCGCTGATTGCCGTGCGCAATGAGAATCCCGCCGCAAAAGAGGACGGCTTCCGCTTTGTGTTTGACGAAAACAACCCGCGGCTGGTGCGTTATCAAAAGCGCAGCCTCACGGTGATTCTCAACGCGGGAAAACGCGCGGTGCCGCTGTCCGCAGAGGGTGAAACGCTGTTTGCCAATTTATACGGCGACGGTATGCTCTATCCCGGCGGCGTGCTGATTTTACGCGGGCGGTGAGCAAATGGAAGAAAAGAAACTGACGCTGTTCGGATTGGCGTGGCCTATATTTATAGAAACCGCGCTGTTTATGCTGCTGGGCATGGTGGACGTGTTCGTGCTCAGCCAATACAACGACCTTGCCGCGAGCGCTGTCGGCACGGCGAACCAGGCGACCTCCATCACCACAATTGTGTTCACGGTGGTCTCCACCGCCGCGGCGGTGCTGATTTCGCAGTATCTCGGCGCAAAGCGCAAGGAGGACGCGTCCAAAATCGCAGCGCTTGCGATTACGCTGAATTTCATCACCGGTCTGCTGATCAGCGCGGTGTTTGTGTTCTTCAACCGCCCGATTCTCGGCTTTATCGGCGCGAAGGGCGAGATTTTAAGCCTGTCGGGAGAATACCTCTCGATTGTGGGCGGCTTTATGTTCCTGCAGGCGGTGCTGACCGCGATGGCGGTTGTCATTCGCAACCACGGCATGACGAAAATCTCCATGTTTGTGACCGTGGGCATGAACATCATCAACACAGGACTGGATATTTTGTTTGTGATGGTGTTTGACATGGGCGTGACCGGCGTGGCGATTGCCACCTCGTTCAGCCGCGTGGCCGGCACAATTGTGCTGGCGATTGTGCTGTTCCGCCGCGTGGAAAGCCCGAAGATATTCAAATATCTCAAGCCGCTTCCGTGGCGCGACATTCGGGATATGCTGAAAATCGGCGTTCCCGGCGCGCTGGAAAGCTTCCTCTACAACCTCTCGCAGCTTGTCATCACCTCGATTGTTCTCAACTTTTTGCTGGAAGAAGAACTGATAGCCAAAACCTATGTGCAGAATATCACGATGATGTTCTACATTTTTGCGGTGGCAATCGGCTCGGCTTCGCAAATTCTGATAGGGCACTTGGTCGGCGCGGGCAAAAAGGACGAGGCGTTCCGTCAGGGAATCCGCTCGCATGTGACGGCGCTGTGCATTACCGCTGTGATGTGCCTGATCGGAGTGCTGCTGCGCTATCCGCTGCTCGGCATTTTTACGGAAAACCCGGCGGTTATCAATTTGGGCGCAACGGTTCTGCTGATTAATATCGCGCTGGAATTCGGGCGAACGACCAATTTGGTGCTGATCGCCTGTCTGCGCGGCACAGGCGACGTGTTTTTCCCGACCGCCTGCGCGATTTTCTCCAACTGGGCGCTGAGCGTGCTCGGCTCCTATCTGCTCGCCGTGGTGTTCGGCATGGGCATTTACGGTCTGTGGATTGCGCTTGCCGCCGACGAGGTAGTGCGCGGGCTGCTGATGATTTGGCGCTGGCGCAGCGGAAAATGGAAGAATAAATCAATTGTGAAAACACAGTAAGCGGATTTACCGCAATGTTTGATTGTGAGGAAGGCGTTGCTCGGAGCGGTGAGGGTAAATATCTTAAACTCACTTACCACTCGCCGCTTACCACTAACCACTAAATACAAGGAGTAATACTTATGAAAAAACCGGCGGCAATCCTTTTGTCCGTTCTTCTCGCGCTCGCGCTGCTCTGCGGATGCAGCGTGAACGTCAATATCCAAAACAGTTCCTCCGCAGCGCAAAGCCCGACGGTTTCTTCCGCGCTTGCGCAGGAAATCGGAGACCGTCTCAACAAGGCGCAGAGCGACTTGGAAAGCAGCCTTGACAAAGCGCAGAGCGACTTGGAAAGCAGTCTTGACAAAGCACAAAGCGCTGTGGAAAGCGCCAAGACCGCCTACACCATGGCGGACATCAAAAAGCTGAAAAACACGGAAAACTTCGCCAAAAACACACTGGAGCACATTTTTGACGGCACGATTAACAGCAAGGGCAACGCCACCGGCTATCATTACACCGGGGTAACCGACAGCAAGGGTGAGCTGATTGCGGGCACCGAAAGCAAAAAGGACGCGCACGGCGTGTTCACGGGAAAGGTGAAGGTCAGCGGCGTAAAGAAAAACGGCTTTTCGTCGTTCTATCCCGAGGAATGGACGCCCCAGCAGGTGGTGGACGCGATTAACGAGGCATACAAAGCCGCACTGAGCGACAAAAGCAACCCGCACGGCGAGCTGTGGATTGGCTACAGCGGCGATTTGGAAATCGACATGTACCTCAACAACAGCAAGAAAATCACCACCGCGTTCCCGGTTTACGAAGGAGATTGAGCAAGATGAAATATAAAATCCGCACAGTCAACAGCCGCCGCAAATTCCCCGAGGTTGTGTTTGAGGAGGAGCGTTACGCGCTGATTGGCGAAATGCTGCTCGCGGAGCGCGCCTTTTTGGCGCAGATTCTCGAAACGCTTGACAGCGTGTTGAAGGACGCCGACAACGACAACGCCGCCTTTGCGGGCAATGCGTTTTCGCTGTTTGTAACAGGCGACTTCACCAAAATCACAAACGACATCAGCGGCAGCGAAACCGAAGCGCCCACCGCTGAACTGAAAAAACTGGTAAGGACGTATCAAAGACACTATGAAAGAATTCACCGTTGAATTTGCGGATACGGTTATCGGTATTCGCAGCAGCCGCGAGAATTTTTCGCAGTATTTCAAGTTATATCTGAGCGACAAAACGCCGCAGTTTTATGTTGAAGCAACCGCAGCCGAAATTGAAAAAATGAAAGCCAAACTCAAGAACCGTGCGGGTTTTGACGCTGTCAGTCCCGACAGGCAGGCGGAATTCACGGAGCTTTGCGTGGTGCATGAACTGATTGCGCGGAATATGCTTAACGACGGCGTGCTGCTCATTCACGGCTCGGCAATCGCAGACAGCAACGGCGCTTACCTGTTCATTGCGCCGAGCGGCACGGGAAAATCCACTCACACGGGACTCTGGCGAAAGGTGTACGGCAGCCAATATTATGTCATCAACGACGACAAGCCCATGCTGCGCCCGACAGAAAACGGTGTGATTATCTACGCTACGCCGTGGGGCTTCGCGGGCAAGCCCGCACGCGGCACGTCAGCACGGCTCAGGGCGATTATCTCACTTGAGCGCGGCGAAGAAAACCGCATTTGGCAGGTTGACAAACGGTCGTTTTTCGCGGACGTGATAAAAGCCTCGCTGCGCGGAAACACACCGCAGGAGGCGGTGCAGATTCTGACAATGGAGAAAAAAATCCTTGAAAGCGTCGCCTGCTGCCGGATGACCTGCAACACCGACCCGCAAGCGGCGGTGCTTTCGCACGATTTTTTAACTGCGTTATAATGTAACCGAAAGCGGACAGAACCGGAATGATTCTGTCCGTTTTTTGCGTGCTTTTGCTCATTTTTGAAGCCAAAGGAACCCTCTCGAAGATTTGCACAAAAATATTTTCAGCCTGCCGCCCGATTTCTCCCAAAAAACTTGCTCTATAAAGAAAAAAAGATTTGACTGTATTGTAAAACGTGCTATAATAGGATAGAATGAATTATTATGCGCAATTATGTCTTTTGCGCGTCAGAAAGGAAAAAATATGAAACTGAACGATAATTTTTTGACACAGGAAATTGAAGACACCCAGGTGATGGTCGCAACCGGCGAAACCGCGTTCAGCGGCATTGTGCGCAGCAACCAGACCGCCGCCGAGATTATTGACCTGATGCGTGAGGAAACCACCCGCGACGAGGTGCTTGACAAAATGTGCGCCAAATACGACGCGCCCCGCGAAGTGATTGCCGAGGACGTCGATATGGTTATCGCTACGCTGCGCAAGGTCGGCGCGCTCGACGAATGAGCGAACACACCACGCTTGAAGACCTCTTAAAGCGCGACGGCGTGCTGGTTTACAAGACACGCGGCGTCAGCATGCGTCCCATGCTGAAACAAAACCGCGATCTGGTCACCGTGCGCCCCGCAGCCGGACGGCTGAAAAAATACGACATTCCGCTCTACCGCCGCAGGGGAGGCAAATATGTGCTGCACCGCATTATCAAGGTGACGGACAGCGGGTATGTGATTCGCGGCGACAACACCTTTGTCAAGGAGCGCGACGTCACCGACAGCGACATTATCGGTGTGCTGACAAACTTCCGCCGCAAAGGAAAGGACTATTCCGTGCAAAGCGCCGGGTTCAGGCTCTATTCCCGCGTTTGGAATCTTATCTATCCGCTGCGGTGGACGCTGCACAAGGCACGGCGGCTTGCCGGAAAAATCAAAAGAGCGATCAAAGGCGGCGCATAAGATGAACACAACCGAAACCTACTTATACCTCACCGCCTGCGCGCTGAACGGAGAGCCTGCCTCGGCGGAGCAAGTGGATTTTGACGCGCTTTGGGCGCTGGCGCAGGGACACAACCTGACCGCTCTGATTGCCAAGGCGCTGAAGGACACCGCCGCCTTTCGGAATACGGACGAAAAGGAGCGGCACCGCTGGACAAACGCGCTGAACAACAACATCAAAAAAACCATGCTGTTTGACGCGGAGCGCAAAAGACTTCTCGCCTTTTTTGAAGCAAACGGCATTTGGTATCTGCCGCTCAAGGGCGCGGTCATTAACGGGCTGTATCCCTCCTACGGCACCCGCGAATTTGCCGACAATGATATTTTGATTGACGCCGCGCGCTGCGGCGACGCAAAAACATATCTTTTGCAGCACGGCTATGAGCTGCGCTCGGATGAATTCAACGCGGATGAATACTCCAAGCAGCCGTTCTATAATTTTGAGATTCACCGCACGCTCGCCAAAAAAACACCCGGCAGAGAAGCCCTCTACGATTATTACAAGGACGTCAAAAGCCGCCTGCTGCCGTCAAAGGGCGCCGGATACGGCTTCCGCTTTTCGGACGAGGACTTTTACATCTATTTTATCTTTCACGCGTTTAAGCATTACGACAGCCGCGGCACCGGCTTTCGCACCGTTGCGGACGAATACGTTTTGCTCCGCAGCGACAGGCTGCGCCCGGATTTTTCGCGTGTTGAGCAGGTGCTGAAAACGCTGGGGCTGCTGGAATTTGAGCGCACGCTGCGCGGTCTTGCCGAAAAGCTCCTCTCCGAACCAAATCGGTTGGAGCAGCATTTGGAGCAGCTGACGCAGGACGAGCGCGACATGCTCCGGTTTATTCTTTCCTGCTCCACCTTCGGCAGCATGGACAACATGTTTCAAAAGGAATTTGAGCGGTTGTCGGAAGGAAAAAGCCTTTCAAAGCGGCAATACTACTTAAAGCGGATTTTTCCGCCGATTTCAAGCTATCAATATACCCATCCCTTTGTTTACAGACACAAGCTTGTTTATCCGTTCTTTCTGGCTTACCGCCTTGCGGTCAACCCCATCAGGCACCGGCAATACCTAAAGGAAGAACGGAAAGCCATTCGACGGCTTGAACAGCAATCAGAATCAGGCAACAAAGAAAACTGATACTGTTTATAGAATGAATTATACAGCATAGGAGTTTAGCATGGAAAAAGAAATCAAAACCAACAAAAAACAGGAGACAGGCGTCCGCGAAATCGAAGTCAATCTCGCTCCGCTGCTCTCCGCCATTTTCAAAAAGCTGTGGCTGATTATCCTCGGCGCCATCATCGGTGCGCTGCTCTTTCAGGGCTTCACCCGCGTCTTTATCAAGCCGACCTATCTTTCCAGCTTCACCGCGTTCGTCAACAACAAGGTGCAGACCAATCAGGAATATGTCAATCCCGCCGACCTGCAGGCTTCAAAGGACTTGGTGCAGACCTATTCGAGAATCCTGACCAGCAACAACGTGCTGGAGGCTTCCGCGGAATTCATTAATCTGGACATTCCCTATGAAACGCTGAAAAGATACGTCACCACCGAGGTGGAAAGCAACACCCAGCTGATTAAGGTCAATGTCATTACCAACAGCGCAAGCACCTCCTACAAGCTGGCGCAGGCGATTGCAAACACAGCGCCCGCTCATATGGGACAGATTGTAGAGGGCAGCTCGATGAAGATTGTTGACGCCCCCAACGCGCCGAAGGGCAAATTCGGCCCCAACTACTTTGCCGCCTCGCTGCTCGGCTTTTTGGCAGGAGCGGTGCTGATGCTGATTTATGTTTTGGTACGCTATTTCCGCGACGACACCATCAAGGGTGAGGGCGATTTGGAAGGCAGATACAGCCTGCCTGTTATCGGCGTTATCCCCAACCTGACCGAGACCAAAAACTACGCCTACGGTCATAACAGCTACTACGAATCCTATGAAAAAGCGCAAAAGGAAGCAAACAAAAAAGGGGGTAAAAAATAATGTTCGGCAAGAAAAAAGAAAAAACCAACAAGGTGTTTAACGCGCAGAAAATGCTGCTCACCTCCGATTCCTCCTTTACCATGCAGGAATCCTTTAAAACCCTGAGAACCAACGTCACCTTCTCTCTGCCCGGCAAGAAAAACCGCTGCATCGGCATTGTCAGCGCCAACCGAGGCGAGGGCAAGAGCACCGTGGCGGTCAATCTGGCGATTTCGCTGGCACAGATTGACAAGAAGGTCTGCATTGTTGACTGCGACATGCGTATTCCCACCGTCGCCGCCAAGCTGGGCATGGAAAACCGTCCCGGTCTGAGCGACTATCTTGCGGACGAAGAAGGCTACAAGCGCCTTCCCGTCGTCAAAAACAACGACTTTAACATTGATGTGATTCCCGCGGGCACCATTCCGCCCGACCCCACCAAGCTGATTGAATCTCCCCAGATGGAGGAGCTGCTCACCGCGCTGAAAAACGTTTACGACTTTATCGTGGTGGACTTTCCGCCCGTTACCGTTGTATCCGACTCGGCAATGCTCTCCTCTGTTATCGACGGCTATCTGATTGTCACCCTGCACGGCTCCACCGAAACCTCGCAGATGGACGAAACCATCCGTCAGCTTAACTTTGCGAACGCGAATGTGCTGGGCTTTGTCTACAACAGCAAGCCCGCCTCCAGAAAGTCCTACAAGAAGAACTCGAAGTATTACTATTACGAATACAGGTAAACCGCGTATTCCGGCGAAGGCTTTTTGTTTTTGAATACGCGAAACCGCCTTCGATTATTTTCTCGGTAAGGAACGATTCAATGGTTATTTTGCATATCGCGCACCTGGACAGTCTGCGCGCGAGCGGCGTAAACGCGGTGGTTCCGCAGCATGTGATTCACCAGCGGAATTACGCGGATACGGCGCTGTGGAATGTCGGCGAGGCATTGACGTTTGAGGGAGTGGAGCACCAGTTCTCCGTAAAATCCCTCGACGAGCTGCCACTGCCCTACCGTGCGCCCGATATTGCGGTATTTCATGAGTTATACCGCCCAAAATTTCTGCCCATTGCCAAGGCGCTGCGCCGCCGCGGGATTCCCTATGTGGTCGTGCCGCACGGCTCACTGAACCGCAGAGCGCAGCAAAAGGGCAAAGTGAAGAAAACAGTAGCCAACGCACTGTTTTTTAAGCGGTTCTGCCAACAAGCGGCAGGCATGCAGTACCTTTCGCAAAACGAAATGGACGAGCGGATTTTCGGCGACAAGCCTTTTATTGCCACCAACGGCATTGATCCGCAGCCGATTGTCAAATCGTCCTTTCGCACAGACGCCCTGCGTTTTGTTTTTGTCGGCAGGCTTGAACCCCGCACCAAGGGGCTCGACCTTCTGACGCAGGCAATCGCCGCGGAAAAGGCGCTGCTGAAAAAGTACAACTGTCATTTTGATATTTACGGCCCCGATACCGACAACGGCGTATATTTGGGCGACAAATTGCAGCATTTGTTTGCTTCGGCAAACATCGAAAAGCTGGTGACGCTGCATCCGCCCGTATACGGAGAACAAAAAAAGCGCATTTTGCTTGACAGCGACGTATTTATTCAGACGTCGCGCAACGAGGGAATGCCCATCAGCATTCTGGAAGCGCTCACCTACGGACTGCCGTGCTTGGTGACAAAGGGCACCTCGCTCGACAGCACGATTAACAGCTGCGGCGCAGGCTGGGGCACCGAAACCGACGCCGCCGCAATTGCCGGCGCTCTCAGGCAGGCGGTTGCCGAGCGAAACAGCCTGCCGGAAAAATCACGCGGCGCTTTGCACTGTGCGGATCAGTTCCGATGGGAAAAGGTTGCCGGGGACGCCGTGGCGCAATATAAAAAGCTGTGTCAAAAGGAGAGGTGAGAATTTGGTAAAGCTGAATTTAAATAAAATCGCCAGGTATTGCCTCATCGCCTTTTGGGTAATTATTGTCGTTGCAAAGCTTTTTCGAATAGCAGAAATCTATTATCCCGCTATTCTCATCGGTTTGATGGGTCTGCTGATCGGCGACGATACCTACCGCGTCGGCTTTTGCCTGATGCTGGTGCCGAACATCCGCATCTTTGACGCGCTGGGCTTTACTTACGCGGTCAACGTCATGATGATTATGCCGCTGATAGCCAAAATCATCATGGACAGAAAGGTGAACACCACTGCTTTGGCGCATACGCTGATACTGATGACGCTGGAGCTCGCGCACATATTATACCAGCAAGCCTACCAAAATCTGCTGCCGAATATGGCAGCGCTGGTTCTGCTGTATTATGTGGAAAGCATTTTGCTTGACCGCAATACAAAAATCAATTTTCCGGAGATTACGCGCAAGTTTGCCTTCGGCTCCATCTTTTCGGCAGTGCTGTTCTTTGTCATTAATTTCCGCGTGATAGATATGCGGATTTATTTGCAGGGATACCGCTACACCGGCTACGCTTCGGAGCCGAACTACTATTCGCTGTACATTTGTTTGACGATTGCCATGATTTTTATTATCAGGCAGCACAAGGTGCGCGATTATGTGTATATCGGCCTGCTGATGTTTATTGAAATGTTCACGCTGTCAAAGATGGCACTGCTGACGCTGCTGGTAATCATATTTTTCGTCGCACTGAAAACCGTGCTGAACGGTTTTTCCTACCGCACACGGTTCCTTAAGCGCTTTTTGGTTATTCTCATCGGCGCGGGCATTGTTTTCAGCAAACAGATTATTGATTTGCTGAGCAATACCATTATACGTTTCCGTGAGCATAACGGTACGGCGATTGATTTGGACTCCATCACAACGCTGCGCTCCAGCCTGATGACTTTTTACTTTAACCAACTGATCAGCGATCCGTTTTTGATTCTGTTCGGCTACGGTCTGCAATATAACGAGGTCATCGGAAGGGGACTTTCGCATAACACCTTCCTCGACATCCTTCTTTCGTGGGGTATTCCGGGAATTCTGCTGTTTTTCTCCATTTTCTTCACGATAATCAGACGGCTGATCTCAAATTGCCCGGAACGGATCGGCGTGGATCACTTCTTCCCGATGTTTATTCTCACTTTGACCTTCTTCGCGCTGAGCTGTCTGAGCGCGTCGATGTTCTGGTGGGTAATCCTTGCGGCGTTCCTGCCGCTGAAAGGAATTGTTTATGAAGGTCAAAACGCCGTTCTTGTCGGTGATAGTACCGGTATACAACGTCGAAAAATACGTCTTAGAGTGCGTCGCGTCACTCACTGAGCAAACCTTTCACGATTTTGAAATCATTTTGGTGAACGACGGCTCCACAGACAATTGTCCCGCCTTGTGCGAGCAGCTTGCGAGGGAGCATGAAAATGTCCGCGTGATTCACCGCGAAAACGGCGGTCTTTCCGCCGCGCGGAACACCGGAATCGACCATACCCGCGGCGAATGGCTGACCTTTGCGGACAGCGACGACGCTGTCGCACCGGAAATGCTGGAACGGCTTGTTTCGCTTGCAAAAGAACACAACGCGCAGATTGCGTCAATTTCCTTTGAGGGTAAGGAGAACGGCGTTCACGTTTTCTCCCCCTGCGAAGCGCTACTTCACTTGCTGAAGGAGGATAGCACCTTTACCACCTCCGCGTGTGGAAAGCTGTTTCATCATTCGCTGTTTGCGGACATACAATTTCCCGAGGGCTTGATATACGAGGACTTTTACACCGTTCCGCGCTTGATTGATAAGGCGGGCAAAATCGCTCACAGCGATGAAGCGCTCTATCATTACCGCACGGACAACAGCGAAAGCATTACGCACGCGCAGTTTTCACCCAAACGGCTTGCCTACTTTACGGTTGCGGACGAGGTTGACAAATTTCTTTCGGAGAAATATCCGTCGCTGTTAAAGCACGCGAAAAACCGCCGTACCCGCTATGCCGTCAGCTTTTTCCGACAGGCGGCACAGTGCGCCGAACGCGACAAAGAGAGCGAGCGGTTTTTGGTTCGGCAGGTGCGGCGCGGGATTTTCCCCTATCTTTTCAGCTCCTACAAAATGACGAGCAAGGCATACGGACTGCTGATTGCGCTTTGTCCGCCGCTTGCGATAAAATTATTCTAAGGCAACGATATGAAGATTCAACCCGAACAGCTCCATTCCATGCAGCAAATCATTCTCAATATCTTCAAGGAAGTCAAGGTCATTTTCGATAAATATGACCTGCGCTATTTCGCCATCGGCGGCACCTGCATCGGCGCGGTGCGGCACCACGGCTTTATTCCGTGGGACGACGACATGGACATTGCCATGCCTGAGCCCGACTACCGCCGCTTTATCGAAATCGCTCGGCGGGAGTTGCCGGATTATCTGGGCGTTTTTGAGCGCCGCGAGCACGACCACGACCCGATCAACGCCGCGCGCGTACACGACAAACGCACCACCTTTATTCAAACGCACGAGGTAAAATATCCCGGCGAATACAAGGGCGTGTTCATTGACATTCTTCCGCTCTGCGGCGTTCCCGACGGAGAAAAGGAGCAGCGGGATTACTGCAAAAAATTCTGCCGCTATTTCCGCATGAACGAAAAACGCCGCTGCAGCTTCTTCTATCTCGACCGGCTGCCGTCCAGAGTGCTCTGGCTTGCGGCATTGCCGTTCCGTTTGCTGCCACGCGACTTTTGGTTCCGGCGGCTTGACAAACTCACGGCAAAGTATCCCTACGACAAAATGAAGCTGACGGGCGACACATGGGTTGCCCACATTGACAATATATTATTCGACAAAAAAATCTACGCGCGTTATATCGAGCTGCCCTTTGAGGACACCGTGATGCGGTGCTCGGCGGAATATGACGCATACTTAAAACGCATTTTCGGCGATTACATGACGCTGCCGCCCGAGGACAAGAGAGGCGACGCGCAAAACGCCACCATTGTGCTCATTGATACGGAAAAACCGTACACCTATTATCAGAAGCTTGCCGCCGAATCGGGCGGCTTACCGCAGGACTCAACTCACTAAGAAGGAACCCGTATGATTGCGAAGCTGAAAAACAAATACACCTCTATGCCTGTTCAGGTGCGGGCATCGCTGTGGTTTTTGATTTGCAACTTTATGCAAAAGGCTGTGGCGGTCATTTCTACGCCTATTTTTACCCGGCTTCTCAGCACGGAGCAATACGGCGAATACAACGTGTTCCAGTCCTGGCTGGGCATTATCACGGTGATTGTCACACTCAACCTCAGCGCGGGTGTGTTTTTACAGGGCATGGTGAAATTTGACCACGATTCAAAGGTCTATGCCTCCACCATGCAGGGCTTGTCGCTGGCGCTTTGCACCGGCTGGACGGTGATTTACTTTATTTTCAGAGCGTACTTCAACAACCTGTTTTCGCTCAACACCACCCAGATGTGCTTTATGCTGGCGCTGATATGGTCAACGGCGGCGTTCCAGTTCTGGTCAACCGAGCAGCGCGTCAACAACAATTACCGTCTGCTTGTGGCGCTGACAATGGTCGTCATGCTCGCGCAGCCGGCGCTGGGCGTTGTGCTGGTGCTCTTTGCGCAGCCTGCCGACAAAGCGACCGCGCGAATTTTGGGCATGGTGATTGTCAACCTTGCCGCTTACACCTGGTGCTTCTTCATTCAGATGAAGCGCGGAAAAAAGTTTTTCTCCAAAACCTACTGGCTGTATGCGCTGAAATTCAACCTGCCGCTGGTGCCGCATTATCTTTCGCAGACGGTGCTTTACAGTGCCGACCGCATTATGATCAGCCGCTACATCAGCGACGACGCCGCGGGTATTTACAGCCTTGCGTATTCCGTTGCGGTGATTATGTCCATGTTCAACACCGCGCTCAATCAAACGCTGGGTCCGTGGGTCTACCGCAAAATCAAGGAGCGCAAGGCAACCGATATTGCGGGCGTGGAATACACCTCCATGCTGATTATTGCCGTCGCGAACATTGTGCTGATTATGCTGGCGCCCGAGGCAATCGCATTTTTTGCGCCGCCCGAATACAGCGCCGCAAAATGGGTGGTGCCGCCTGTCGCGCTGGGCATGTTCTTCATGTTCATGTACGACATGTTCGCGGCGTTCCAGTTCTATTTTGAAAAATCGTGGTTCATCATGCTCGCGAGCATTACGGGAGCGGGACTGAATATCGTGCTGAACTACCTTTTCCTCAGTCCCCAGCGGCTCGGCTTCGGCTATGTTGCCGCGGGCTACACAACGCTGATTTGCTACATTCTCTACGCGGTGGGTCACTATATTTGTATGCGCTGGGTGTGCCGCAAGCACCTTGACGGCGTGCGGGTTTACGACCCGAAAATCCTCTTGGGCGTATCCTCTGCCTTCGTCGCGGCAGGTCTGCTGCTCACGCTGACCTACGAGCTGCCCGTTGTGCGGTTCAGCTTGGTCGGCGCGGTCATTATCGTGCTGATTATCTTCCGCAAAAAGGTGATTGCCAACGCAAAGAAAATCCTCGCGCTGCGCAAGGAAGGCTGATAACAATCGCGTTTTCAGCGCCGGCACATTGTACTATAATCATATCAGGGGTTTGGCTCTTACTCACGAATCGAGTTTTGAGTCAAACCCTTTTAACTTTTTTAAAATATTTAAGGTTCTTTTAAGTTTTCGGCTCTATACTGTAGCCACAAAAGATAAAACAAACCTTATAGGACAGCATATAACAAAAACGGAGGTACTGATTATGTTAAAGAAATTATCTGTATTCGTATTAGCAGCGCTTTTGGCGGCTTCAATGGCAGCATGCAGCGGCAACGGCGGCAATTCTTCGGCTGCTTCCTCACAGTCAGCGCAGAACAGCGCGGCAAGCACCGCAAGCGCGGCGCAAAGCGGCAATTCCTCATCCGCTTCGAGCGTCACCACCACCATCAACACTTCCTCAGGCGGCAAGCTTGACACCGCCGATTTGTTCACCGACCGCGACCTTACCCAAACCGCTGATTTGACAGACGCGAAAAGCTACACCCTGAGCGACGGCAAAACCATTACCATCAATGCCGAGGGCGTGTATGTCATCAGCGGCACCGCCTCCAACGCTTCGATTGTAGTTGACGCGGCGGACACCGACAAGGTGCAGCTGGTGCTGGACAACGCCAACATCACCAACAGCAGCACTCCCGCTATCTATGTAAAGAGCGCCGACAAGGTGTTTGTCACCACTGCCGAGGGCAGCACCAACACCCTTTCCGTGACGGGAACCTTCTCCGCTGACGGCGAAACCAACACCGACGCGGTGATTTTCTCCAAGGACGATTTGGTACTCAACGGCTTGGGCACGCTGAACATTCAGTCAACCAACAACGGAATTTCCTGCAAGGACGACCTCAAGGTGACAGGCGGCACCATCAATATTGAGTGCTCCTCCGACGGCTTGGAGGCAAACGACTCCATTTCCATCGCAGACGGCAACATCACCATCAACACCGCCAAGGACGGTATCCACAGCGAAAACGACGAGGACAACAGCCAAGGCTCCGTTTATATCTGCGGCGGCACCATTACCGTGAACGCAGGCAGCGACGCGATTCAGGGCACTACCGTGGTTCAGATTGACAACGGCAGCCTCACCCTCAGCGGCGGCGAGTGCATTGAAGCTACCTATGTGCAGATTAACGGCGGCACGATTAACATTTCCGCAAGCGACGACGGCATCAACGGCTCCGGCAAGTCGAGCGCCTACAGCACAACCGTTGAGATTACCGGCGGCGACATCACCATCGTGATGGGTCAGGGCGACACCGACGGCATTGACTCCAACGGCGACATCTATATCCGCGGCGGCAACATCAACATCACCGGACAGTCGGCATGTGACTACGACGGCAAGGCGGAAAAGACCGGCGGCACCCTGATTGTCAACGGCGTTGAAACCGACACCATTCCCAACCAGATGATGGGCGGCGGCGGAATGGGCAGCGGCAGAGGCGGCATGCAGCCCGGCGGAAATATGCCCGGCGGAAACTTCGGCTTCTAATTTCACCCTATAACTTCACCTTCTTTCATAATTGTTCATATAAAAGGGCAGGCACAGCACACTGTGTCTGCTTTTTTTGTCGGAAAATTTTTTGTCAAAACCTATTGACATACTAGGAAAAGTGTGCTATGATAGTGTCACGCTAATAACCTAGTATTTCGATAGGCGATATAGGAGAATCAAACATGAAACACTTTCCTAACCTTTTTTGTTTTGACGGACGAATGTGCTGTTGACGCTTCCGTAACACGACATCATTTTCAATTCATGACAAAAAGGAGTTTATCATTATGAGTACATTAAAAGAAAGAAATCTTCACTTTGAAACCAAGCAGCTTCATGTCGGTCAGGAACAGGCTGACCCTGTGACCGACGCGCGCGCTGTGCCGATTTACGCCACCACCTCTTATGTGTTTCACGACAGCCAGCACGCGGCTGACCGCTTTGGACTGCGCGATCCGGGCAACATTTACGGCAGACTGACCAACCCCACGCAGGGCGTTTTTGAGGAAAGAATCGCGGCGCTTGAGGGCGGCTCGGCGGCTCTCGCGGTTGCCTCCGGCGCGGCGGCGATTACCTACACCATTCAGGCGATTGCCAAGGCGGGACACAACATTGTCGCGGCAAAGACCATTTACGGCGGCAGCTACAACCTGCTTGCCCACACCCTGCCCGAATTCGGCGTGACAACCACCTTTGTTGACCCCGACGAGGACGGCGCGTTTGAAGCGGCGATTGACGAAAACACCCGCGCGCTCTACATCGAGAGCCTCGGCAACCCCAATTCGAACATTATTGATATTGAAAAGCTCGCTGCTGTGGCGCATGCGCACGACATTCCGCTGATTGTTGACAGCACCTTCGCCACTCCCTACCTGCTCCGTCCGTTTGAGTACGGCGCGGACATTGTGGTACATTCCGCGACCAAATTTATCGGCGGTCACGGCACGGCAATCGGCGGCGTGATTATCGAGAGCGGCAAGTTTGACTGGGCGGCAAGCGGCAAGTTCCCGCAGTTTTCCGCGCCGAATCCCTCCTACCACGGCGCTGTGTTCACGCAGGCGGCTCCCGGAGCGGCGTTTGTCACCTATATCCGCGCCATTTTGCTGCGCGACACCGGCGCGACCATCTCCCCCTTCCACGCATTTATTTTCCTGCAAGGCTTGGAAACCCTCTCGCTGCGCGTAGAGCGCCACGCCTTCAACACCGCAAAAGTGCTTGAATTCTTGCAGAATCACCCCAAGGTAGAGCATGTCAACCATCCGTCGCTGCCGGATTCGGGCTACAAGGCGTTGTATGACAAGTATTTCCCCAACGGCGGCGGCTCCATCTTCACCTTTGAGGTGAAGGGCGGCGAGGACGAAGCGAAGAAGTTTATCGACAATTTGCAGGTGTTCTCACTGCTGGCGAATGTCGCGGATGTAAAATCGCTTGCGATTCACCCGGCTTCCACCACCCACTCCCAGCTTACCGAGGAAGAACTTGCGGAGCAGGGCATCAAGCCCAACACCATTCGTCTTTCCATCGGTACCGAGCACATTGACGACATCCTGTTTGATTTGCAGGAAGCATTTGACGCCATTTGATAATTTAAACCTTTTCCATTGAATCATAGTTCTCCCCAAGCAGCGAAAAGCGCGCCCTGACGGACGCGCTTTTTGTTATGCAGCAGCATTTGTTTTTTGAATAATCTTAATGACGCTCTCTAAATGCTCCGCTGTGGCGAACAGATAATGCTTCAACTCCTGCGAGGGATTGTCCAAATCGGGAACCAGAACGGTTTTGCAGCCTGCGGCGGAAGCGGAACGCACGCCGTTGGTGGAATCCTCCAGCGCAAGACACGCTTCGGGCTTCAAGCCCAGCCGTCCGGCGGCGTAAAGGTAAATGTCCGGCTCCGGCTTGCCCTTTGCCACCTGCCGTGCGCTGCAAATGGCGTCAAAATAATCCGCCAAGCCGACCTGCCGCAGATACTCCGTCGCCCGCTCCACCGGGGTTGCCGTGGCGAGCGCGACCCTGAAGCCGTTTTGCTTCAGCCATTTCAGCAGCGTTTCGGCGCCCGGCTTTGCTTCAATGCCGTGCGCGCTCACGTAGCTGTCCATCAGTTCAACCCGCTTGTTGCGCACCGCGTCGTAATTGAACTGCGAACCGAACCAGCCCTGCAATTTGGCAATCGCAAACGGACGCGCCATTGAGCGGATACCGAGCGCGTGCTCCTTTTGCATGGGAAAGCCGTAGAACCGCGCCGCCTCGCACCAAAACCGCACATAAAGCTTTTCGGAATCGAGCATTACGCCGTCCATGTCGGAAATCACGCCCTTAATCATTCTTTTCCCTCCTCGAAACATTCACCAAAACAATTCCCGCCGCAATCAGCACAAGCGAAAGCAGCGTTTCGGCGCGGAACACATTTTCGCCGAGCAGCAAGCCCGACAGCACTGTGCCGAACACCGGTACCAGCAAATTGAATACGGAAATTTTGCTTGCGGGATGGTGCTTGAGCAGCGCTGTCCACACAGAGAACGCCGCCGCCGAGACCAGCGCCAGCCACAGCAGAATCAGCAAGCCCTGCCAATTGAGCAGATTCAGCCTGCCGCCGCACACAAAGCCGACAGCCGTCAGCCCCAAGCCCCCGAACAGCAATTGATAGGCGGTGATTTTTACAGGGTCTCTCCCCTGCGTCACCTGTTTGGCGATTAAATTGCCGCTTGCCGCAAACACCGTGCTCATAAATATCAAGAAATCGCCGAACAGCGTGTCAAGCTGAAAGCCGCCGAAGCCGTTCATCACCAGCACGCCGCCGAAGCCGAGAACGCAGCCGAGGATTTTGAGCGCCGTCAGGCGGTCGCTTTTGAAAAACACCGCCGCGCCGAGCACGGTCAAAAAGGACGCGCAGGCGGTGATAATGGACGTATTCGCGCTTGTGGTGAAGCTCAGCCCGGCATAGGTGAAAAGATACTGTCCCAGCGTTTGCACGCCGCCGAGCAGCAAAACAGGCTTCACATCTCCCTTTTGCAAGCGAGCGGATTCTTTTCCGCGAAACAGCAAAAACGCCAGCACCATCACGCCCGCAAGCGAAAACCGCAAACCCGCAAACAGCATTGCGGCGCCAATATCGCCGTCCGCCACCGAAAACGCCGTGTAGCCCAGCTTAATGAACGGAAACGCCGTGCCCCACAGCAGCGTGCAGAACACCGCGCCCAAATATGCCGCTGTGCGGTTTTGTAAAATAGATTGTTTCATCATATCATATCAGATAAAGAAAGCGATACAGCATAAGCCATATCGCTTTTTTGTTTTACAGAAAATTACGTTGTTTTGATTCCGCCGTTAATGAAGGTTTCCAAGCGAAGAATGATTTCCAAGGGCGGAACCGGACGCAGCGTCACACTGCTTACTTGGACGCAACAACCTCACGGATAACCTTCGCAATGTGGGGCTGGGTCAGACCGAACTCGTCAAGCAGTTCCCAAGCGGGACCGCTGTAACCGAAGCAATCCTGCACACCGATACGGGTAATCTTCACAGGGCACTCCTCGGTGACAACCTCGCTGACAGCGTCTGCCAAGCCGCCGACAACATTGTGCTCCTCAACGGTGATGATTCTGCCGGTTTCCTTTGCCGCCTTGATGATGATGTCGCGGTCAATGGGCTTGATGGTGTGAATGTTAATCAGGCGTGCGGAGATACCCTCTGCTTCCAGTTCCCTGACCGCCTTGAGCGCTTCGTTGACGACAAGACCGGTTGCGATAACCGTCACGTCGCTGCCTTCGTGCAGGGTGATGCCCTTGCCGAGTTCAAACTCATAGGTTTCGGGGTCGTTGAAGCTGTCAATCGCCAGTCTGCCGAGACGGATGTAAACGGGACCGTCATATTCCAGCGCCGCCTTTGTCGCCGCCTTCATTTCCCAGTGGTCGGCGGGATTGAGCACCATCATGTTCGGAATCGCGCGCATAATGCCGATATCCTCAATGCACTGATGGGTCGCGCCGTCCTCGCCGGTGGAAATACCCGCGTGGCTGCCCGCGATTTTGACGTTCAGACGGGGATACGCCACAGAGTTACGAATCTGCTCAAACGCTCTGCCGGTGGCAAACATCGCAAAGGAAGCCGCTACCGGGATTTTGCCGGAAGCCGCCATGCCCGCGGCAACGCCGATCATATTGCCTTCCGCAATACCGCAGTCAAAGAAGCGTTCGGGGAACGCCTTTTTAAACACGCCTGTTTTGGTTGCGGCAGCCAAGTCCGCGTCGAATACAACAATATCCTTATTGGTTTCGGCAAGCTCGCATAAAGCCTCACCGAAGCTTTCTCTTGTTGCCTTTTTAATGATTTCAGCCATTAGCACGAAGCCTCCAATCTGTCAAGTTCAGCCTGCAGCTCTGCGGTTGCCTGCTCATACTGTTCCTTGTTCGGGGCTGTGCCGTGCCAGCCAACCTGATTTTCCATAAAGGAAACGCCCTTGCCCTTGATGGTTTTCGCCAGAATCGCGGTGGGCTTGCCCTTGACGGTCTTTGCCTTGTCAAGCGCCGCCTTAATCTGCTCAAAGTCGTGACCGTCGATTTTCACGACCTCAAAGCCGAACGCTTCAAACTTCTTGTCGAGCGGCTCAATGCCGGCAACCTCGTCAACGGTGCCGTCGATTTGCAGACCGTTCTGGTCAACCATCACCACAAGGTTGTCAAGCTTGTTGTGCGCAGCGAACATCGCAGCCTCCCAAACCTGACCTTCCTCTACCTCGCCGTCGCCGAGAAGGGTATATACACGATAGTCTTTCTTGTCAAGCTTTGCCGCAAGCGCCATGCCGCAAGCAGCGGAAATGCCCTGTCCGAGCGAGCCGGTGCTCATGTCGATACCGGGAGTTTTTTTCATGTCGGGGTGGCCCTGCAGCATTGCGCCGACGTGGCGCAGCGTTGTCAGCTCATTCCAACTGAAAAATCCCTTTAGAGCCAGTACCGCATAGAGGCTGGGGCAGCAGTGACCCTTTGACAGCACAAAGCGGTCGCGGTTTTCCCAGTCGGGGTTTTTGGGGTCAACATGCAGTTCCTTCTCATACAGATAAGCGAAAATATCCGCCGCCGAGAGAGAGCCGCCGGGGTGTCCCGACTTTGCGTGGTAGGTGCCGAGAATGGCGCCCATTCTTGCCTTCGTTGCCAGAATTTGCAGCTGCTTGATTTCTGAACTATCCATTATCTAACCAATCCTTTCCGCAGTGCGCTAACCCTTTTGTGCGCACTGACGCAACTATATCTATTATACACAAATCTGTTAGAAATTCAACAATCTTCAGGGCATTATTTTATTTTGTATGAAAATATCTAATATCATACTTGAAACAATTGAGAAATGTGGTATAATTTATGAAGTGAGTTTTTGCTATTTTTTCAATAAAGAAAATTGAGGTGACGGTCATGCTTTTGACAGCTGATGTGGGCAACACAAACATCAAGCTTGGTATTTTTGACGGAGATGAACTGCGCTATAAGCTGCGGTTTTCCACCAACGACAAAATGACCAGCGACGAGTTTGCGGTGGAGCTTTACACCTTTTTTCAAATTTACGAAATCGACTATCACAAAATTGACGGCTCCATTATCAGTTCGGTGGTTCCCAAGGTGACCCAGCCGCTGACGGACGCGATTGAGATTGTCACCGGCGTGCACAGCCTGATTATCGGCCCGGGGCTGAAATCGGGCATGGCGCTCAAAATTGACCGCCCCGAAACCCTCGGCGGCGACATTGTGTGCGGCTGTGCCGGCGCGTATCACGAATTCGGCGGTCCGATTATCGTGATTTTCATGGGCACCGCAACAGTCATTGCCTATGTGGACGAAAACCGCAGCTATCGCGGCGGCGTGATTGCTCCGGGCGTGGGCATTTCACTTGACGCGCTGACAAGCCGAGGCGCGCTTTTGCCCGCCGTTGACCTGAAAGCGCCGCAAAAAACGATTTGCACCAACACCGTTGACTGTATCCGCTCCGGCGTTGTCAACGGCGCGTCCTGTATGCTGGACGGTATGCTCGACCGCTTTATGAAGGAAGCGGGTCAGGAGTGCAAAATCATCGCCACAGGCGGCTTGGCGCCGCAGATTATTCAAAACTGTACCCATCAAATTTCTTTTGAAGAAAATATCATTTTGTTTGGATTGAAGTATATTTACAAACTCAACCAACGCTGAGAAAAAATGCAACTCTCAACTCTCACATGCACCCGCTTCGGCGGTTGTAAATATAATTGCGTTTCACCCGGAGAGCCGGGGAAACAGCAGGAGGTTTTTTATCATGGCAAAAGTTCAAAAAAATGCAGCACCCAAGCTGTTCAAACCCGTTTTCGCGGCATTGCTCGCGGCGCTGATTGTGCTGCTCACCTTTACGGTCGGCAGTCTGCGCATCGGTCCGCTGACGATTACGCTTAACTGTCTGCCGCTGGCAGTCGGCGCGGTGTTTCTCGGTCCGCTTTACGGCGCGATTCTCGGCTTGGTATTCGGACTGTGCAGCTTCTTCGCCAGCTTTACGTCCGCTTCTCTCACCACGGTGCTGCTGAATGTCAATCCGTTTTTGACCTTTTTGATGTGCGTTGTGCCGCGTGTTATCTGCGGCTGGGTGCCCGGACTGCTGTTCAAGGTGATGCCCAAGGACAACGAACCGAAGCGTCTGGCAAGCTCCGCTCTGTGCTGCGGACTGACCACCGTGCTCAACACCGTCGGCTTTCTCGGCTTGATGTGGGTGTTCTTCAGGGACGCCTTTGTGAGCAACGCCGACGTCATTTCCAAGGTCGGCAACAAGCCCACCGGCAACATTTTTGTGTTTATCTTTGCGCTGGCGACCATCAACGCCGTCATTGAAATTGCTGTCAATCTGGTGCTCGGCACCGCGATTTGCCGCGCGCTGACTGCGGTGACAAAGAATAAAATCTAACTTTTTCGATAATATGAACAATCAAACGATTCTCGATATTTTGACACAGACAACTGAATATGTTTCGGGGCAGGCGCTCGCCGAGGAGTTGGGCGTGTCGCGGCAGGCGGTCTGGAAGGAAATCCAGTCGCTGCGCTCCCGCGGCTATGACATCGAATCCGTCACCAACCGCGGCTACCGGCTCGCCTCCATGCCCGATTATCTCAATTCAGCCGCGATCAAAGCGGCGCTGAACACCAAGATTATCGGCAGCGAGCTGACGGTTCTGGATACCGTCGGCTCCACCAACGATTACCTCAAGCAGAGCGGCGCAGAAGGCTGCAAGAGCGGCACGGTTGCCGCCACACGCGAGCAGGTAAAGGGCAAAGGCAGGCTCGGCAGAACATGGCAGAGCAAACGCGACGAAAACATTGCGTTCTCCGTGCTGCTCCGTCCGAAAATGGCGCCGAATGAGGTTGCGTCCGTCACGCCCTTGACGGGCTTGGCGGTGTGCAAGGCGCTGCGCGGCTTCACCGGGCTGGACTGCCGCATTAAATGGCCGAACGACGTGATTGTCGGGCGCAAAAAGCTGTGCGGGATTCTCACCGAAATGAGCGCCGAATTTGACGCGGTGGAGTACATCATCACAGGAATCGGCATTAATGTTGATCAAGCGGTATTTCCCGAAGAAATCGCCTACAAGGCGACCTCGCTGCTGCTGGAAACAGGCAGGCACTACGACAAAAACAAGCTGCTTGCCGCTGTGCTCAATCAGATGGAGCAGGAGTTTCTCCGCAGCAATCTGGAGTTAACGAGCGACGCGCTGGACGAATACAGCAAGTTGTGCGCCACCGTCGGCAAAAGCGTGACCTTTATGCGCGGCACGCGGCGCGTCAGCGGCATGGCGGTCGGCGTGGCGGAAAACGGCGAGTTAAAAATCATGCTGTCCGACGGCTCGGTCGTCATGGTGAACTCAGGCGAGGTTACGGCGCAGGGAATCTATTAAATGCGGAATTCGGAATTCGAAATACGGAATTATTTGCAAATCAAAAGCGTGAGCAGGTACGGAAGTTCCGTGCGGCTCACGCTGTTTTTGCATTTATGAAGCTTTCAAGTTATCGTTATTAGGAAGCAACGGTGCGTCGCCAAAGGGAATCCTTCGACTATTTCTCTATCGAGATATTTCGCTACGCGAACCGCTCAGGATGACAGCTAAAGGAAAGGCGCGGAAACGGACACAATGTATTCCGCGATGTTTGATTGTGCGGAAAGCGTTGCTTTTATTTGAACAAAAAAAGAACCAATAATTGGCTCTCCCTGAATAGGCTGCAATTGCCGTTGGGGGAAAACCAATATGGTTCTATAAGAAGAATAACATATACTGATGGAAAAGTCAAGATACAAAATTCAATCCACATGACGCAAATGCAGGAGAAGATGTTTAAAGCCGGGTTGATAGATGAATTCGGAAATCCACGCAAATCCAAGGACGACACCATCTATGGCAGCGTAAGGAAAGGTGCTTTTTTTATTTTATTAATGCGTTCCAGAGCTTATCGGCGGCTTGCTCTTTTGAGAGGAGCGGAAGATCGGTGACGCTCTCTTTTGTGATAAGAATCAAATGGTTGG
>CAMVLW010000015.1 GCA_947168445.1 uncultured Clostridia bacterium
AACGCCGTTGCCGTCAACCGTTGCGACTGCGGTGTTGGAGCTGTTCCAAGAAGGATTGCTCGCGCCTGTCTGCCACAGAGCGTACTGACAGCCGACATAAGTCGTCGCGGAGGTGCGGCACATTTTGATATTGGAGCCCGCGACAACCTGCACCAAACAGGTGGAAGCGCCGCTTGAGGTGTAGGCGCTGATGGTCGCGCAGCCGATTGCCTTGGCGGTGACAACGCCTGAAGCGCTGACGGTGCAGACGTTGGTGTTGGAAGAGAACCAATTCACGCTCTGCTTGGCGGTCAGAGAAGCGGTTTTGCCCTGCTCAATTTTGAGAGAGGAATTGGAAATTCCTGTCGGATTCGCCTTTAACACTTTAATGACACAGCTTGCCGAGCCGCCGTTCTCGGACGCGGTAACGGTCACGCTGCCCGCCGCCTTCGCGGTGAAAACGCCGTTGCCGTCCACGGTGCCGATAGTGGTGTTGGAGCTGCTCCATGTAGGATTGGAAACGCCTGTCTGCCACAGGGCATACTGGCAGCCGACATAGGTGGTCGCGGTGCCGCGGCACAGCTTAATTGTCGCGGCGGGTTCGTTCGCCGTCACATAATCACGGTGCACATAGCCCTCGGTGCCGCCGCTGAGACGGATGTTGTACCAGTCGGTGTTGTAGAGCGTTGAACTGATAAAGGTCACCGGGGTGTTTTTCTCCATCGAGGTGATGATGGAGTAATTGGTGCCCGCGCCGCTGCGCAGGTTAACGCCGCTGTCGTTGATGTAGCCGCTGCCGCCCGAAACAGGCGCTGCGGCGTTGGCGGTGAGTGCGGGAATCGCGACAAGCAGCACCGACCCAACAATCGTCAGGCACAGCACAATCGCCACAATCCGCGCAAACTTTTTTGATTTCAAACAATCACCTTCTTTATTTCCTTAAAGGAATCATAAGCGGTATTACATAAACCGCCCGAACAGCGCCTTGCGCAAGCGCTGCACATATAGTTTGACATACACATTGACTGCCATTTCGTAGACAAAAAAGAACACGTTACCCAAAAGCAGAAAGACAAACGGAACATACACGCCGAAAAGCGTGAATTCCTCTGCGGGTATTCCGAACAGACGCGTCGCCGCGAAAAACGAAGCGATTGCCGCCGCGTTAAAAAGCGCAAACTTGATGATGTAACACAGCACCGTATTTTTTACACGGCGGTCAAGGATATTTTTCAGGATGGGATAATAGCCGAAAAACAGAATGAACAGCAGCGCCGCCTCTTTGTCCGCCGTCAGAAAGAACGAAAGAATGGCGCTGACGGCATACACGCCGAACGCCCATTTGCAGTTATACTCAATGACGACCGCAATGGAAAACAAACCCGCAAAGCAAGGCAGCGCATAGGTGCCGATACGGAACAGTCCCGCCGCCATCATCAGCACAACCTCCATAGCGGCAATCACGGCGCAGAGCGCAATGCGGAACGCCGGCTTTTGCATACTCTTCTTCATATCAGCAGCCGCGCGCGCAGTTGCACAGACAATCCGCGCACATAATCGCAGAGCAAATGTCGCAGCACGAGCAGCCCATGCCGCCGGTGTTGTTCACATTGCCGGTGTTGTAGCCGCCGTAATTAAAATGCTGCTGGCTGTTCATGTTGTTGAGCGCCGCACGGTATTCGCCGTTATTCGGGTCCATGTTGCAAGCGGTTGTGAAATAGGAATTTGCCTGGTCGTTCCAGCCCTTGCGGAAGGCGCACATGCCTTTGAGATAATACCACTCGGCGGTGCGGTTGCCCTCGGGCGTGCTGTCGAGAATCCGCTCCGCCTCCTGAATCATGTTGCGCTGAATGTAAATGCGCACGCTGTAGAACTGGGAGTTGGAGCCGTTGGAATAGTAGGTGCTGCCGCCTGCCCCGGCGGTGTTTGAGGTGGAGCCGGTGCCCTTTCCCTTTTGGCGCATACGGTTAATCTCGTCATACGCCTCGTTTACTTCCTTCATCTTCTGCTCGGCAACGTCCGCGAGCGGGCTGTCCGCGTAGTTGTCGGGATGATACTTTTTGGCAAGCTCACGGTAGGCTTTTTTGATTTCTTCATCAGACGCGTTGGGCGACACGCCCAGCACTTCATACGGATTTGACATCTTCTTCCTCCTGTCGGTGATAGACCACGGCGTTCTGCTTGGACGGAAAGCCGTAAACCATCATATTGTCCAATATACCCTTAAAATCTATCAGTGTAATCAATTGATAGGCGTCATAGGCGCGCGCAAGCGACTGATTGAGCACCTGCGTTTGATACGCCTGCATGTCCGCAGCTTTAACACGCAAGAAGGGGTTGAAATTGCGGTTTTTTTCATCCTTTTCCAAATCGTCGGCGGCGTCTATCAGATAAATCCACCGCCCGATATGATAGCCGAATTCGTAATACACCCGCCGCTGCAGCTCGTCGTGCGCTTCGAGTGAAAGCACCGAGCCGAGCATGTTTGCCGTAGGGTGTGCCGCCGCGTCAACGCCGGTTTCGCTGTTTTGCTCCGCAAGATTCTGCGCGGTCATCATGTCCGCAACAAGCGTTTCAAGCTGCGGATAACGCCGCGCCGCCTTTTTGTGCCAGCGGCTGAAAAACGGCAGCACAAGCCGCACCGCAAGGCGCTTCCAAAAGCCGCTGTCCTGCAAATCGTCCTTTAGCTTGTAATAGGCGGAAATCACGGAAAAAGCCGCCGCCTTGCTGTAGCAGTCCGAGTCGCACCGCGCAAACTGACATTTTTTCAGCGGATTAAAGCGGCACCGACCCTTTTCAAAGCCGGGGCATGCTTTTTCAAGCGAGAGCAGCAGCATAGCGTAAAAGGTGCAGTCATAGCTGAGGCTCAGGCGGGTCAAAAAGGAATAGTCTTTGCCCATTTGCTTGCACAGCCCGCAGTAAACCGCCTTGTATGCTTCCCACTCGCGCACCAGCAGCTCGCTTTTGCGCACCTGCAAATAACCGAACACTACACTACCCCTTATAATCAATATTCATTTTATTATACTATATTTTGCGCGATTGTGCAAGCGTTTCAGCTAATATTTTTTCTAATTTGGAATTATTTTTACAGCATATTATGATAACATATGATTGTGATAAAAATGTGACGAAAGCGAGGGAGCGCAAATGAATGTCTATGACTTTGACAAAACCATCTATGACGGCGATTCCACAGCGGATTTCTACCTGTTTGCGCTCAGGCGGCACCCCAAAATTATGCTGCTCGCTCCTTCCCTGCTCGCGGCGGTTACGCGGTATTATGTATTCAAGCGCGGCAGTAAAACGCAGTTTAAGCAAGTGATGTACCGTTTTTTGCGGTATTGCGATACCGAGCGCGATGTATCTGATTTTTGGGACAGAAATCGGGCGAAAATCAAGCGGTATTATCTCGCGCAGCAAAAAGCGGACGACGTGATTATCTCCGCTTCACCCGAATTTTTGCTAAAGCCGATTTGCAAACGGCTCGGAATCGCTTATCTGATTGCTTCCTGCGTTGACCCCCAAAACGGAGCATACAGCGGAGAAAATTGCCACGGCAAAGAAAAGGTGCGGCGTTTTTATGAAAAATTTCCGAACGCGCAGATTGAGGAATTCTATTCCGACAGCCACAGCGACGACCCGCTCGCGGAAATCGCGCAGAAGGCGTTTCTGGTTAAAGGAGAAAGCCTATCCGCGTGGAGCACATAATACTATTCTCTGATAAAATACTTTAACATCTGCCGTGTAAAATTTCGCATAACTGCGTTGTCGTCCTTGCAAGGCGCCAGCCTTGCGGCGTCCTCCGCCTTGTTCTGCGGAATTTTCCATCGACATCTGTTTTAAAGTATTTTATCAGAGAATAGTATAAAGAGATAATGATAAAGCGTTTGCCTTGTCATTATCTCTTTTTTTAATTATGACGTGCAGTGGCAATCAAAGGGATTATCGTTTCCGTCGCTGTCGCGGGACGCGGGCGGGAAGAATGAATCCGCGGGAAAATCAATCTGGTTGAACGCCTCGCACGGGTCGTCGTTGCGGTCGTCGCACTCCTTGCGCGGAATACAGAAGTCATAGGACGGCAGCATTAACTGCACGTCGCGGGACAGTGTGGTGATGGAAAACACGCCGATGGTGGTGACGACCTGCTGTGCCGCGGGAGCGACCAAATCGCCGCCGAGCAGCTCAGCCAGACTCTCCGGCACAAAAGGAACGATTCGCGGCGTGGTGACGGGAGCAAGTGAAGCCGCAAGCGCCATAGGGCTTGAAACCTGCACAGTGGCGGTGGGCAGGGAGCCCGCAAGCCCGGTGCAGCAATCGAACTCCGCAGGGTCGGGCGCCGGCGTTTCCCCGCTGGAAAAGCGCTTGACGCAGCCGTCGCTGCCATAGAGCACCACGCGCTTTGAGGATACCGCAACGCCTGTCACGGTGGTGGGCAGCGCACCCGCAGCGGTGTAGACCTCGCAGCAGCACAGGAAATAAAATGTTTCGTCAACCGAATAGTAGCCGCGGTGGAACGCCACGGAATCAACGTCGACCGTTGCGGTAATCACGCTGACGCGCGTAACGCGCACCGAGGTAGCGGTGTCAATCAGCGCCTGATTTTCCGCCGTGAAGAATACCGTCAGGCTGCGCAGGCAGTCCTTTGCGCCGCAGCTGTCATAAATGCGCGGCACATCAAGACAAACAGGGTCAAAGTCCGGACGGCTGCCGACTTCGGCTGCTTCAACCGCCTGTTCGGCGTCAAGATTCAAATCCGACATAAAAAAACCTCCAACTAAGTAGTTTACAGCTTTTCTGCGTAACTGTAACACTAACAGTGTATGGAGGTTTTCGCTTTTTGTGATGGTTTTATCCTGTGAACTTTTTCAGATAATTCCGGAAAAGACGGTGCAGCCAGTTTGGGTCTGCCGAGGAGCTGTTGGAAAGCGCGACAAAAATTTGGCTTTTGTCACTGCTAAAGCTCAGCTTGGCGGAATAGGCGTCTGTCTTTCCGATACAGGACAGGCGGCTGCCGTTAACATAAACGCCGTAGCCAAAGCCGCTGCCGTTGTCTGTCATTATTTCTTTCAAAGAATTTTCAGTGATGATTTGGTAACTCAGCAAACCGTCAACCAGCTTCAGCAAATCCGAAACATTCGTGATGAAGCCGAACGCGGAATAGCCCACGCCGCCGTACAGCAGCTCCGCTGCACCCTGAGAGGTGTAGGCGTTGGCGACAGACTCATCCGCTCCGAAGCCGGATGTTGTCATATAGGCGGGGTTGAAAATGACGGCTTTCACATAGTCCTCGTAGCGCATGCCGGACGCCTTTGCGATGATTTCACCGAGGAGATAATAATTGCTCTCGGAATAAGCGAAAACAGGTTTTTCCGCCGCCGCGACAGGCTGCGTAAGAATCCAGCCGAGAATCTCCGCCTTATTGTTATTGTAATTATCACCCAGCAAGCCGCTCAGGGCAGACACCGGTTTTTTGATTACCCGATAATCCACGCGGGTATCGCAAATATAATCGGGAATTCCTGATGTCATGTTCAAAAGCTGCCTGACGGTGACGCTTTTGGCATAGGCGCAGGACGGAAAGAATTTGTCAATAGTGCTGTTAATATCCAGCTTTTTTTCCTCAGACAGCTTCATCACCGCCGCAGCGGTCAGCAGCTTGGTCACAGAGCCCGCATAAAAACGGGTATAGACGGAATTGTTGGTGTGGGCGCCCTCGTTGGCGACGCCGAGCGCCTTTAGATACTCAAAATCATTGCCGACCTTTGCGTAAATCGCGCCCTGAAAGGCGGTTTTACCGAGCAAATCGTCAAGCGTGCGCTCGATTTCTCCGAGATTCTGCTTAATCGCCAGATTATCAAGCGAAACGGCTTCGTCGGCGGTGGCAGGCGGAGCGGTTGCCGGCGGAACGGTTGTCTCCGCAGCAGTGGTCTGCACAGCGGTGGGAGCGGTAGTTTCCTCCTGCTTGCCGCCGCTCTGCGCACATCCTGCGAGCAGCACGCCGCACAGCGCCATGCACGCCAAGGATTTCAGTTTTAAAAACATCAAAATCGCCTTCTTACAGTTTTTCCATCTTGCAGAAATTCGCCATCAGCTTTTTGGTTCCCGCCTTGTCAAAGGCGATTTCTAGCAGCGTGTCGTTGCCCATTTTTTCGGCGGACATCACCATGCCCTTGCCGAACACCTTATGCAGCACCATATCTCCGACGCTGTAGGTAACGCCCGTTTGAACCGCTGGCTTTTGATATGCGTTGAATTTTTTCGGCGCGTAGGGAGATTTGCTGCCGATGGAAACCGCCTCTACTGAGCCGCCAAAGCCGGCGCCACGCGAAAAGCGGCTGCTCTCCCCTGTTTTTTCAAGCAACTCGTCGGGAATTTCGGTGACAAAGCGGCTTTCCTTATTGTATGTGGTGGAGCCGAAAAGCATACGCGAGCGGGTTTTGGTGAGATAAAGCTTTTGCTTGGCGCGGGTAATGCCGACGTAAGCCAAGCGGCGCTCCTCGTTGATTTCCTCGGGGTTCATCATGGAGGCAATCGACGGAAACAGACCGTCCTCCATGCCGGTGATAAACACCACCGGGAATTCCAAGCCCTTTGCGCTGTGCAGAGTCATCATCACGCAGGTGTCAGCGTCGGCGTCGTAGTTGTCAATGTCAGTCATCAGCGAGATTTCCTCCAAAAAGCTTGACAAGTCAGCGTCGTCGCCGTAGTCCTCCTCAAACTTGATGATGTTGGAGGACAGTTCTTCGATGTTCTCAATCCGCACATCCGCGTTTTCTTTTTCGGTTCTCAGGTAGTTTTCGTAATTGGTGTGTTCCAGAATCAGGTTGTATAATTCCGCAAGAGAATAATCTCCGCTTTCGTCCGCTTCAATCAAGCCGTCAATCAGGCTGACAAACTCTTTGAGCTTGCCGGCGGCGCGTGAAAGCTGCGGATAGCTGTCCGCTTCCTTAATGACGGTGAAAATGCTCTCGCCCAAGCCCGCGCCGATTTCCGCCGCGATTTGCAGGGTGCGGGCGCCGATGCCGCGCTTCGGCACATTGATAATGCGGCTCAGGCGCACGTCGTCGTGCGGATTGTTGACAACCTGCAAATAAGCAATCATGTCGCGAATCTCCTCGCGGTCATAAAAGCGGTGACCGCCGATAATGCGGTGCGGAATACCGCTGCGCGAGAGGGTTTGCTCAATGGCGTTAGACTGGGCGTTGGTGCGGTAGAGAATCGCAAAATCGGAATACTTTCTGCCGTCCGAAACGCCGTCGGTGATGGTCTGCGCGATAAACTGCGCCTCGTCGCGCTCATCCTCACAGGTATGTAATTCGATTTTTTCGCCCTCCGGGTTCTGCGTCCAGAGCGTTTTGCCCTTGCGCACGGTGTTGTGGGAAATCACACCGTTTGCCGCGTTGAGGATATTCTGCGTGCTGCGGTAGTTTTGCTCCAGACGGATAATCTTTGCGCCCTTGAAGGTGTTTTCAAACGAGAGAATGTTTTCAATCGTCGCGCCGCGAAATTTATAGATACTCTGGTCGTCGTCACCGACAACGCAGATGTTGCCGTACTTTTCCGCCAGCATGGACACAAAGCGGTACTGCACGCGGTTGGTGTCCTGATACTCGTCAACCATGATGTATTTGAACTGGTTTTGATAAAAACCGAGAATGTCGGGATTCTGCTCGAACAGCTCGACGGTTTTGCACAGCAGGTCGTCAAAATCCATTGCGTCGGCGGTTTTGAGCCTTGCCTGATAGATTTCATACACCTTGGCAACCGACACCTTGCGGTAGTCATACTCGGCGTTTTTCAGCATTTCGGCGGGCGTTATCATCTTGTCCTTCGCCTTGGAAATCTCGGAGAGAATCGACTTGACGGGCAGCTGCTTTTCGTCAATGTTAAGCTGCTTGACAATGTCCTTGACAAGCTTTTTCTGGTCGTCGGTGGCATAGACGGTAAAATGGGAGGAATAACCCAGCCTGTCACCGTAGCGCCGCAAAATCCGCGCACAGGTGGAGTGGAAGGTCGCCGCCCAAATGTCGCCGCCGCCCTCCGGCACCGTGTTGCAGATTCGCTCCTTGAGCTCGCCTGCCGCTTTATTCGTAAAGGTAATCGCGAGAATGTTCCACGGGCGGCACAAGCCCGACTGCAAAATATAGGCAATGCGGTTGACAAGCACCGTTGTTTTGCCCGAACCTGCGCCCGCAAGAATCAGCAGCGGACCCTCGGTGGCAAAAACCGCCTCGCGCTGCCTGTCGTTCATATGAGAAAATTGTTGCTTGATGTCGTTTTGCGTCATAATTCTGTCCTAACAATCGCCCTGATTATAACAGAAAGCGGGCGAACAATGTCCGCCCTGCATTTCTTCTTTAATATTCTTTAATTGAATTATTTAATGCTGTCCTGGAAGGTTTTCAGCATAGCCGCAGCATTGTCCGCGACAATCATGGTGACGAAGTTGCCGTCCTTGGTAACCTTGCAAGCCTCTACCATCGAAACCTTTTCGGGAGTGTAGGAGTTGTAGGTTCTGAGAATGGAATTATATCTGGTGGTCAGCGCGGTTTCCACTCTGCCCGCAGCGTCGGCGTCGTTTGCCTCAACCAAAACGATTTCGACAGGAGCGTCGGTGTTGCTCTTGTCCATCTCGGCAGCAAACTGCTTGACGTCCTTTTCCTCAATGCTGTAGTAGCGGTTAAGCTTGTCCGCAGTGTCGAGCTTTTCAAGAGAAAGTCCGTTTGCGGTGTTGATGGTTTCCATTACCTTGTTCAGGTCAACGCTCTTTGCAGCGTCGCCGCCGTTGCCGCCGCAGCCCGCGAATACCGCGATAGCAAGAAGCGCAGCAAGTGCCAGTGCAATTACTCTTTTCATAACATTTCCTCCAAATAATTGTTGTAGGTTTATTATTTGCGTACTTCCCTATTATATTAGTTTTTTCGCAAAAGTCAAGCATTATCTCAAAATTTTCACGCAGCGGCGCGCTGCACCCGTTCCGCCTTCGGGAAAATTGATTGTTAGGAACAGTTCATCAACGGCGGGTCAAAACTTAGCAAGTACTAAAAAGCAGTGACTCTTTCAACTCAACTCTAAACAAAAAAGAAAAGCCGGGCAGAGAGAAAGCCTCTCCGCCCGACGAATGACACATTCCGAATTCCGAATTCCGAATTAATTTATTTCTCTTCCCAGACGACCTCGTCCTCGACATAGCCCTTTTTCTTCTTTTTGCTGACGATAATCTTGGCGATAAAGCCGCTGAGGAACACCAACGCCGAAACAACCCAGCCTGCCGTTACCTGCGCCCAGATGGGATAGCCGCCGTAGCTGCCGCCGTTTTGACCGAAGAGCACAACCATGTTCCAGACAAACAAGCCGGTCAGCATAACAGGCGCAATAAACTTAATCGACGCCGCAAACCACCAATAGGGCGCCTTGAAGCGCTTGGCGTTTTTGTTGACTTCGTTCAGCACCTTTCTGAGATTGAACGTCCAGCCGATTGCGATACATTCCAGTACACCGATAACAATCAGGTTAATCTGGTTTGTCCAGTTGTCGACAATATCCAGCCAAGCCAAGCCCGCCTGTGTGATAAACACCATTGAAATCACGCCGCTAATCGCGCAAACCGCAATGGTTACGGTCTTTGGCTTCAGGTGGAACTTATCCGCAATTGCCGCCGAAACGCCCTCAACAATGGAGAACGCCGAGTCGATGGCAAGCGTGATGAGCATGAGGTAGAAAATCGCGCCGAACACCGCATTGAACCAGCCGATATCAGTGAGGTTGACGATTGCCTGCGGATAAACGATAAAGGCGGTGGCGATGCCGCTGTCGGTCACCTTGTCGAGCATGTTGGTGCCGCCCATGGTGGAGAACATTACGATACCTGACAACACGCTGATTGCCATGTCGGAAAACGCGATAATCACCGCGTCCAGCGCAACGTCGGCGTCGTCACCGAGATAGGAGCCGTAAGCAAACATAATCGCCATCATAATTGACAGGCTGTAGAACACCTGACCGATTGCGTCCACCCACAGCGAGGGGTCGGAAAACGCGGAAGCGTCGGGCACAAACAAGATTTTGAGACCCTCCATTGCGCCGGGCATGGTGCAGCCCTTGACCGCCATAATCACCAGCAGAACGACCGGGGCAAAAACGGTGAATTTGACGACCTTGCCCACCGAGCTTGCGCCGTTGCGGATGCAGAAGAAAATCAAGCCCCACGCAATCATCAGGCAGAGCATAACAATGCCGGGAATCGAGCTGCCCTCAATCGCTCCTGTGGTTTGGGTCAGTTCAAAGAACAAGCCGGACGCCGCCTCGTTGTTGCCGGTCATGCCCGCAAACTGCCACGAATTAATAAACATTAAAATGACCCATGCGAATACGACCGAGTAATAGCAGACGATAACGAACGCATTGGAGGTTGCCGCCCAGCCGACGGGCTCCCAGCGCTTGCCGATACCGCGCATTGACTCAATTGCTCCCTTGCGGAACTTTCTGGCGATAGAGATTTCCATCATCAGAAGCGGAATACCCATTGCCAGCATGGCAAACAGATAGACCACAAGGAAGGTGCCGCCGCCGTGCTTTGCCGCCAAGCCCGGAAAACGCCATGCGTTGCCGAGACCGACCGCAGAACCGATTGCGGCGAGAATAAAGATGAAGCGTGAGCTCCACTGTCCTCTCTTTTCCATTTTTCTCTCTCCTTCATAATTTTGCCGAAAACGGCAATAAACAGGTAAAAAACATTATACAGTTTATTTCCGGAAAATGCAACAGATATTAAAAAAGTGAATAAATTTTTACTATTTACTTTGGCAAATAATTGTGGTATATTATGTTGGAAATAAATTTTGGAGTGAAACTATGCGCGACGTCTACCCTTCCTTTTATCATCAATTCAAGTGTATTGCCAATCTTTGCGAGGACAGCTGCTGCAAGGATTGGGATATTGACATTGATTCCGCCACCGAACAGTTCTACCGCAGTGTTCAGGGAGAGTTGGGAGATAAAATGCGGCAAAAGCTGAAAACCGACGAATATGACGAGTGGATTTTCCCGGTGGAAAACGGCAGATGTCCGTTTTGGAACCGCGACATGCTCTGCGATATTTTTATCGGAATCGGTGAGGAACACCTCAGCGAAACCTGCGCCGGCTTTCCGCGCGTCAAGATTGATTATGAAGAATTTTCCGAGCATTTGCTCTCCTTTGCCTGCCCCGAAGCGGCGCGGTTTATGCTGCGCACGGATAACGCCTATGCGGATTTCGGCGGCGAGGAGGAAATGCAGGCGGCGGAAAACAGCGACGGCTACATGAGTTTTTTGCTGAAAGCCCGCAGCCGCACGGCGGAAATTCTGCTTGACAGGGAACTGCCCTTCGCCTACCGTCTGGCGGATTGTCTGGAATTCAACGCGCAGGTGCAGAGCGTGCTCAACGGCGAAGAACCGCAGCCGCTCAGCTTTGAAAACGCAGAAACAGACGGCTGTGACTTTTTATTTGACATGCACCTTCGGTTTGAAATCATGAGCGGGCGCTGGAAGCAGGCGCTTTCCGATACGCAAAAGCAGCTTGCGGCGCTGAAAATCCGCGACGGTTTTGCGCAGGATTTTGAAAAGTTCGCGCTCTATTATGTCTACCGCTACTATTTGGAAGCGGTCAACTCCGGCGACGTGCTCTACTCCGTCAAGCGCATTGTGTGCGCGTTTATCGTGACGGGCTTGCTTGACGCGCTGTTTGAAAAAGAAGGCTATCCCCTGCCGCGCATGCGGATTTTGCAGCGGTATTCAAAGGAAGTGGAGCACTCCTATGAGAACACCGAAATGCTCAACGCCGAATTTGACAGAGACAGCCGCTTTTCGGTTGAAAATCTAATCGCTTTATTGGAAACAATGGTATAAAAAACCGCCGCAGAAGACTGAAAAATCTGCGGCGGTCATTTTATTTTTTCAGCTTCATGCCGAGCTTTATCATTGAAAACAGGTTAAGAGCGGCTTCATAATAAAGCGCTTCGGCATTTTGCAGCGCTTCCTCCAAGGTCATCGGGCTGTTAACGGTGGTCATCAGCGAATCTATTCCATAGCGGCAAATGTCCTGCGCGCCTTTGCCGAGCGAGCCGGAAAGCCCGACAACAGGGATTCCCTTTGCCTTGGCATGAAGCCCCACGCCGCTCATCACCTTTCCAAAGCAGCTTTGCCAATCGGTTCTGCCCTCGCCTGTTACCACAAGGTCAACGCCCTCAAGCCGTTTGTCAAAGTGGATAAGGTCGAGCACGGCTTCAATGCCGGATTTCATCTCGCCGCCGCAAAACACCTTCAGCGCCGCGCCCAGTCCTCCTGCCGCGCCTGCGCCTTCAACAGCGTCGCAATCCACGCCGAAGCTTTCCTTTATCACATCGCGGTAATGCGCCATGCCCGCTTCAAGGCGGTTTATCATGTCATTATCCGCTCCTTTTTGCGCGGCAAAGGTGCGGGTGGCGCCGTTCTTGCCGCAGAGCGGATTCTTGACGTCGCACATCACGGTGATGTGACAGTTTTTCAGAGTTTGCGGCAGCCTGCCGCTGTCAATTGACGCGACTTTTTCCAAATCGCCGCCGCAGCCCAAAAGCTCGTTTCCGTCCGTATCGAGAAATTTCATACCCAGTGCGCGCATACAGCCCATGCCGCCGTCGTTGGTGGCGGAACCGCCGATAGCGATTGTCAGGTCGGTATAGCCGCTGTGAAGGGCGTGCAGAATCAGCTCGCCGGTTCCAAAGGCAGAGGTTTTTTCGGGATTGCGCAGGTGAGAAGGCACCAGCGGCAAGCCGGACGCCGCCGCCATTTCAATCACCGCCTTGCCGCTGTCAAGCACGCCGTAGCAGGCGCGAACAGGGTTTAGCAGCGGGTCGTGTACCTCGGCAAACACTTTTTTGCCGTTTTCCGCGGCAATCACCGCGTCAACGGTTCCTTCGCCGCCGTCAGCAACCGTCACGCTGTCGCAAACACAGCTTTCAAAAACCTCATGCGCCGCCTTTTCAAGCAGCTTGGCGGTTTGTTCACTTGTCAGGCTGCCCTTAAAAGCGTCTGAGGCAAACAACAGTTTCATAATTATCACTCCCGGTTACGTCAGCGTTAATTTCATTTTGCTCCTTGTCTTATCTTGTCATACTCAAAAGACCCGCTCACAGGAACAGGTCTTTTTGAAAAAATTATTTGCCTCTGAGGGTGTTGAACAACGCGCCGCGTGTGCCGCCGTTGCCGTCTGCCGCGCCGCTGCGGGCAAAGGCCAGGAGCACCGCAAACAACAAATCGAGATTCTTTTCGTTTGTGTAAACGCGGTAAAAGCCGCGCACAGGCAGCTTGTCGGCAACCTTGTGCTGCTCGGCATCCTCCTCGTGCACATATTGACCGGACGTTTCAAAATGCGCGATTTGCTCGTCGTGTCTGAAAACGTCATAGACAACCGTTCCCACCTTGCCGGGCGCAAGCTTGGACTGAATACTGACGCCGTTGCGCTTTAGGTGCTTCCAGATGTCCTCGCCGTCAATGGTAAAGGTAAAGTGGTTGTCAATCAGGAGCATGTTCCACTCGGTCTGCTCCTCGTGACCGATATAGTGCGGCGTGGTGATATTGTGCTCATGGTCGATAAAATCAAAGCCATAGGGATTCGCCACGGAAAACTTCGTCATCTTGGCTTCATATAGCACCCTGCGGTTTTTGTCCTCCAGACGGTGTCCGTATTTGGGCGTGCCGGTGTCGGTGATAAAATACAGCTCGCGCTGCTCGCCCTGCTCGGAAGGCGCATAGGTGATTTCGCCGTCCGCTTCATGAATCTTATTCAGCATAGCGTTTTTGCGGATGGTGAGAACAATAATCACCAAGAGAATGACGCCGCCTGCTATCATGAAATAAATGCCGAAGCTGCCGCCCGAATGAATGGTGCCGGGATTTTTGGGGTCATACTTCACCTCAACCTCGCCGCCGACCTGATAGGACGGGCTGTCGGAATCAAGGGTTTGGGTGTACTTTTTGCCGTCAACCTCATATTCCACCTTGACAATACGGCGGGAATCGTTTTGAACCTGCGGGTCGGGCACATAATCGGGATCTTTTTCGATAGACATAATCTTGGCGGTTGTTTTTTCAAACCCTGCGGATTGGAAAAACGTCAGCCAAACGCCCGCTCCCAACGCAATGACGGCGAGCACGGCGGCAAAAATTTTTAAGCCGGGACCTTTTACGGAAATCATGAGCATTACTCCCTTTTGTTGATACCTTTTTTATAACATAATTCCATGCAAAAATCAATAACTTAAGGTGATGATTGCTTCAAAAGCCCGCGGAAAAACCGGTTTGCCAAAAGGATTGACGGAATAAGAGCCAGCGTGACCGCGAGCGGCTGCGCCTCCTGAATTCCGCTGAGTCCGCGCAGGTTGGAAAGCAAAAACAGCAGCGGAATAAAAAACAGTCCGTTGCGCAGAGTGGAAAGCAGCGACGCGCCGAGTTTTTTTCCGGTGCTTTGCAGCGCCATTTCCGTCACCATGCAAAACGGCAGGAACAGCTGGGCGATTGCCTGCAAAATCAGGGCGCGCGTTCCGATGGCAACAACGGTGCTGTCGTCGCGGAAAATGCGGATAATCTCGCCCGGAAACAGCACCAGCACGGCAGACATCACCACCACGACGATCTCCGCCAAAAGAACGGAAAAGCGAAAGGCGGATTTGAGCCTTCCGAATTGCTTTGCGCCGTAATTGAAGCCGCAGACAGGCTGAAAGCCCTGTCCGATGCCGAGCGCGAACGAAAACGTGAAGAAAATCACGCGCGAAACAATGCTCATGGCGGCAACCGCCGCGTCGCCGTAAACCGCCGCGCAGTTGTTGAGCACCACCGTGCTCAGCGAGTTCAGACCCTGACGGAGCAGACTGGGCAAGCCGTTGCCGATAATGTCGGGCAGACCTTGCGGCTTGATTAGCCTGACCGACAGCCTGCACTGCGTTTTGTTGAGCAAAAACATGGCAAGCAGCACAAAAAAGCCGATAATTTGCGAGATACAGGTGGAAAGTCCGGCTCCCGCGATTCCCATGTTGAGTCCGAACATCAAGAGCGGGTCTCCCGCGATATTCAGCACCGCGCCGACGGTCAGACCGACCATGCCGAGCGTTGCCTTGCCCTCGTAGCGCAAAATGTTATTCATGGTGAAGCTCGCGGTGATAAAGGGAGCGGCAACCAAAATGTAGCTGATGTAGGTTTGCGCATAGGGCGCAATGGTTTTGGTGCTGCCGAGCAGCATGACAAGCGGTTCAAGCACAAACGCGCAGCCCACGGCAACCGCCGCGCCGAACACAAAGGACGCGAAAAAGCCGGTGGAAGCCACCTGAGAGGCTTCGCCGTTTTGCCTTGCGCCCAAAAGCCGCGAAATCAGGCTGCCGGAGCCGTTGCCGAACATAAAGCCGACCGCCTGCAAAACCGCCATAAAGCCGAACACCACCCCGACCGCTCCGCTGGCGGCATTGCCGAGCTGACCGACAAACGCGGTGTCAACCAGATTGTAGATGTTCGTTACCAGCATACTGATTATCGTCGGAACCGACAGGCTGATGACCAGCTTGGAGACAGGCGTTTTTGTCATTTTATCAAATGGTGAAACGGTATTTTTATTTTTCACATTTTTCACTTATTTAATCCTTATCTTTATCGTTTTCCCCACGGAGCGGAAGGCGCGGCGGCGGCAAATTTGAAAAGGCTTCCCGCAGAATTTCATAGGACTTTTTCAGGCGTTGGGTATAGGCAACGCTGTCTATGCCGTGAAAGTCCGTATCATACAGGGTCAGCGTGCCGGAGCTGCCCGCGCCGATTTTCAGCGTTTGAAAGGCGGTGAAGGTCACGTCCTTGCCCGTCAGCGGCGCATAGCACGCCATTGTGCGCGGGTTCTTTACGCCGAGAAGATACCACGCAAGCCGCACCTCCAGCTTGCTGCCCGCAAGGAAGAAATCCGCCTGCGAATCCTCGGCGGCGTTGCCGTAGCGCAGCAAACCGGTTTCAACCGTCTGCGGCTCCCTTGTCACATTCTCTGCCGGGAGAACCATTTCGTTAGAGGTGAGCATGAGCGTCTTGTGATAATCGCCGCTGTTTTGCTTGGCGGCAACCGCCTTGTCCGCGCCGTAAATTTTACGGTTCACCACCTGCTGAAAGTGGAACACGTCGCGGAAGGCGTCGCATTTGAGGCGGGTGTTGTCCTTTCCGTGAATTTCAAGCAGATAGTCGGCGGGCTCACTGAAGCGCAGTCCGCTTTCGTTGTCAAACAAGCTGCCCTCTCCGGTGACTTGAACCGGGACATAATAGCTGTCGCGGTCAAAATCAAAGCCGTCGGGCAGGGTAATCAGCAAGTGAAGATATTCCGCGTCGTATTTCACGCAGACGTGCGAATCGCCCACGCCCATGTCGGTGTTCCATTCGGAGATGTCGCCGTCGGGAAGGCTTTGCGACACGTCAAACGCAAGCAGCCCATAGCCCTGCTCCGCGGAGGAGAGGTCGTGGGTGCGCTGACTTGCCTTCGGCGGATCATACATGGGCGCGTTCCATGTGCGCTTAAACCACTCGTCCTGCCAGGAGAACAACAGCCCGCCGCAGCAGCCCGCTTCGCAGATGGCTTTTGACATTTTTGCGTCCAGCTCTCCCTGCTCCCGCTCGTTGAGTCCGCCCTGACGATAGCCGTTGATTCCCTCGTGCGCCACGCCGCGGGCGGTGCTCAGTCCGTATTCGGCAATCAGCAGCGGCACGGAAACCGTCTTTTTCAAATCCTGCAAATAGGCAAGATAATTGTCCTCCGCCGCCGTGTATTCCGCCTGCACATTCATAAAGTCCGGGTAATAAGGATACACGTCCACAGCGGCAAACAAGCCCGCGTGGTAGTCCTCACGCGGCAGAATGTGTCCGGCGTCAACGCTCACCGCGTCGTTTTCGTCGGGATATGGCTCGTTTGGGTGAGAAAGCGTGTCAAGCGGCTGCCAGTTGAGAAATGAAACGGGAATTTGGCAGCTGTACGCCTGCGTTTCGTAGGAAATCAGCTCCTCGCCCACCTCGCACAAAAACGCTTCAAAGGGCGAGGCGTCCTTGGCGGTATAAAGATACTTTCCCTCAAAATCCGCTTGGCCGGGGTGAGAGGCGTTTGTCTCAATGACAAATTCCGCCGGGTATTCCAGACCGAGAATATATCCCGCCGTATAGCCGGAAACGTCGCGGTCATAAACGGCGGGCTTAAAGCTGCCGTAGTTGGTGTAGTCGCTGGAGCCGTGAATGATGTCAATGGTTTCCTTCACCGACCTTTTAAAAGCGGAAATCAGAATTTCGTCGCTTTCCAGCGCGTCGGTCAGCTCGTACATCAAATCCTCCGAAAACCAAATGCCCTGCACCAAACAGAGCGGCGCTTCCGCGTGGGCTTGGTTGTAATCGTCGAGCGCGCGGTAAAAATCGGGGTTCATCACAGTGAAAACGCGCACGGTGTTGGCGTTCATTGCCGCGATTTTCGAGAACCAGTCCATAAAGGTGCCGTAGCTTGTGTCGGGGCTTGCAAGGTCGGTTTCCGGCTCGGTCAAGCCCATGTTGACGCCCTTGATATAGAACAGCTCGGCGGTGTTTTCGTCGGCGCGGCGGTAAAAATATCCGTTATCGGCAGCGTAAAAAGGCATAAAAATGCCCTGAGCCCCCGGCAGCGATATGCGCGCGGGCACAAAGGCATTTTCATTTTCCGTCTTTGATTGACAGGCGGCGAACACAAAAAGCGCCGATAACAGCAATGTAAGTAATTTTTTCATGCAGCCGCCCTTTCTATTCGTTATTGAATCGTATTGTTGCCGGATTTTTTGTTTTGATACTGCGCCAGATATTTTTGCAATTGATAATACGCGGGCTTGAGGCGCTCGTGCCACGTGGGCATGTTCCACTCCGCATTTCCGTAGGAGCCGCTCAGAGAAATGCTCTGCGTTTTGTTTGCGTTTGCAACACCGAAGCCGAAGGAGAATTCCTCATAATTCTGCGGCATAATGACGCGGTTTTGATAAAAGTCGCTCATTTGCTGCTTGGACGAAGGATCCATCACGTTGAGAAGCTGCCACGGAATACGGATTTCCACGCCGCCTTCACCGTAGCAAATGTCGGTGAGCGAGGAATAATCCTTGTCGTCGGGATTGGCGTTGCCGTATTGCAGCTTGCCGGTTTCATACGCCTTGTCGGGAACCTCAACGCCGGTTCCCTTAACCGTCAGATGATAGCCGTAGCACAGCTGCATTTCGTCAAAAATGCCGCTGTCGGGCTTGTCGCTGTTCGGCAAAAGCGGGAAATCGGTGAGCATGCGCGACTGCACAAAATAGTAGTTAAAGGCGTCGTAATAGCGGTCAACAAAAATATGCGAATCCTCGGCGCCGTGAATTTTTATCAGAAAATCCGCCGCCTTGTCAAAGGTAAGCTTGTAATCCTTGGCGGTGGTGTTTCCCTGATGGTCAATGGTGTCTATCGGAATGTAGAGGGTGTCGCTGTTGAAATCGTAATGCCGCGGCTTCACCATCAGATAAAGATAGCGCTCGTCGCTCTGCACAAACAACTCCCCCTGCTCCCCCGTTACCACAGGCTCCAGCCCGCTCCATTCGGACAAATCGCCGTCGGGGTAACTCAGGCAGTATTTCGCGCCGGGGTCAAAGGCGAGAAGTCCGAAGCACTGCTCGGTGGTCTGGATATTCGACCAAAACGGACGGCGGTCGGCAATGTCGAACATGACATTATTCCATGTGCGCTTGAACCACTCGTCCTGCCAGGTGAACATCAGTCCGCCCGCATAGTCCTCGTCGTGAATGGATTGAAGCATATCCTCCAGCATATCGCCTTGCTGATTTTCGTCCACGCCGCCCTGGTTGTAGCCCATCACGCTCTTGTGACCCATGCCACGCGAGGTGGGAATTCCGAACTCCGCGACAAGCATGGGCATGGTGTGCACCAGCCGCAGGTCGCGCAGATAGGCGGAATAGGTGTCAACCTTGCCTTCCTCGTCAACATTGGCAAGGTAGTCCTCCTGATAATTCAGGCTGTCGGGATAGTAGGGATAAATGTGGTAGGACGCGAACATGCCGGGCGCAAAGCTGCGGAGCTTGACGTTTTCGGTGTTGACCGTCGCCTTATCCTCGTCAAAATGCGGCTCGTTGGGATGGCTGAGCGGGTCGGTGGTGATCCAGTTGGTAAAGGCAAGCGGCGCCTGAAACTGATAGGCTTCGGTTTCGTGCTCAATCAGCGCGTCGCCCGCACGGCACAAAAACGCCTCAAAGGGCGTGGCGGACTGGGTGTAGAGATATTTTCCGTCATAATCGCGCATATCGGGGTGCTGCTCGTTGGTGTTGTTGACAAGATTCGGATCCCACTCAATGCCGATGATCCAGCCTGCCAGCCAGCGCGAAACGTCGGCGTGATAAGCGCCGGACGCCTTTCCTGCGCGTTCGGGAATCACCGCCTTGCCGTGAATGACGTCCACAATCGTCACCGCGTCGTTTTTGAAATCGTTCATGATTTTTTCATTTTCGGCATACACGTCGCCAAGCCGTTCAATGTCGTCCTCGTTGACCCAGAGTCCCTGATAGAGATACACCGGCTTATCCGCCTTGCTGTTGAAGTCGCTGAGCGCGAGATAAAACTGCGGGCGCATGGTGGTGTAGACGCGGATACAGTTGCAGTTCATTTCGCTGATATACTGAAACCAGCGCAGGTAGGTGTCATAGCTGATGGTCAAATCGCCGGGAAACAGCGCCGGCTCGGACGCGCCGATATTGACGCCCGCCATAAACAGCTCCTTCCACTCGCTATTTTGATACACATAAAAGTAGTTGCCCTCCGCCTTGAAGCGGTAGCTGAGGTTGTGTTCCGTGTCGGTGAACTCCTCGCTGTTTGTTTTGTCCTCGGTGGTGCGGACGGCTTTTTCGCGGTAGAAGGAAAGCTGCTTGATGCCAAAGGGAGCCAAAACGCCTGTTTGCGCCAGAATGAAGAGCACGGCAATGGTCGCAATAATCGAAATGACAATCTTTTTCATTGCTCAAACTCCTTGCGCTTAATCTTGCCCCAGCTTCTTCTGAGCTTGCGGTATTTGATGATGCCCTCCATGCGGAACAGGGTGATAATCTGGCGGTAGCCGAAGTTTTCGAGCAGCGCGTAAACGGAAATCGCAATGCTCTGCTTGGCATTCATGGCGGCACGGTGGGTGTATTGCTCAATGACAAGGCTGCCCTCGGAGAGAATAATACCCAGCGCGACCGAAAGCAAAAAGTAGATGACAAAGAAGAACATATTCAGCTCGCCCATAATCAGGGTGAACGGAATCAGAAAATAACCGATTGTTTCCACCAGCGCGCCGAACAACTCAAAAATCCAGTTGTACGGCACCGAGAACAGCCCGACAAAGCCGTAGAACGGATTGAAGGTCATGCCCGCGTGCGAAATCAGGGTGTCCATCAAGCCGATTTGCCAGCGGCGGCGCTGGCTGCGGATGTCGCCCAGCGACATAGGCCCCTGCGTCCAGCAAATGGAAAACTCGTTGAACTTGACGCGGTATTTTTTGTGCTGCTTGTGCATGTAGCGGTGAATCCGAACAACAATTTCCATGTCCTCGCCGATGGTGTTGCGCTTGTAGCCGCCGACGTCAATCACCGTCTGCTTGCGGAACAAGCCGAACGCGCCGGAGACAATGAGCAGCGAGTTGGTGGAGCTCCAGAACACACGCCCCATCAAAAAGGAACGGTAGTATTCGACAATCTGAAAGCGCTCAATCAGCTTTTTGGGCATGGTGAAGCCCTTTAACTCGCCGTCAACAATGCGCGAGCCGTTGGCGATACGCACCAAGCCGCCCGCGATAACGGTGCGCGAGTCCTTGAGAAATTCCAGCGAAAGGCGCAGCAGCGCGTCCTTTTCCAAGCGGGAATCCGCGTCAAGACAGGTGAACAGCGGATAGCGGGAAATGTTGATGCCCGCGTTGAGCGCGTCGGACTTTCCGCCGTTTTTCTTGTGAACATAAAGCAGATTGGGATATTCCTTGCTGAAATAAACGCCCTCAATCTGTTCGGTGGGAATTTGATAGCGGATGGAGGTTTCGATTTTGTGCATATGAAACGCCCTGACGACCCGCTCGCCGGTTTTGTCGGTGGAGCCGTCGTTGACAACAATAATCTCAAATTCCGGGTAATTTATCTTTAGCAGAGAACGCACATTCTGCACAATATGCTCCTCCTCGTTATAGGCGGGGATAATCAGCGAAATCGGCAGCAGGTTTTCGCTGTCAACATAGCTGAGAAAGTCGTCGGAAAAGGCTTTGTCGTAGTTTTTGTGAACGCGGAACAACGACACAATAAGCTGAATGACATAGATGATATTCAGCAGAATGGTAAACGCCATGCAGAAATAGTTGAATACAACAATAAAACTGCGGACAGCATTGAGAAATCCCACAAATGCTCCTCCCCTCTTGTTATCCTTCGGTATCAACCGTGCGGTAGAGCACGGCTTTCATGGCGTCGGCGGCAAAACGGTCGTAGCCGCCGAGGATTTCTTCCAAATCCTTTGCCGAAATGTTCATTTTGGTAATTGCCTGCGCCGAGGTTTGGCGCACCCACCATTCCTTGTCGCTCAGCCCCCGCTTGACGGTATGAAGCGCCGTGGGCGTGCGCAGCAGCGACAATCCCCTGATGGCGGAGGAACGGATGACCCAGCTTTTGTCCTGCGCCGCGATTTGCAAAAGCTGCTCGTCTTCGGGATAGCCGAACGCCGCAAGCGCCTTGACACAGGCGATTTTCATCTGGAAATCGTTGCCGGTCGCGCCCTGGATATACATATCGCGGAAAGCGGCGATTTTATATTCCGCAACGGTTTTTATCACCGTGCAGCGCATGTAGGGGTTGCACGCTTCAAAGACCTTTTCCGCGAGCGCCTGACGGCTGCCGGTGAACTTGGCAAAGAATTCGTTGACGATTCTGCCGGAATACAGGCGGTCGTTTTGAATACTCACCAGATAATCCGCCACGCGGTCAACGTCACCCATGCGGCACATTGCCATTGCGGCGTTATAGGAAAGCTCACGGTTTTTGTCGAGGACAAACTCCGCGATTTTGTCGTGGTACTCCGCAGCCTCCAAATCCGCCAGGCGTCGGCAGGCGTAGCTGCGGTGATACACGTCGTCGGATTCAAGCATTTTGCCGTAAATCTCAACCGGCTTTACCCGCTCGTTGACGCGGGCAATCAGCAGCTCCATTTTCTCCGGGTCGGAATGAAAGTCGCTGCCCTGATAATTCCTTATCGCTTCAAGCGCAAGCTCATACACCTCAAAGTCGCCGTTGATTTCATCGGAAAGCGCGGCGATTTCGGCGTCGCGGCTGGATTCGGTCGGGGCAAACAAAACGCCCTCCACATGAATTGCCAGTCTCCGGCGGATGTTTTCCACACGCGCCTCGTGCTCGTCCTGAAGCTCGGCAAGACGGTAGTGAAGAATGTACTCAATGCCGATAAAAAGCAGACAGGCAAGCAGCGCAATGACGCTGATTAATTCCATCTTCACAGCCATCTTCTCCTTTCTGCCGAAATATTAAGCCGCTTATGAAAAATACTTTTTCACAAGATTAAAGCTGTCTCTGCGCCGCAGCGAATACTCCGCGGTTTCCCATTTGCTCCACTGAAAGACCTTGTAGCCGGGGTCGTGCTTATCCTGCGGGAAGGCGTACATCACGTCGCCCGACTTGCGCTCGCCGATCATCACCGACGCGAGAATTCCGTTGGTGCCGGCGGTTTTGGCGCGTTCTGCGGTGATTTTCGGGTCGTTGAGCACCAGCTTTTTCGCGGGGTCGGCAACATTGAGCCATGTCCACGGCAGGCGCACATAAACGGTGGAGCCGGTTTGATAAAACTGATTGTCGCCGGAGCTGAAGCTTCCGTAGCCCAAATCAGCGACCTTTTGATAGGCGGCGGTGTAGCTTTCCTTTGTCACCGCCGTGCCGCGCGAGCGGTCGTAGCTGCTCATGACATAGAGCGCCGCCTTTTGCTTTTCGTCAAAGCGCAGCGAAAACTCCATGCCGGAAAGCGAGTTGGCGGTAAAATCCTTGGCATAGAAATACTCGCCGTCGTTGCGCTGGAAGGTGTCAAGTCCCACAAACATGGCGTAGGCTTTATAGTCGATTTCCTCAAACAGCTGCAGCGTCATGTAAAGATAGCCCGCGTCGTTTGAGAGCGAGAGCGACTGCACCAAATCGTCGTCGGAAAGCACCAGTCCGGGCGTTTTGGGCTGCACGCTCTCTGTGGCAATCAGCCCGGTGGTCTGGGTGCTGTCACAGGGATTGCGCCAGAGATAGCCGTCCTCCGGGGCTGCGGTAAACCGCCGCATTTCCTCGGAAACGCCGTCCCAGCTGTCGTTGAGGTCATAAATTACCGTGCCGAGCAGCGGACTGTCCTTTGCCGCATGCAGCGCCTCCACCAGCGCCTCGCCCTGCTCCTTTTCGGTGAGCGCCTCCTGTCCGTAGACAGCGTTGACGGCGGAAAAGCTGAGCCCGGAGGTCAGCGCGACGGGAACCTCCTCACCGATTTCGCTGAACACGGCATAATAGCGGTCATAAACCGAAGCGCCCGGCTTGGCGGTGCTTTCAATCAACTCGTTGTCAAGCTGAATATCATTGAAGAAATAGGGCGTGCAAGCCTCGGTCACAATATCCTCCAAAACAAAGGGATTCGCGTCCTTCGCGACAGACAAGCCCTTTGTCAGACGCATGGGAACGCTGACGGAAACAGGGGTGTAATAACCGTAGCTTTCATGCGAAACACGCTGCGCGGCGTCGTAGAGCGCAGCCGCAAAGCCCTTTGCGCCGCTGCATTTCTGCGTGTAGGCGCTTTCATAATCAAAGAAGGCAAGCCCGCCGACATTGTCAAAGACCGGGTCGATGGTGACGCCGAGCAGATAGGGCGAAATGTCGATAAAGTAGTTTGCCCTGCCGGTTTTTTCGCTCTCAACGGTAATCTCGCCGTGAAGCGCCTTGATGACATTTTCAATTTCGGAGCGCCACGCCGTTAAGCCCTCGTCGGTGAGATACTTTTCCGGCTTGAGTCCCTGCGGCGGTTCAATGCGCTGCAACAAATAGATTGTCTGATTGTCGGTGCGCTTGTTGTAGCGGCTCAGCGCCGCGTAGAATTCGGGCGGCAGCAGCGTTTTTGCCGTAATGCAGTTGACGCCCAAATCGCCCGCGCTGTTCACCAGCGCTTCATAGTAGGTAAAATCGCGCGAATACTGCTTTTCGGCGGGCTTTTGCGCGTTGACGGAAATCGCCTTCAGGCTCAGGCTCTTCCACTTTTCGTCCTCCAGCACCTGAAAAGCGCCGTTGTTGACGCGGGAAACCTCCGCGTGGGATTTTTGCGCTTCCTCATACATGCGCGAGCGCGTATGGTCGAGAATATGGCGGAGCATCGGATTATAGAACCGCCAGTAAAAATTGGAAATATCGCCCTGTCTGTCATAGGACAGGAACTTAAAGAATTCGTTGGCGAACAGGAAGCAGGCGTAGCGGTCGCCGTTAACATAGTCGCAGGAGTCGCCCGCAAAGAAATACACGGGCGCGTAGCCCTCCTCCTGACGGCGGGTGACGGCGGCAAACCGCGGCACCTTGCTGATTTCCTTGATTTTCTCCATGCCGACGGCGTTGAGGTCAAAGGCAAAGGTGGCGATAGTCTCGGTGCCGTAGTTGGGCTCCACCAGCTCAAACCAGTTGTAAAAATTGCACCGGTCGCAGCCGCCGAATTCGTTTTTATAATCGTCGTTAACATAAATTTGCAGCAGGTTTTGGGAGATAAAATCCGTGTTCTGCTCCAAAATAATAATCTTTCCCTCGGTTGAAATCAGCAGGATTCCCGGACCGGTAAAGCGCCATTCCACGCCCTCCTGCTGCTCATACATCGGCGGCGCCCAGTCGGGAACGTCGCTGAAATCCTCCAAATCGACAATGTATCTGCCGAGCCATTTGGTCGGGGTCACGCCTGTGAGCGCCGTCATTTGCGCATAGACCGAGTCGGACATCGGCGTGCTGAACAGCGCCGCCTCGGTGATAATCGGAGCGCCGTATTCATGCGCGAAGGAGATGTAGGACATATCATCAGAGGAAGTGCCCGCGTTGAGCGGCGTGCTGCCGTTGTAGTGACCGAAGGTGTCGTTGCCCATGCCGTAGGCGTCGGTCAGATACACCAAATCGGGCTTTCCCGTGGCGGTATCCAAGCCGGTGTCGTGGCTGTAGGCGCCTTCCTCGTCTACAACAGGTCCGAAATAATCCTCTTTGTAGTCGTAATCCTCGCCGTCCTCACGGACATAGCGCTGCTGATTGAGAATACGGAAAAAGCCCTCATGCTTGCGGTAGATGTGATCCTTGTTGATGTCCTCGTCCTCCGAATAGGAGAGCACGGTTTTGTCAATCACCACCACGTTCATCTCGCGCTTGGGCTTGAAGTGCCAGCCGACAAACAGCGCGACAATGCCGAGCACCAGCACGGCAATCAGAATATGATACCATTTCAAGCGCTTGCGGAAGGTTTCGAGTCTTGCCTTGCGCTTTTCACGAATGTCCGCAAACTTCTGCTCCTCCGGGGTCAGCGGTTTTTCGGGCGCCGTGTTGTTTTGATTCTGTTGTTTCATGGCGCAAACCGCCTCCCTTCTCTCAGGCGCCCTCAGCGGTGATTTCTTCGATAAACAAATCGGTCAGCTGCGGGTCAAAGATTTTTCCTTTTTGGTTCGTCAGATAATTGACGGCTTCTTCCCTGCTCCACGCCGCTTTGTAGGCGCGCTCTGTTGTCAGCGCGTCAAAAACGTCGCAGATGGTGACAATCCGCGCTTCAAGCGGAATGTTCTCTCCCTCCAGACCGTTGACGCCGTTGCCGTCGTAACGCTCGTGGTGGTAGAGCGCAATGCTTGCCGCCGTGGAAATCATGGGGTCCTCGCTGAACGCGGAGAGAATCGTGTAGCCAAACTGCGTGTGGCTGTTGATAATCACGCGCTCCTCCTCGTTGAACCTGCCTTGTTTGTTGATGATGTATTTCGGCACGGCAAGCTTGCCGAGGTCGTGCAGCTTGGCGGCGAGCGCCACCTTTTCCGCTTCATCATCACTCATGCCGGTTTTTTTGCAAAGCGCCTTGGTGTATTGATAAACATGCTCCAGATGGTCGGGCGTATAGCCGTTGTCAATCTCGGCGTTCTCGGCAAGCTCGGTAAACATCACGTTGAGGTTCTTGCCGCTGTCCCGACGGACTGTGTTTTCATAGGTCGTTTCCAAACCGCAGTAGATGGTTTCCAGCATACTGTCGAAAAAAATATCCAGTCCGTTGCGCACGTTTTCAAAGTGAAGCACCGCGCCCGCCTCTTCGTTATCGCGCAGAATAAAGTCGAAATAGGTTTCAAAGAGCATACAGTTTTTGCCGCTTTTGTCGCTGTTGGCGGCAATCAGCTCATAATTGCAGGCGCCTATCCCCTGATTAAAATACTCGTGAAAAACGCCGTTTTCTTTTGCGGCGGCGGAACAAATAACCGCTTCGTTTGCGGGATTGAAGCTCACCAGCAGGGTTTTTGTTTCATTTGCGGCTGTTTCAAAAAAGCGCTCGCGTTCGGTGCACTGCATCATGTTGCGGATAAACCGCGAAATTCCCTCCACGGTGTTGCCGTAAAGCGTAGTCTGCGCCTGCAGCGCCAAATTTTTCTTGCGATAGCGGTAATCGGCAATGCAGATATATTCCAGCACCCCGGCAACCACCAGAACAGGAAAGGTGACGCTGTAGATATAGAGCACGCGCCGGCGGTTGAGCAGCAGAATTCCCGCAAACAGAATTGTCATGAACAGATACACGCACATGACAAAGACCGGCGAAGCGTACTGAATACGCCGCTCCAACTGCGCAAACGCGGTCTGTGAGGTGAACAGCGCCGCGGCAAGGCACAGCACGCTCATAAGCGCCAGTGAAAGCTTCACCATCAGCGGCGTGAACGACAGCATGACCGAAACAACCGAAACGCCCGTTGCAAAGCCGATTGCAATCATGGTTTTTCCCTTTACCTTAAAGCGGGTGCACAGACAGGCGAGCGCCGCAAGGAAGGAAAGCTGCGCGGGAATCGCCAAAATCCGCAGCCATATCGGACTGTTGAGCCAATAGGTGACCTCCGGCAAAACATGCGCCGTGACAGCAATGCCCGCATAGGTCACTATGCCCGCCACCACCAGAGAGCGCCGCAGCTTCTTTTTGACAATTGAGAGCACCGTCAGCGCCAGCAGCGCCGCAAAGCCCGCCGCAAACAGCGCCAAGCCAATCACCAAGCCCGCGTTCAGCTGAAACGACGGATTGCCGCCGGTGAGATAGGTTTCAAACCGCACGGAAAACGGCAGCTTCATAAAGACCTCGAGCTCGCGGTCATGCGTGGAAGGCTCCAGCCAAATCGCGTTGTAGCAATTGCCGACATAATCGGCGGAATCAAAGTGGTTGTTATAAACCTCCTTGCCGTTGACGCGGATTTTGACCGGGGAATAATCGGTCACCACCACAAAGGTTTTTTCCGAATCTTCGGGGTGAATGGTCTTTGTGAAGTACAGATTGTTTTTCAAAACACCTTTCTCGGTGATAACGGGATTTTGGGCATTAAAAGTGCGCAGCTCGCCCGACGGCACGGCTCCCGCACGGTCGGTGTACGCATAGCCCCAACCGCTGAGCATATTATCTCTGCTGTAGCTGTCGGCAATATAAGCCGCCACAAAGTAGACGGCAACCGTCAGCACAAACACAATGACTGCCACGCCGATAAGCGGAAAAGCTGCGCCTTTGCTTGATTTATTTTTCCACCAATCTTTGATAGAGGATATTATTTTCATAGATACCCTGCCAAACTTTTATAATCTTGAATACTTTTTTAAGAGGTTTTTGACGTCCTCGTCCGTAACCTGCGCCCGGTTGTCCTGCTGCGGCTCCTCAAGCAAATCCTTAACGCCGCCGAGCAGCGACTGAATTTCCTCCTGATGGCGCGCAATCGCCTTCAGCGCCTCGCGCAGACGGCGGTTTTGTTCTTCAAGCTCACGGATTCTTTCTTCCATTTTTGCTTCCTCATTCGCTTGAAAGCGACTTGATGACCGGCTTGCCGTTCTCAATCGCGGCCTTGACGGTGGTTCTTCCCAGCATGGTCGAGCGGGCAAGCTCGTTGTAATAGGTGGTGATAATCTCGGCGGTATCATCGCTGACGTTCACCGCGTCGATATTATAATAGATGTTGCAGCCGTAGGCGGGAATCCACATCTCAAACTGCTTTTTGGACGGCGTATAGAGCACCGACTTTGTCAAATCCACCTTCACATCACCGAACAGTTCCGCAAGCGCGGCGTTCATCTGTTCCTCGGTGGCGGTGCGGTATTCCATAGGCTTGTTGTTCGCTTCGTTCAGGCGCGGAAAGAGCACATGCGAAAAGGCGTACTGCGCGAGCAAATCAACGCCCAGCTTTTCGGGAGAGTCAAACTGATTGACGCCCATCATGTATTTCAATTCATAGCCGTAGACGGCAAACTCCGTCACCTTTACCTCAACGCCGCCGACGGTGACCGGGGCGGTTTTTCCGGCGGGATAAGAATGAAAGCCTTCGCGCTCCTCCTCTGCCGCCGTTCCGCTGACATCAACCGCGTAGGATTCGGATTTGGTTTCCTCCTGCTTGACATTCGGGTCGCTGCCGCAGGCGGTGAAGGCAAAAACAGAAAACGCGGACGCCAAAACTAATGAAATTGTTCGTATGACATTTTTCATCATAAATCCCCCCATTATTAGAATATTCCTTGACCCGACAAATGTCAAGTCAAGGAATATGATTTATTTCATGAAAATTTCTCCTACGCCGGAAAATGGCGCAAAATTACTGATTTGCGTACTTCCAGTAGTAGTTTTTGTAGCACTCGCCGGGATTCGCCTCGTCGATGGTCACCAAAATCTGCGCTTCCTGAACAAACTCGTCGTCAATGTATTCCTTCGCGGTGACGGTTGCGCCGAGCGGCAGGTTGATGGAAAGCGCCGAAAGCGGCTTGGTGTAACGGAAATCCTCAAGCGTGTTTTTGTGGTCGGAGCCAATGTCATAGAGCACGTTGTCAATACCCGTTGTCACTCTGTATTCCATGCTGTTCTTTGCCTTGCCGTTATAGTGTTCGTCATAGTAGAAACGGTATGCCATGAAGCAGTTGTTGGTGTCGGTTCTCAGCGTGTAGTTACCCTTGTGCAGGGTAAACGCCTTGTTTGCGGCGTCATAGGTGTTGCCGCCGAAATTCTTATCCAGCGTTACGGTATAAACAACCGAGCCGCAGAAGCCGTGGACGCCGTCTTCATAAGTGCCGTGGTTGGTGTGCTGCCATGCGGTTTCGCTGGGATAGAAGGTCTCATAGGGCTTGTGGATTTTCTTTTCGCCGTTAACGCTTCTGGTCGTCCAGTCAACGGTGCACATCTGGAACTTGTATTCCTTGCCGACCTCTACCTCAACGCTGTCGCCGCTGTAGTAAACGCCGCCGTCCTCAAAACGGAGTGCCATTGCAAGAGGCGCAACAATGTTGAGATTTGCCTTGGTAACTACGGGAGTAACGGGCGGAACAATGTTTGCCCACAGAGATACGGAACCGGCGGGCACTTCATAAGTCTTTTCACCCTTGGGGCTCTCTGCCTTTACGTTTTTAATGTCTGTAATGGGAACAGCGGGTTCGTCAAAGAACCATCTGTCGGAGCTGCCGAAGTAGTTGGGGCTGATTTGCAGGTTCTTTGCGTCCTTGTCAACAGCATAGTCACCTGCGGAAACCGCGAACAGGGTGACATTGTCGCCAATGACGATGGACTCGGCGTGAGGGATAGTTTTACCGTCGCCGACAGGAGCAACCTTGCTGCTCGCACCGATTGCCGGAGACAGGGAAGCGTTGATAGCAACAACCTTTGCGTTATCGGTAATTTCAATGTTACCACCGGTATGACAGCCTCTGCCGGTACCGATTGCAGCGCCACCGAGATGATCGGAATCCTTTTTAACGTCAGTTGTCACTGCTGTAACGTCAGCGTTGCCGCCGATTTTGATGTTGCAATGATATGCATCGGCATTGTAATGGGTTATCTTGCTGGTGCCGCGTGCGGTGCCGATTGCAGCGCCGCCGCCGCCGCTGACCGCAACAACCTTGCCGCCGTTAATTTCAATCAAATCAACAGAGGAACCATAGCCGCCGCCGATACCGCAGCCGTATTGGTCGCCGTCATTAAGGTCATAGTTGTTAATTGCGTCAAAGCTGCTGAAATCGGAGTTATCATCCCATGTGTAACAGGCATAAATGTCGCCGCCGTTGATAATGATGGTGCCGCCGGTGTATTCTCCGACAGCCTTAACGCCGACTGCGCCGCCGCTGGTGCCGTAGCCATTACCGATTGCAGCGCCCTCAGCGCCTGCATATGCGCGAACGGTACCACCGTTAATTGTGATTAACTGATTGCTGACATGGTAGCCTGCGCCGATACCGGCACCTTTGTAGCCGCCGTAAGCCAGAATGTTACCACTATTGATGGTGATGGTGCCGACGTTAATTTTTTCGTCGCCAACATAGTTGATTTCGGTGCCGTAGGAACCGATTGCAGCGCCGTAGTTACCGCCGGTAACCTTCAGCGTGCCCTCGCCTTCAAAGGTTACGGCAGAATCGCGTGCTACTTCGATACCACAACTGTAATCGTATTGTTGGTCGCCATATTCCATATAGCCGCTGATGGTGCTAAAGCCTTCAAGAACAAAGGTAACCTTTGCCCCTTCAGACACCTTGATAGCAGAGCGCTTGAAAACCGGATTCTGTGCATCGCCGCCGTTGATATTGGCATTGCTCAGCGTAACGGTAACATTTGCTCCTTTGATATCAACCGGATTGGTCTGTGTGGCGTCAATGGTGTAGCTGCCGTCCTCGCTGATGACGAGAACGTCGTCGCCCTCAGCCGCAAAAACGGTGAAGGGAAGCGCCGAGGCAACCAATACTGCCGCCAAAAGAACCGCTAATAATTTTTTCATTCTGTTCATCTCCTTTTTCTTTTGAGTTTCTTAACATAGCTTTCTGTCAAATAAAAGAACGAATTTGTATCCTTCCGGGTCTGAAAAACAAAAAAACGACCGCAACCAAACAATTACATAAGTAATGTTTGATGCAGCCGGTCTGTCGTTTGGGAAATCCAGTTAGACACCTTAGCTTTGCGTCCCCGTCTTTCAACGGGTTTGCCCTTTTATTACTTGTATTATATCACATAATATGAAATATTGCAATAGATATGAACAAAATTTTTAAGAAATTATTAAATTTTTTCTTTAATTATATATAAGAAAAAAGCGTTAATTAAATTCTATAGTGCTCAGTTATACCACACTAACCACAGTCTATAGTATAGGATATAAATAAAAATAACAGACCCGCCGAAATTCTCACGGGTCTGCCGGTTACTGTGAAAGTTGTAAAAATTTGTTCCATGCGGTTTGCCATTCACTATCAAGATAAATCTTGCCGCTTTCACTGATTTCTGTGGTCTGAACGCTCTCGGTATAGACAATTACGTCAAAATCTTTGATGTTATCGGTGTTTTGAGGGTCGGACGTGTCGGTGAAATCCGTTCTCACCTTTTCAATCAATTGTCGGGCTTATCGAAAATACCGTTTCCACACCGCAACGGCGTTGGCGTTGGCGAGCTTATGCTCCACGTCGATTTCCGCCGGACAGATGTGGTGGCAGGAGAGCGACTTTCCGCAGCCGCTGAAAATGTTTTCCTTATAATATGCCGCGAGCGCCTGCGGATTGTCCTTTTCCGCCTGCGCCAAAATCCGCGAAGCGGGAACAAACGCCGCCGCTCCGTAAAAGCTGCCGTCGGCGGTAAAATTCGGACAGACCTCCAGACAGCAGCCGCATTGCAGACAACGCGACGCGTCATAGCGCAGGTCAACGGTTTTTTCGCTTTGGCGGGCGGACTGCTCCAGCCAGTTGTGAATGGCTTTGAGGTTTTCCATCATCACGCCGCGGTCAACAATCAAATCGCGCACGGTCGGGAATTTTTTCAGCGGCTCCAGCACCAGCCTTCCCCTTTTGAATTCGCCCAGCTTGGCGTCACAGGCAAGGCGCGGCGTGCCGTTGATGCGCATGGCGCAGGCGCCGCATTTCTTTTGCAGACAGCTGCACTGCCAGTAGATGCTGCCGACAGGCGATTTGCTTGTGTCCGTCAGCTTTTCCTCGCTGTTCAGCCTTTTCAGCAGCGTGGCGACCGTATCCTCCGGCGGCGCTTCATAGGCAATGGTTTGTTTGTACGGCGCAGACGTGCGGCTTGCTTGCCGCAGAATTTCAATCAATAGCTTCATGGCTTCTCCGCTCCGGGATTTCACGGTAAAAAATCTCTGTGTTTGTCACGATGGTTTGTTTTTGACAGCCGCGCTCGGCGACGGGATAATCGGTGCGGCGGTGAGCGCCCCGGCTTTCCTTGCGAAACAGCGCGCAGTTAACGGTGGCGGCAGCCAAGCGCAGCAGGCGGACTTCGGCGGGATTTCCGGCGGCTGCCGACAGCGCGTTCAATTCTTCAAGCGCCTGCCGCAAGCCTGATTCGCTGCGCAGAATTTTCAGATACGCGCCGAGAACCGCGCTGACCCTTGCACGGAATGAAGGGGAAACCTCTGCGTTTTGTTCTTCGGCTTGTTCAGGCGATACGCGGTCTGTTTCGGGGTCGGACATTGCTGTCTGTGCGGCAACCATGCCGCCGTAAACCGCGCCCAACAGCGAATTGCCGCCCAAGCGGTTCGCGCCGTGATACTGGCAGGCGCACTCGCCCGCGGCGTATAAATTTGCCGCCGAGGTGCGGTGCTGTTCGTCCACCCAAATGCCGCCCATGAAATAGTGAATTCCGGGCGACACCGGCACAGGCGCTTTTGCCGGGTCAATGTGCAGATAATGCACCAGCTGCTCCCGCAAGTCGGACAGGCGCGTTTTCCAAACGTCCCTTGCGATTCCCGTCATGTCGAGATACACCTGATTTTCGCACTCCGGCATGGCGGTGACGGCGGTCATCTCGGCGGAAACCACGTCGCGGGGCATGAGATTTTTCAGTTCGGGATATTTTTCTTCCATAAAATACCACGGCTTGCCGTTTTTGCGGACAAACAATCTGCCGCCCTCTCCCCTTGCGGCTTCGCTGACAAGCAGCCGCTTGCCCGAAATGCCGATTGTGGTGGGGTGATACTGGATAAATTCCAGATTGGCAAGCTCCACGCCGTTTTCCAGACACAGTGCGGCGACGTCCGCGGTGTTCTGCGTGGTGCCGGTGGTGAGCCCCTCAAACAGTCCGTTCATGCCGCCGCAGGCGAGAATCACGCTGCCGGAGAACGTGAGGGCTTCATTGGTATAGTCGTCGGTCACGGTCACGCCGCGGCAGGCGTTGCTTTCGATATGCAGTGCGCTGACGCGGTGATGGGCAAAACGGCGCACCAAGCCGCCCGCTTCATATTTGCGCACCTCGTCAATCAGCGCGGTCATCAGCATTTTTCCGGTGCTGCTTTTGACAAAGGCGGTGCGCTTTTTCTTTTGCCCGCCGAAATTGCGCTGCACAATGCCCCTTTCATTGGTTGAAAACGGCACGCCGAGCGCATAGAGCCGCCTGACAACGGCGGGCGCGTTTTGACACAAGCCCCAAACCGCGTTGGGGTCGGCAAGGTTCACGCCGCCGCGCATGGTGTCCTCAAAGTGGTATGTTACGGCGTCGTCCTCGCCCATCGTGTCCAGGCTGGCGTTAATGCCGCCCTCCGCCATGACGGACTGCGCGCGCTCCGACGCCTGCGCCGAAACCAAATTGCAGGAAACGCCCTGTTCGGCGAGCGTCAGCGCGGCGGAAAGACCCGCGAGTCCCGCTCCGATAATCGTGATACTCATAGCTGCCACCTGATGTAATAAATAATGAAAGCGACCGCCATCAACAGCATGGCTGCCGACACAAAAAACAGAATATCGCCCGCCTTGGGTCTGAGCCTGCGCACACCGAAGGTGATAAGCATGGGCTTGACGTTGGTGATGATGTGCACCGCCACGCTCAGCAAAAACAGGATTTGCGTTATCAGGCGGAAAATGTCGAACGGCACCAGACGGAACACGCCGCCTGAGGTGTAGCCAAAGGCGGTGGTGTGGAAAAATATCAAAATCAAAATCAGCGCGCCGCTGATTCTCCGCGCCCAGAACAGGCGGTTTTGCTTGAAATAGGGCGCGTGGGTTTTGACAGCGGTTGTCACCGACTTGACGGTCAGCCCGACACTGATAGCCGCGTGAACGATAATCAGGGCGAGCATGGTGTGCGACAGCGCCTTGACAATCACCGTCGCGACATTCATTAAATTCAGCGCGCCGAGCACGCCGTGCACCACAAACAGCGCAAGCGCCGCCATTGCGATGATTCCGTTGATTTTTCTCATAAAAGCCTCTACATTTTTATCGTCAAAACATCATTTCTGCCGTACAGGGTTTGGGCGCTGTAGGTGCTTGCGGCGGCTTCGCTGAGAATAATCACATCAAAGCGCAGCAGCTCCGCCTTTGAAATCAGCATGGTTCCGGCTTCCTGTACGATTTTCATTTGATTTTCAGGCAAACGCGCCTGATATTTTTTCGCGGTTTCCAAGCCGTCAGAATCATGCTCCGCCACCTTGCAGGTGACGTCCTCCATGATAAGCGGCACATTCTCGGAAAAGGTAAAGAATTTTTGCCAGTCGGCAGTGGTGCCTGCTTTATCGTGAAGCGCACGGTTGACAAGCACAACCCATTTTCCCTTCATATCCCCGGCTGAAACCGACTGAGAAGTCGCGGAGGAAACCGCGTCGGGAGAATCGCTGTTAAGGTTGATATAGCCGCCCGCCGTGAGCAAGCAGAGAATCATCGCTCCGGCAACGGCAACGGACAAAAGCCGCATAGCAAATCGAAAGACAGTTTTCATACATTCACCAAAACAAGCAAATGGCAGAGAGTATTTCACTGACTGCCATTTAATCATATAATTATTCCGCCGCTTTGTCAAGCGCGTCGAGCACCGCGTCTGTAAATTGATTGCGCGATTGCGCTTCTTTAGAGCCTTTCAAACAAACGCCATGCAAATAATTTACTCAACTTTCCTTAATGGTGTATTAGTTTGTTTCTACTAAAACTTTACCTTTTATCAA
>CAMVLW010000016.1 GCA_947168445.1 uncultured Clostridia bacterium
CCGCAACGTTTTCATCGGTTTCAAGCAGGTCGCCGTTCCAGTTCTTCCATGTAACAGTGTACTTGACCTCCTTCGGTACAGCCGTAAACTGTGCGGTGTAGGTAATGTCGCCGGTTACAGCGGCAATCTCGGGAGACCAGCCGGAGAAGGTGTAGGTATACTCATCATCAGCGCCCTTTATCGGGGTATCGCCGTTATAGGAAGGTGTTGTGCCAGCCGCAACGTTTTCATCGGTTTCAAGCAGGTCGCCGTTCCAGTTCTTCCATGTAACGGTATAGGCAGCGGGTTCTTCGCCCGTGATGGTGATCATCATAGTCACTGTGTTCTTAGCATAGCCGTCAGTCTCGGAGGATGTCATGCAGTAATATGCTTTGCCCGGCTTCTTAGCAGTGATTGCGCCGGTGACGGAATCAATGCTGATATACTCCTCGTATCCCGGGAGAACGGAGAAGCTGATTTTACCGTCGCCACCGTTCGAAATATCATAATCACTAAAACCACCGCTCGTTTGACCAACCTCCAGTGTTTCGGGAGCGCCCCAAATACGGAGGTACGGGATCTGCTTTGTCACGGGTATAAGATTGAGGGTGAAGTCAAAGTCCTCGTATCCGATAGACGTATAGTGAATCGTTACCGTCATAGGAGCAGTCGATTCCATTTGAGCATCCGTATTGATATAGACGCTGTTTCCGAAGGCGTTAATGCTTATATAATCGGAATAGTTGTTCGTAACCTGTGCCTCTCTTACATCGTTATAGGAGAATGGCATATTTACCGATGTTTGCGACCCCTGTGACGCGCCGATCGGAACTGTTAACTCTTTGAGTCCCGTATAAACGCCCTTGTTGATCGTCACGGTAACGTCCTTCGTCGCGCTTCTGAAGGCGTCGGTCTCCTCCGCTGTGACGGTGATAACCGCCTTGCCCGTTCCGCGGACTGTGATGTTGCCATTGTCATCCACATAAAGGACGTCATAGCCGCTCTTTACCATGTATCTGAGCGCACCGTTGCCGCTCGTTTTTGCATCAATTTTCAAATCGGCGGCGCCGTAGGATGCGGTAATATCGGACGCGGTGATGATCTGCTGCGGTCTGGGATCCTCGACAAGGTTGATCTGACAGTACTTTGAGGTCTCGGCATAGTCTTCGGTCTCAGAGGCAGTCGCAAAGAAGTACGCTGTACCCGCCTTCTTTGCGGTGATCGCGCCGGTGACGGAATCAATGCTGATATACTCCTCATATCCGGGAACGACAGAGTAGCTTACCGTGCCGTCACCGTTAAAGATGTGAGTATCCAGACTGCTGCCCGTATCGCCGACCGAGATCTTTTCCGGAATCCCTATCACATTGAACTCCTGAACCTTCTTTGAGGTAGGTACAAGGGTGAGGGTAAAGTCAAAGTCCTCGTATGTACGCGACGTATAGTGGATCGTGATCGTCATCGGCTCGGTCGAAGTGATCTGAGTCAGCGTGTTGATACCAAGGTATCTGCCGCCGTAGTAATTGACGCTCACAACATCGGAGTAGTTGTTCGTGAACGTAGCGCCGCTGCTATTGGGGATTGGCAGCTCGGCCTGCATAAACGAGCCTTCTGCCGCGTTAACCTTCACGGTTGCTTTCTTGATACCGGTGTAAGCGACTTTGTTGATGGTCATTGTGGTCTGATACCGGTTGGATGCGAGGAAATAATCGCCCTTCAGAAGCTTAACGGTTAAGGTGACCGGTACATTCTCTCCCGCCATGTCCTGCACATAAACTTCCGTAACTTCGTAATCGACGCCCATCTGAAGTCCGGGCTTGTCGAAGGTGACGGAGGTCACCTCGGCGGTCGAGTTGCCCTGCTCATAGTCACGCGGCTTGAGCGTCGCGCCGGTGATGTTGAGGGTTTCGTAGCCGATAGCGAAGGTCTTTCGGGTAGAGTAATTTGCAGCAGGTCCCCATGGTCTCATCACGGTCACTGTCGCTTCCACACTGTAAACGCCTTTTTCACTTGGAGCGCCGCTCAACAGCACGCCGCTGTTGGAATCATTCGGATCGCTGAGACGGTAATAGGTGAAGGTGGGAGGGTCCAGCAGCGTCCACGTCGCGGTGTTATAGCTTGCGGGATAGGGCTGTCCGGTTACGGCGCCGCCCTCGGCGATGACCGTCAAGGTCTGTCTCGGTTTGAAACCGGATCCCATCCACTCCGCCACGATCGTTCCGTCTCCGGGTGAGTAGACATTCCATTCGCCGTCATTGCCGCCGGGGCCGGGGCCGGGACCGGGGCCGGGACCGGGATCAATGTTAGGCGCTGAAACGAAGGTCACATAGGCGTCTCTGAAATCTCCGTTTTCGATTTCGACCTCATTCACCTCACTGCCGGTAGTTTCAGGTTCCGGCTCGCTTCCCTGATACGCCGTCATGCCGTTTTCCAAAGTGACTGAAGCAATTTTGAGCGCGCGGTTGCTTCTGGTATTGGCGAGGACGAGCTTTCCGCCCGCGACGTACAGACTGCCGGATTCGTTATTTCCGTCGCCGACAGCGGGGGGTGAAGAGGATGATGTAGCATAGATCTGTCCGCCGTAGACCTTGAGCGCGCCGGCACGATCCTCATAGTCCGATGTGCCGATGGCTGCCTGCTTGGAATGGTTGGACTTGACGCTGAGCTTTCCGGTGCCCTCCTTCTGGCTGTAGATTGAGAGGGTATTTCCTTCGTTCAGCGCAATACCCTTCTCGCCGATAAGCTCCGCGCCGTCACAGAGAATGATCTTCACATCTCCGCTTACGCTGATGCGATCCGGTACGGTAACGGTGCCGGAAACGACATACCATCCGTCACCCAAGTCGTTGCTCAGCGCGGTGGTGCTGTCGGTAAAGAGATCATATTCTTCGCAGGATTTCTCCGTGCCCTTCTCCATATAGCTGACCGGATCCTTTGACTCGCCTACGCCGGTCTTCATCACGGGAGCTCTGCGGGTAACGGTCTGTTCGCTGTCCGCGGGAGCTGCAAGTGTTTTTCCGTCTCCGTTGAGCAGCCCGACGCCGGCGCCGAGCTTCAGCGTACCGTTGTACGAGCCGCCTTCGCCCGCACCGATACCGTTGCCCGAGGTACTGGTGGCAATTACGTCGCCGCCGTTGATGGTCACGGTGCCGTCGAAGCTACCATCCTCGCCTGAGCCGATACCCGCGCCGGAGTTACCGGTGGCAGTCACATTACCGCCGTTGATGGTTACGGTTCCGTCGAAGCTGCCATCCTCGCCTGAGCCGATACCCGCGCCGGAGTTACCGGTGGCAGTCACGGTTCCGCCGTTGATGGTCACGGTGCCGTTGAAGCTACCGGAGCTTCCGGATTGGCCTGAGCCGATGCCTGAACCGTAGTAACCGGTGGTATTCACATTACCACCGTAGATGGCCACGGTTCCGCTAAACGTTCCACTGTATCCTGAGCCGATGCCCGCGCCGTCTATTGCGGATGCAGTCACATCACCGCCGTAGATGGTCACGGTTCCGTTAAATTCACTGCCATATTTCGAGCCGATGCCCGCGCCCATCTTGGCGGTTGCAGTCAGCTTACCTCCGTAGACGACCACGGTCTGTGCCTCGAGTCCGCCGTTAATAGTAGCGGTACTGTCGGCTTCGACCTCGCCGCCGTGGAGATAAAACTCTCCGCTGCCTTCGATCGCCCCGTCATAGGCGTGTTGTTCATTCATTCTGCTGATAGCCTTCAGCTTGCCGGTGCCTTGTGTCTGGCCGTAGACGCGGAGCTTACTGCCCTTGGCCATCTTAATACCCTTGGGTGCATTCAGGGTCGCGCCGTCACAGAGGATCAGGTTGACGTCGCCGTTCACGGTGATTTGACTCTGAGCGGTATAATCCTTAAGCAGCACGTACCAGCCGGCCTGCCAGCTGTCAGAGTAGGAAACCTCTCTGTATTCGGCTCCCGAAACGGTTTTCTCTTCGCGCTTCACCTGCTGCTCAGCTTCATTATAGCTGAGGGCGAGGTAAGGAACATCAACGTTCGAATAGCGCGCATAAACAGTGGTATCTGTAATGAATTGATTGTCCAACGTAACCGGCTCTCCACCTGTTGGAGCGGAGTACCAGCCGATAAAGGCAGCCTTGTAGGGAGGAAGCCCGTCGGGAACGGGGAGCTCACTGAGCTTGCCGAATACATCGGTTTGCCGGGTCACCTGATCTTCTCCTTTGAACTTTCCGCCTTCGGCAGAGAAGGTGATCGTGGATACAAAGCCGAGCTGTGCGCTCACCGGAGTGCCGGATACTTCGTCGGCTGTGAAGGTTACTGGCTGAGCGCTGAGCTGCTGTTCCTTGTTCAAGGTCAGGCTTTCCAGCGTCAGAGGCTTCTGTCCGATAACTTTGTCCTCGCTGTCCAGAAGTATAAGGACGGGATTGCTGACGGTCTGAGGCTTGAGGGAGTTATTGCGGATGCTCGCGTTGACGGTATAGCCGTCATTGGTTTTCTCAATCCAGCACGTGTCAGTGAGGATCTCTCCGTTATTTTTCGTCAGGAGTCCGTGGAAGAAGAGGACGTCATCGTTATCATGCGGATAAAGCTCGTCTACCGCTGTTCCGTCGGCGTTCTCTACCCATGCGTGTGCATAGATGCTGACGCCGCTGTCGGGAATCTCCTCGGCAGAGCCGATGAGTTGTGCGACGTCTATCGTCGATGTAGAGGAGTAGAAGCCCGCGTCGATGTCCGCCAGGTCGCTGTTGCTCGAAATCGTGACAAGATCAAGCTGCTGCGTATGAGCGCTGTCCTTATACAGAGCAAGCTTGACGGTCTTGCCGCTTCCCGCCAGCGGGATTCCGGAGGTATTGGCTAATGTTACCTGCACGTCGCGCTCTCCGTTCTCCTCACGCAGAAGCTTCATACCGGCAATACCGACATCGGGACGGTTCAGCGTCACGTCAACGGTCTTCGTATCGCCGCCCTCGGGTGCAACTTGGAAGGTAACGTCTTGTACGCTGTACTCCGGTACGGGGTAGCTGACAACCAGCGTCGTTGTCTCATTCGGAAGCAGATTCAGATTCGTAAACTCCTTATCTGCCGCGCCGCTGATCGTGATATGGTCGATCTTCTCGGTTCCAGTGTTCTTCACGGTAAACTGTATCGGCAGATTCAATCCGAGCGTCAGATCGGTAAGATCGGTGTCGGCGCTGACCTCGATTTTGGCAGGTGCAAAGCCGCCCGAGCCGAGCTTGATATGGGATAAGGTATCCTGAGCCAAAATACGGAGATGTTGGTCGTTAGGATAGGGGCTGTTATTGGTTTGGACAGGCAGATTTGTCATGTCGATCGAATCATAGACCTCCAGCCCGGTGATGTTGCTGTAATCGCTGCCGAGGATAAGGGTATGGATGATGCCCTCAGCATCGGTATAAGTGTCAAAATGATCGATCTTGAAGCCTTTATCGGTCAGCGAGATTTCAGTAGGCGCTGTCACGCTGAAGGCGCCGTCCTGCTGGTAGAAGCGCACTGCGTTCAACGCATACTTGCCGTTGTCGGCGGAATCGTCGCTGTCCGCTGCCTGTGACCAAATAATGCTGAGCTTGTTCAGATTATTATTTCCTGCAGGCTGAGTGAAGCGGAAGTTGGAGCCGATTGGAGACACTTCGCCGCCGATGCTCTCGGGGAAGTTCGCGTCCACGCTGCCGTTGGCATTTACGAGAGCCATCCGGACGTCATGAGCTGCAGAGCCATCCGTTGTGTTCGTGCCGTACTCGGAGTACCAGCCGAGTACGAACTGATCGCCCAGTGCAACCGCCTGTGCGTTAGTGTCAATCGCGTTATCGTTGGTCAGACGGACTGTGGTCAAAGCATTGCCCGTCATGTCAACAACTGTATAGAAGGTTTCAGTGCTCGTCAGGTCTTCACCGGTACGAACGGTATAGGTCAGAAGCGCGGTGCCGTTATCGAGCATAGCGGCGTCGATCGCGTTGACTGTGCCCGCTGCGCCGTTGTAGGCAATCTGAGCATCTGTCCAGTCTGTACCGTCATAGATACGATAGCGGATTGAGTTCTCGACATTGAACATCGCGGTGATGTCCAAATCCGCGCCGCTTTCCGGCATACTGGAGGCGTCGAGACTGCGCCATGCCACGATGGCGCGATTGCCGCTGCTGGCAACAACAGGAGCCATATCCGCGTTGGTATTATCTGTCAGACGCGTCACGTTCCACGCGCTGCCGTTGTAATCACCGGCGTAGATCTCGGTGGAGTTGAGCATGATGCCGAGTTCGTCGTAGCTTGCACTCGTATCATTCTTCTCCTTGACAGGCTTCTGTTCCTGTTTTACCCACGCGGCAAAGGCGTTATTGCCTGTTCCGCTTGCAGAGATGCTGCTGTCCATGAGCACTTCGTCACTGAGGTCAAGCCGTCCTTTGTCCGTGTAGCCGACGCCGTTATTGACGGCATAGCTGATGACGGTCTGACGATCTTTTGCGTTGTTATTATCGGAAAGGTAGAGGAACATCTCTCCGTCGTCGGTAAAGACGGGGTTCGCGTAGGGATAGGCGTTGGTCTGTACGTCTGTCAACGCGTTGCCGCGGGAGTTGGCCGACTTGAATAATAAGGTACGCGGTGAGGGGAGTCCGATATTCCATAAGCGCACACCTTGATCCAAATAGTCGCGGCTTTCCAGCTCACCTTCATCGTCAACGGTAATCATAGCGGTTCCGGTGGGATAGAGCATCATACTGTATGCTCTGCCATTGGCGGTAGTGCCTTTGATCTCAGCGGGACTGCCGTTCTCCCACGCATCAAGGATCGCGTCATATTTGCCCCACGTTTTCGACCAGTTGAAGCCGGTAGAGCAGAAGGTCTTCGAATACTCAAAGAGCAGGAACTTGACCTTCATCCGCAAGCCGATCTCACCGGCGATATCGAGCTTCGTGCCGTTATTCATGGTCACAGAGCCGGACTGATCTGTACTCGTGAGGGACAGGAAATTGACATTTGCGCCGATTTCGCCGAATATTCCAAGCTGGAACGCTACGATCGACAGGTCAAAGCCGACGCCGGCGAACGCCTCCATTGACACGCCCAGTGCGGCGTCCAGAAGCATCTCGCGCACGTCTTCGTTGCTGGCGAAGCCCAGCTCCAGATCGGCATTGGCGCCGACTCCAAAGGAAACGAGAATGGGTACGGGACCGACCATGAAATTCTGCGACCACTCATAGCCAACCGCGAAGTTTGCGCCTATGTTGCCGCCGGCAAAGCGTATATCCCAGTCTCCGTCCGCAATGCCCATGTGAGCGTCAAGCGTCAGCGTTCCGTAGAAGTTGAACTCGATCGATCCTTCGCCGCCGTCATCGTCGTCGTCATCGTCATCGTCCTTGGACATACTGTTCAGAGCTTCGTCAAACTTTTCGATGTCGTCATACATTTGATCGGGGTCAAATTCGACATTGATCTTGTCTTCATCCGAATCCTGACCGCGCTTGTTGTAGCCGATAAAGACCATGATACGGAAGGTCGCGGGATCCTCGGTAGGCAGGATGAGCATATTCATCATCTTGTCGTTGCCCTTACCGGTCAGACCGCTGAGGAAGATAACGCCTTTTTGGATCATGTCATTGACGTTGATCGAACTGAATATGCTGCCGATATCAGCCTTGCTCTGGACGTCTGATTTAATTTCAGTTCCCATCTCTCTCACCGGTCCGGAAACATCCGGCTGGTGAGACAGGTTGGATACGCCGAAGGGGAGGGCCTCATTTTTGACAGCCTGATTGCCATAATAGATGGCCATTTTTGCCACGGTCCTGCAGTTTTCGGTGGTGAACGTTTCCACAGAGCCGCCGTCGGTAACTCCGTCAGCAGTCAAGCTCGTGTTGTTCATCGTGTAGGAGCCTCGCATCACAGCAAAGGTAGAGAACGGGAACACAAACAGGGTGCTGCCCGCATAATCCTTCAGATTCGTAATCAGTGTCGCGTCGGTTTCAGCGTTTCGAGGCTGTGCACCGCCTGCCGCCAAGGCGTCGGTAAACTCCTTGCCGTTCGGCTTGCAGACCGCAAAGCTGTATGCTTTATCACCTTTGTAGGTCGAATAGTTGTTGCTGTCCTTCACAACCGGTTCGTTCATCAGCGCGACCTCAGTGGTCAGCTTTACCTGACTGACCTGGCGGGAAAGACCGATGTACTCCGTATAGTCGATCACATCGCGCTCATAGGACGTCGGAACAGCATTACCGTTTTTATCATAATACTGCTGCATCGTTTGTGTGATGATCTGAGGCGAAGTGGTGTTGCCGGTGAATTTTTTGAGCTGGATCACCGCGTTCGAGTCGCGTATCAAACCCTTATAGTTGCTGTAGCTGTAAATCACAACGAGGCCGGGACGGCAGTCGTTCGTTGTGTACTCTAAAACATAGGTGATATTATCGCCCGGCAGAGCCTGATCGTCGCTGCTGTCATACCGGAAGGTAGACGGGTCAAAATAAAGATCCAGCTTGCCGTTTGACACATGGCCGGTGATACCGTCGATGCCGTTATGCGCCTCGCCCGCTCTGTCGGTTTTGATTGTTGCCGTGGGGCAGTAGAGGTCGTTCTTGTATACGCCGCCGTGGATCGTCACGTCGCCGTTGTACGCCGTACCGTCGGTATTGCGGAATACCAGCGTTACCTTGTTGATTCTACGCAGACGCAGGTTATTGCAGGCATAAAGCTGCAGAGAGGCAACGTCGCGCTCTCCGCTGGCAAGATTCTTCTGCAAAACGGTGCCGACGTAAGTATCAGTATTGGAATTATTGTCCGGGTCGGGATTAGTAGACATCGTTTGAACATCGGACGCGATACCGGCGGGCTCATAAACCGCCAGTTCGCCCTGCTCGTTGGAGGTGAGCTCTCTGCGGACTCCGTTGCCGTTGTAGTAGATCACGGTGGTGGTCGTCGTCGGGTAGAACTGGAAGAGATAGAGCTTATCCTTGAGCGTCTTTGCGTTCACCTTGACACTCGCTTTCATGCCCGTGTTGGCATGGGTAGCGGTGACGGTAACGCTGTCCTGCGTGTCGCCCTTACCGACAAGGAGGATATCCGTAGCGGGCATGTAGGATGTGTAGCTGTAGTTGCGGATATCGGAATACATGCCGCCCTGCTCATAATTTGCGGAAACAAGGTCGGGATTGTCGGACTCCCACTGGATTCGATCCGACAGCATACCCCAAACGCCCGCTCCGTAGTTGACGGAAATGACCTTTTGCAGGCTGATGTCGGTACGCAGTGCGGTAAAGTCCTCAAAGGTGAGCTGATAGTCGCTTGAAGTCAAATACTTCTGCGGCTTGTCGGCGTTGTCCATCACGACGGTCTTGCCGTTCATGCTCTCGCCCGTACCGCCGGTGGTGCCGCCGATTGCGCCGGGAGCTACATCCGCTACAACAACGTCGAGAATATCCTCGTTGTAGACCGTCAGAAGCAGGGAGTCTACGCTCCATTCTTCGTCATCCGTGTTGCGGGCATAGACCGTAACGGTATACACTTCCTTCAAACCGGAGGGCTTACCTGCCGAGAAGGGAATCACGCCGGCTGTGGAGGGAGTTTGCATCTTGCTCACCGCTTCGCCGGATTTTTGGATGGTATACCGAACCGTCGCGTTACTGTTGTTGACGGTGTAGGAGAGCTGTGACGGAACATGCGAGCTGGTCACATAATAGTTCTCCAGCTTGTCCAGTGTGATCTTGGCGGGAGCTTGCTTGACCGTCAGGCTCGTCGAATCAGTCATCACGGGAGGAAGCGTATCTCCCGTTCCATGGTGTTCACCGCTGAGCTTAACGGTGTAGACGCCCGGCGCTGTCAGCTGATCTCCGGGAATCGTGACATGTGAAACCGTATTATAGAGAGTGCTGATATAATCCTTGCTCCAAATCTTCGCATTGCTGCTGTCATATAGCTCTGCGGAGAACTTCGTTTCATCCACTCCGGCGTCTAGGTTGCGCAAAGTGAGGTTAGACGAGAACAGAATATTCGTCTCCGTACCTGTCAGAGTTGTACGGTTCTTGGAGAAGCTGGGAATGTTGAAGAACGGAGTCATTCCGTCCGCTATGACCAGGGTGCCGGCAAAGATCTCGTAACTCGTTCCGCCGTTGTTAACAACCAGCGAAATGTCCGCGGATCCATGATAGCCGGGGAGAGTAACGGTTGCGACGTTCCTGCCGTTTTCGACAGATGTCGTAATCTTCGCAACCATATTATCACTGCTCTTCCATGTAAAATACTTCGCAGCTTTACAGGAGAAATGCTTGCGGTCGGAAATCTGGTAATCCAGCTTCAGCGGCTTGTTGTCCTCCAAGTGAGCGCCATTCACGGCGGCGGAGTAAAAACCTTCGCTGGCGAGGATCTCTACGTCATACTGCCTTTCGGGATGATCCGCGTGATCCGCAAGCTGCACATAATATCCGTCGTCCAGCTTGAGGTAGCCGTTCTCGACGGCGCTTGAATAATCAACGCTGCCGCGAGAGATGTATTCGTCCTCGGAGAAGTAGACGCCGCCCTTGACATAATAAGACCAGCCGCCAACGTAGCCTGCGCTTTTTGCCGTTGCCGTTGTAAAAGCGAAGCCCTTGCTGTCGGTTTGCATATTCTCCCACTTGCACATGTACATGGTTGGGTCTGCAATAATGTCCACGTCAGTGAACAGCTCCAGCTTATCCTTGCGCAGATATACGGTCTCGTTATCAGGCGCAGCAAAGCGCGCCGCAAGCGCGAGCGGCTTTTCAGATCCGTCGGTGCTGCGTACCACATACGCGGGATAGCGGGTAACGCCGCCGTCATAGGAGAAGTACGCGCCTGCCACGTAGTCGCGAATCAGCGCAGAGGGGTAGCCGGGAAGCGCCATGGTGACGCCGTTGCCGTTGTTGACCGCAACGGTCTCCGAGCCGACCCAGTTGAGGTTTGCGTCACTCTTAAAGGGAACGAGCGCCGTCACAATCTGGTCGCAGGAGTCGCCGTCGTCGATACCGTATTTGACGTTTTCAAGATCAAGACCGCCGCGCTTTACGTCGGAAATGATGTTGACGCCTTGCGCCGCGCCGAAGGATTTTCCGTTCATCCCGCTGACGGTCACGTCATCACCCTTACCGTTCTTGAAGCTGCCGGACAGGGTGGAAACAGCGATCGAGCCGCTGTCGATGTCCTTCACGGTGTAGGCAAAGGTCATCTTCTTTGCAATACCGCCGGTACCCGGAACGAGCGGACAATCCACACCGTTGATCTTCAACGTGGCGTCGCCGCTGACCTGCATAAACTCATTAAAGGTCAAGGTGACGGGAACTTCCTGTCCGCTGTAGTAGGTGCCCTGAGGAACGCTGACGTCCGTTACCTGTACGTCTGTCAGCGGGGCGTCCACCTCGATACCGATGCCGGTGATCTTTGCCTTATACTCCTCCGGCATGCGGAAAATATAGGCAGGCGGGTTGGTGTAACCGAATGAACTCCAGAGATTCCAGTTATAATCTCCAAAGCCGATCGCCGCCATGCTCATCGGAAGATAATAGCGCGGAGTCGTTGAGCTGGTATCCTTTATCAGCGTGGTCTCATCGCTGTAATGGGAGCCATAGTCAGCGGAAAAAGGTATATAATTCAATTTTTTGTAGCTGATGTTCGACGCGTCGACATCAGGAATATAGTTGGTGCCTAACAGTCGAACGGTCACGTTACCCGTAATAGCCTTATCCGTACGGACGACAAGCGTGAATTTGACGTCGCTGGTATTTTTGGAGTATAAATCCGGGAACATATCATAGGTGGTCGGAGCGTAAACCCATGTGCCGCTGTCATTGGTGGAGACGACCGTTTTGTACGGATTGTTCTGCGCCGACTGGGGATCGATCAGTTGATCCGCCTGCGTATATTTGACCGTATCGCTGCGTTTGTAGGTCACCTTCAGCGACCAAACGTCTTTTTCATTGCTGAAAAGAGCGTTCTTCAGATTATCTGCTTCGATATAATAAACGCAGTTGCCGTTCCAGTCGCTGCCGGGCTGAGTGTAATTGAAGCTAGCCTGTGTCGACCCGGCGGGGATCGTCACGGTGCCGCTGCCGCCGTCGCCGTCACCGACTACCTTCCAGTCAAAGCTGACGGGAAGAGCGCTCGCCCGGTTCAGCGTCGCGGTCACTTTGGTGCCGCTGCGGGACATCGACACGACCGTATCACCCGCACCCGAGCCCTCATACCGGCTTTCGGTATAATAAGTCGTGTTCTTGGCGTCACGCAGCGTGAAGCTGTAGCTTTCATTATAATTGCTGCCATTGATGAGGGGCTGCGTATACTGTCCTTCCGTTACGCTCACATTGCCCGTTGACGTCTTCGTGGTCGGGAAGCCGTCGGCGTCGATCTCGACAGCATTGCTGTCGGGGGAACTGCCTGTAGGGCTCAGCGTTCCTTTTTCAATGGCTCTTTCCAGATCGATGGAGCCGTCCACGACCCCTTCGAGCAGCTTTTGAAGATTATCCACATGCTCGTCGGTGATTTCTGGGTTCTGATCCAGCGCTTTCGCGAGCTCGAGGGCAGCCTTCACCTTTTGGATACTGACGATCTGCTCCGGAGGAACCTCGTGGCCGTTAACGGTCAGTGTTCCCACATGCTCGTTGTTCGCGATGCGCTCCACCAGAGAGTTCAGCTCTGCGGTCTTGCCATCCTCACGGATGTCGAGCGAGACCATGTTGCCTTCTTCGTCGATGATGCCGGCGTCGTACAACAGCGACAGATCGGTTCTGGCGCGCGATTCATCGCCGTCATAAATCGTCGTCAGCTGATCGACGAGAGCTTGGTTCACTCCGGCGCTCGCCGAGAACGGGATGATAGTGAATAAACTGACGACCATGACAACAGTCAACAGTATACTCACTGATTTTTTGACTAAATGTTTCATTTTCTACCTCCTTTTGTTTTTTATATATAACATCGCTTATTTGGATCTGCCCGCTGACCATATACGAAAAATTCATATCAGGCAATTAAAAAAACACAGGCGCAGTTAACCTGCGTCTGTGTCGGTTTAACAAAATGATTCTGCTGAAAAAAGGGCGCACGAAAAAAGCGCGGTTATCCGCTGTGCTATGCGTTCGTGCATTCGTGCGGATAGCATTATCGCTCCTGCCCTCATCCGTGTCAAGCCCTTTCGGTAAATTCTTGTATATTTTAATATAATTGTATCATACTATAGAAAGATTAAAATTACAAATTGGAATTATGAGTTTGCAGGACGTTAGTTTTTTTATAATTTTCACCGATCAGATGCTCACTCCGTTCGGCAGATTTCAAGTAAGCTGCCTGATTAGCTGCTTTTCCCGTTAATCCAATTATCATCAAAGGCAAGAGCGCCGATTTCAGCTTTCATCAGAGAATATTTTTCATCTTCCAGTTTAGCGATAATTTCATCTTGTGTGTGTCCGTATTCCTCAGCGGTCATATTTGTCCAATTCAAATCACTGCCCAGCTTTTGCAAAACAACACTGTCCACAGGGCAATCACACATTGTAAAATCAAGCTTTATATCACCGATATGCTCCCTATAGACATATAGATACTTATATGTCATATTAACTAGCTTTTGCGCCAGCCCAAAGGGTTTGAAACAGCGCATTGTTCCTTTAACGGTTTTCGTTTTCTCTTCATCGCATGTCCAGAATAACGCGTTGCAAATCTTTTTCTTGTCTATTTTTGTATAATCAAAGCCGTTTTTCTTCAGTTCGTTCATCATGTAATTGACTCTTTCTTTTTTTGACTGAAGAAAAAAAGCGGATACAAATCTTCCGCCGGACATCATGTCCCTGTCGGCAAGCTCAACGCATTTTTTTATCACGGCATCAGGGTTGTTCATATTTACCTGCTGCCCCAAAACAGCTTGCTTTAAAAAACGGATTTGATAATCGTTCATATATATTTCCTTTCTGAGAATAGAGCAGCTGCTCCGTCGTCATGTTAAAATCCGGAATATGCCCAATGTGGGCGTGGGTGTCGATAATCATGCGGCATTCTCCAACGGCAGCAGCGCTTCGATAAACTCAAGAAACGCTTCATCGCTGCCCTCGTCGCAAAGATGATTGCGATTGCCCTTATGCAGCGTGGCGGCGTAAATCTTGCGTTCCGCATCCGCGTCCAAATTCTCTTTAAAATAATATTGGGTGAGCTCCCAGTGATTTACCGTCGGGTTTCCCAACCTGTTCACCTCATGAACGGGCACGTTCTCACCTACGGTGATATAGCCGAAGCGGATGGCGCGATTGAGTTTGTGGGCGGCGTTGAACGCTTGCGCGATATTTTCACATTCATTCTTTACATTCATCAGCCCGCCTGCCTTGCTCTCGATTACGGTGATGACGTCGTCGGGAGTGTAAAGGTAATCGGAAAACGGCTGTGCGTCCGCTTTGACAATCAGCAAATCGTATTCATATTTGGAACCGATAACATAGGAGTTGACCGGGGAAACGGTATACGGCAGCGCATGCTCCCGGAAATAGCGCATCAGCTCTCGGCGCAGCAGATTGGCGGCAAGGAGTCCGTTCAGCTTTTTTGCGTCGCCCGAATCTGCATTGTACTTTAAAAAAGCTGCATTTACCTCTGCTTTTTCTTTATGATAGGTCTGATAATATGTATTCATATGGCTCACCCCTCAAAATAAAAGCGCGGAAAACGGCTTGATTTGTCTATCATCTCAATAAAGCTGACGCCGGGCTTGCCTGTAACGCGCAAGCCTGACAGCGCGTCCTTATCGACCCTTTGCATGGACGTGAGCAAGAACCATGTCGTTGAGGGCTCAACGGCATAGGGAGCGGGGGAAAACGCAGCGGCGTCATCGGGAAGAAACGCACCGACAAGCACGCCAACGCGCACCTGCTCAACGCTGCAAAGATAATAAAAGTTCTCATCCTTGTTGAAAATCAAGAGCGTGTCAATAAAGGGAGCGCGTTCCGGCTTCATTTGCAGCTTTGTGCTGAAGTAACACTTACCCTTTTCGCGCAGCGTCGCTTCATGGAGCGAAGCAATATGCGCCGCGGAGACATACTCATTGTTTACCTTGCCTGCTTTTAGTTTAACGGCGATTCCGTTCATATAATTACCTCCAATGTAAAAAAATAATGTAATAATGATGTAAAGATAAGGTAGTAATTAATCACTATGCATGTACTATACCACATACTTTATGGCTTGTCAAGAGGGTTTTTGGAATTTTCTCAAAAAAATACTATCCTGAAAGAATCAGGATAGTAATGCGAATCATATGAAGTTGAGCAACGGAGCGGCATATTCTGAAAAGGGATTCCGCTCAGCGACCCTCACCGTTATGCTTCATTAGCTTTACCACGCACTCCACATGCGCCGTGTGCGGAAACATGTCCACGGGCTGGATTTGCTGCACGCGGTAGGCGCTGTTTTTGCGCAGGTACGCCAAATCCCGCGCGAGGGTTTCGGGATTGCAGCTGACATACACCACTTTTGGGGGAGCAAGGCGAATCAGCGCGTCCAAAAACCGCTCGCTGCTGCCCGCGCGCGGCGGGTCCATCAAAACAATATCAAGCTGTTCGCCCTCGTCGGCGACCGCCTGCATAAACTCGCCCGCGTCGCCCTTGTAAAAGCGGATATTCTTCAAGCCGTTTGCCTTGGCGTTCTGAATCGCGTCGCGCACCGCGTCGCCGTTCAGCTCCACGCCAATCACCTGACCCGCGCCGTGCTTGGCGGCGACAATGCCGATGGTGCCGATGCCACAGTAGGCGTCGAGCACGGTTTCTTTGCCCTTTAAGCCCGCAAATTCAATCGCCTTGTTGTAAAGCAACTCTGTTTGCACCGGGTTAATCTGATAAAAGCTCTTGGGCGAAATGCGAAAGCGGCAGCCGCAGAGCACGTCCTCAATGTAACCCTTGCCGTAGAGCACGTTTTGCCGCTCGCCGAGGACTAAATTCGTCTGATAGGGATTGATGTTCTGCACGATAGTCGTGATTTGCGGAAATTGTTCGCGCAGCGCCTTGACAAAATGATTCTTTGAAGGAAAAATAGGCGTTCCTGTCACCAGCACCACCATCACTTCATTCGTCGCAAACCCGCGCTTGACCAGCACATGCCGCAAAAATCCCTTGCGCGTGTCCTCGTTGTAGGTCGTCATGCGGAAGGACGGCAGCAGCCTGCGCACCGCGACAATAATTTCGTCGGCGGTTCTGTCCTCAATCTGGCAGCTGTCAATGCTGACAATGCGGTGCGTGCCCGACTGGTACACGCCCGACTGAATCCTGCCGTTTCTGTCGGTGCGAAACGCCGCCTGAACCTTGTTGCGGTAGTGATAAGGGTCGTCCATGCCGATAACCGGCGCAACCCTGCCAAAGCCTTTCAGCAGCTTTTCCACCTTGTTCTGCTTAAAGCGGAGCTGCTCCGGGTAGCTTAAATTTTGCAGCTGGCAGCCGCCGCACTTTTTATAAACCGGGCAGCTTCCGTTTTGAATGTTTTGCTTGCTCTGTGACATGCCGCACCTCTCAAATTCATTCATTCTCTACTGCCAATTATAACGCCGAACGCGGAAATTAGCAATATGCAATTGCGTTTTCGCGCGGTTTATTGTATAATAATCGTGAAAGTAGTTGATGAATTTGAAGGTTAAAATTCTAATCGCAATTGCGGCGGTGATTTTCGCGGCGGGAATCATCGTGAGCGTAATCATTATGAACGCGCCGAAAAAGAACAACGTGCAAATCAAAAGCGGGGGAAAGGTGCTCTATACCCTTGACCTCTCCCAAGAAGCCGACCGCGCGTTTGAAATCAAAACAGACAGCGGCAGCAACACCGTGGAAATCAAGGACGGCAAAATCCGCGTGAAGGACGCCGACTGCCCCGACAAAACCTGCGTGCGCATGGGCTGGCTTGACAGCGCCGCAATGCCCATTGTCTGCTTGCCGCACGATTTGGTGATTGCCTTTACCGACGCCGACGGCGGCGTTGACGCGATTTCGGAGTAAGTATGAGTATTAAACGCCTGACGCGGCTGGCGCTGCTCACCGCCGCCGCCTTGATAATTTTTATTGTGGAGCTGCAAATCCCCAATCCCTTTCCCGTTCCGGGAATCAAGCTGGGGCTTGCGAACATCATCACCGTCTATGCCGTTTACCGCTTTCGCGCCTATGAGGCCGCCATGCTGGCCGGCGTGCGAATCGTTCTCGGCTCTGTGTTCGGCGGCAACATCATGGCACTGCTTTACAGCGCCTGCGGCAGCTTTTTGTGCCTGCTCGGTATGCTGCTCCTGAAAAAAGTGATAGATGAAAAGCACCTGTGGCTGGCAAGCGTGTTCGGCGCGCTTTTGCACAATACCGGGCAAATGGCGGCAGCCCTGCTTGTTACGCAAACGCCTTCGCTCTTGCTCTACTTTCCGTTTCTCGTTGTGTCCGGCTGTTTGGCGGGCGCCTTCACAGGCTTGTGCGCCCAGCTTATTCTTCCCAGACTGACAGCAATCTTCGACAGAAATATCAGCAGCAGAAAAAAGAAATAAGCGCAGCGTTTTCTTTATGTTTATATTTATCTTTATCTTTATTTTTATATTTATATTTATATTTATATTAGCTAAGTTTGCTAAGCGTGGCTAAGCGTTCGCTACCGTTCGCTACCGTTCGCTTGTTACGCTTTGCATAGAAATCTCGGTTTTCCTTTAGCAAAGTTTAACAAAGAAACACATTGACAAATTTCCGCTTTTCGAATATACTAAAACAAGGACAGCAAAGGCGCTGCGGAGATACCCGCAGTGCCTCTATTTTTAAGACAATGGGAGAGTTTATTTTATGAGTAGAGTTCCTGAAATGTTTGGCTGCAATGTTTTCAACGACAAAAAAATGCAGGAAAGACTGCCGAAATCCACCTACAAGGCACTGAAAAAGACCATCAGCGACGGCGAGCCGCTGGACATCAGCGTGGCAAATGTCGTTGCCGCGGCAATGAAGGACTGGGCGATTGAGATGGGCTGCACCCACTACACCCACTGGTTCCAGCCGATGACAGGTATCACCGCCGAAAAGCATGACAGCTTTATCCAGCCCAACGGCGACGGCGTGATTATGGAGTTTTCCGGCAAGGAGTTGATTAAGGGCGAGCCTGACGCTTCAAGCTTCCCCAGCGGCGGTATCCGCGCTACCTTTGAAGCCCGCGGCTACACCACTTGGGACCCGACCTCTCCGGCGTTTGTCAAGGACGGTTCTCTGTATATTCCCACCGCGTTTTGCTCTTACACGGGCGAGGTGCTCGATAAAAAGACCCCGCTGCTCCGCTCAATGGAGAGAATCAGCAGCGAGGCGGTCAAGATTTTGCACCTGCTCGGCAAAACCGACGTCACCCGCGTGATTACCACCGTCGGTCCCGAACAGGAGTATTTTCTGATTGACAAGAAGCTCTATGAGCAGCGCGAGGACTTAATGCTCACCGGCAGAACCCTGTTCGGCGCAAAGGCGCCCAAGGGTCAGGAACTTGACGACCACTATTTCGGCTCCATTAAAACCCGCGTCGCGGCGTATATGCGCGATTTGGACGAGGAGCTGTGGAAGCTCGGCGTGCTGGCTAAGACCAAGCACAACGAGGTTGCGCCCTCTCAGCACGAACTCGCGCCGATTTTCACCACCTCCAACATTGCCAACGACCACAACGAGCTGACAATGGAAATCATGAAGAAAACCGCCGAAAAGCACGGTCTTGTTTGCCTGCTGCACGAAAAGCCCTTTGCGGGCGTGAACGGCAGCGGCAAGCACAACAACTGGTCGCTCTCCACCAACACCGGGGAAAACCTGCTCTCTCCCGGCAAGCACCCCGAAACCAACTATCAGTTCCAGCTTTTCCTGGCGGCTGTTGTCAAGGCGGTTGACGAATATCAGGATTTGCTGCGCGCGAATGTGGCAAGCGCGGGCAACGACCACCGTCTCGGCGCGCACGAAGCGCCGCCCGCGATTATCTCCATGTATCTCGGCGACGATTTGGGCGAATTGGTGGATTCCATCATCAACGGTGAGGAATACATCAGCCACGGCAAGGAAAGAATGATGACCGGCGTTGACGTTTTGGCGGACTTCAAAAAGGACACCTCTGACCGCAACCGCACCTCTCCGTTTGCCTTCACCGGCAATAAGTTTGAGTTCCGCGCGCTCGGCGCCGCGCTCAATATCGGCTGCCCGAACTATATGCTCAACACAATGGTTGCCGAGCAGCTCAGCCAGTTCTATGTGGAGCTGAAGGACGCCGAGGACATGACAGCGGCAGTCAAGCACCTTGTCCGCAACGTGCTGACCGAGCACAGAAGAATCATCTTCAACGGCGACAACTACACCGACGAGTGGGTTGCCGAAGCCAAGAGAAGAGGCTTGCTCAACCTCAAATCCATGCCCGAGGCATACAGCCACTTCATGGACAGAAAGAACGTCGCGCTGTTTGTCAAGAATAAAATCGTGACCGAAGCGGAATACCGTGCCCGCCGCGATATTGAACTTGAAACCTACTGCAAGCAGATTAACATTGAAGCGCTGACCATGATTGACATGGCAAAGAAAAAAATCGCGCCCGCCGTCAGTGCGTTTGTGCGTGAAATGACCGAGACCGCGCTGGCAAAGAAGGCGCTTTCCGCCGCGATTCCCACCTCCTATGAGGAGGATTTGGTGACGAGCCTTTCCAACAAGCTTGTCTGCTTTGTCAAGACCACTGGAGAGCTTGAGGAAGCCGTCATGGGCGCGGAAAGCTGCGGCGGCGACATGCTTGACCGCGCGTTCTATTTCAGAAACGAAGTGTTCGCGAAAATGCAGGAGCTGCGCGCCATCGGCGACAGCATGGAAACCGAAACCGCCGCCGACTTCTGGCCGTATCCGTCGTACAGCGAGCTGTTGTTCAGCATTTGATAATTTATTCAGGGTTTGTCTAATCAGGCAAGCCCTGATTTCAATTATCCATTTTCCATTGTCAATTTTCCATTATATAGCTGCATTCGTCAATTTTTCTAAAAACGCTTTGTATCTGATTTGCAATTTCCACACGAAAAATTCTTTTATTTTTCGATTTTGTAAAATAAAATATGCTAAAATCCTGTAAAATAATATGTTGAAGAATGACGGGCGGTGATGCGCTGATGAAAAGGACATTGCTTATCTCGTCCTCGGAGAGCGGCGCGCGCGCTTTGGCGGAGCTGCTGAGAACCGAGGGCTTTTACCCGCTCACCGTTTCAGCCACCGCGTATCAGGCAACGCAGCTAAGCGAGCGAGAGGCTTACGACTTAATCTGTATCAACGCGCCGCTTGCCGACGAAAACGGCATTGAACTGAGCCGCTTTTTCGCGCAGTCCACCCGCTCCAGCGTGGTGATTATCGTGCCGCAGAAAAACGCGGACGAGCTCAGCGAAAAGCTGACGCCGCACGGCGTGCTGGTGATTGCAAGACCGATTAACCGTCATTTGTTCCATCACTATTTGCAATTTACCGATTGCTTCCGCGCCCGTATGATGCGCGTGGAGCAGGAAACCGAGCAGCTGAAAACCATGGTTGAGGACATCAAGCTGATTGACCGCGCCAAGCTGCTGCTCGTCACCTGCCTGAACATGAGCGAAGAGCAGGCGCACCGCTATCTTGAAAAGCAGGCAATGGACTTGCGCGTCAGCAGGGCAGAGGTCGCCAAGCAGGTGATTCAGACGTATCAGAATTAGTGATAAGTGATAAGGGGTAAGTGGTAAGTGATGCCACTAACCACTCGCCACTGACCGCTAACCACTATTACAAAGGAGAATTATATGAGTAAGAAAGCATACTTAATTCTTGAGACCGGCGCTGTGTTTGAAGGCGAAGCCTTCGGCGCTGAAAAAGAAACCACGGGAGAGCTTGTTTTCACTACCGCGATGACAGGCTATCTTGAAACACTCACCGACCCCAGCTATTACGGTCAGGTGGTTCTTCAGACGTTCCCGCTTATCGGCAATTACGGCGTAATTCCCGCTGATTTTGAGAGCGACACTCCCGCTTTAAGGGGTTATATTGTTCGTGAATGGTGCCAAGTTCCCTCTAATTTCCGCAGTGAGGGTAATCTTGACACCTTTTTAAAAGAGAAGGGCGTTCCCGGAATCTGCGGCGTAGACACCCGCGCGCTCACCCGGATTGTCCGTGAATACGGCGTGCTCAACTGCCAAATCCGGTACACGCCCGACATCACCGCCGAGGAACTGGAAGCGCTTAAAAGCTACCGCGTGACAAACGCCGTGGAGAGCACCACCATCAGCGAAAACGAGGTGTTTGACGCCGAGCAGGAGGACTTCAACGTCGTTGTCATGGACTTCGGCGCCAAGCACAATATCGGCAGAGAGCTCAACAAGCGCAACTGCAGAATCACCGTTGTGCCCGCCCACACCACCGCGGAGGAGATTCTCTCGCTCAATCCCGACGGCATTATGCTTTCCAACGGTCCCGGAGACCCCAAGGAGAACACCGCTGTGATTGAGGAACTCAAAAAACTCACCGCAAGCGGCGTGCCGATTTTCGGAATCTGCCTCGGTCATCAGCTTCTCGCGCTCGCGCAGGGCGGTGAAACCGAAAAGCTGCACTACGGTCACCGCGGCGCCAACCAGCCCGTAAAGGAGCTGGCAAGCGGCAGAGTGTTCATCACCTCTCAGAACCACGGCTACGCGGTTGTTTCCGACAGCCTGCCCGAGGGCGCGGAGGTCAGCTTTGTCAACGGCAACGACGGCACCTGCGAGGGCGTGACCTACACCAACATGCCCGCCTTCTCCGTGCAGTTCCACCCCGAAGCCTGCGGCGGTCCGCAGGAAACCTCTTTCCTGTTCGACAAGTTTATTGATATGATGAAAGAGTATAAAGGATAACATTCAACTCTAAGCATTAAACTCTCAACTCTGAAATAAAGGATTGATACTATGCCACTGAAAAAGGACATCAAAAGAGTAATGGTTATCGGCTCCGGTCCGATTGTTATCGGACAGGCGGCTGAGTTTGACTATGCGGGCACCCAGGCGTGCCGCGCGTTGAAGGAGGAAGGACTGGAGGTTATTCTTGTCAACTCCAACCCTGCCACCATCATGACGGACAACGCTATGGCGGACAAGGTTTATATCGAGCCGCTGACGCTTGAAACCGTCAAGAGAATCATCAAGAAGGAGCGCCCCGACAGTCTGCTTTCCACCCTCGGCGGTCAGACAGGTCTGACGCTCTCCATGCAGCTTGCCAAGGAAGGCTTCCTCGACGAATACGGCGTGAAGCTGCTCGGCGCAAAGCCCGACACCATTGACAAGGCAGAGGACAGACAGATGTTCAAGGACACCATGCTGGAAATCGGCGAGCCTGTCATTCCGTCCACCGTTGTCAACGATGTGGATTCCGCCTTGAAATTCGCGGCTGAAATCGGCTATCCCGTTATTATCCGTCCGGCGTTCACCCTCGGCGGCACCGGCGGCGGTATCGTTAACAATGAAGAAGAATTAATCGAAATCACCTCCAACGGTCTTGAGCTTTCTCCGATTACGCAGGTATTGGTTGAAAAGTGCATTTCCGGCTGGAAGGAAATCGAGTTCGAGGTCATGCGCGACAGCGAAGGCAATGTTATCACCATCTGCTCGATGGAAAACTTCGACCCGGTCGGCGTTCACACCGGCGACTCGATTGTTATCGCGCCCTGCGTGACCCTTTCCGATAAAGAATACCAAATGCTGCGCACCGCGGCGCTGAATATCATTTCCGCTTTGAAGGTAGAAGGCGGCTGCAACTGCCAGTTCGCGCTCGACCCCGAAACCTTTGAGTACGCGGTTATTGAGGTTAACCCGCGTGTATCGCGTTCCTCCGCGCTCGCTTCCAAGGCAACAGGCTATCCGATTGCCAAGGTTGCGGCAAAAATCGCCATCGGCTACACCCTCAACGAAATCAAAAACGCCGTTACCGGCACCACCTACGCTTGCTTTGAGCCGGCGATTGACTATGTGGTTATCAAGTTCCCCAAGTGGCCGTTTGACAAATTCGTTTACGCAAAGCGCAACCTCGGCACTCAGATGAAGGCGACAGGCGAGGTCATGGCAATCGCGCCGACCTTTGAGCAGGCGATTATGAAGGCGGTTCGCGGCGCGGAAATCTCGCACAACACGCTTGACGACAAGGAGTTCGCGGCGCTTTCCAAGGCTTCCGTTATCGACAGACTCAGCGTGTGCGACGACAGACGTATTTTTTGCGTGTACGAAGCCCTCAAGCGCGGCGTGAGCGTGGCGCAGATTCATGAAATCACCATGATTGACGAGTGGTTCCTTGAAAAGATGAAAAACATTATCGCCGTTGAGAACGAGTTAAAGGCGGGCAAGCTTACCGACGAGCTCTATGTCCGCGCAAAGAAGATGGGCTTCCTCAACAAGACGATTGAGGAGCTGAGCGGTCAGACTGTTGAAAATCCGCTGACCCCTGTTTACAAAATGGTTGACACCTGTGCGGCGGAATTTGAGGCGCAGACGCCTTACTTCTATTCCACCTTTGACAAGGAAAACGAAGCGGCGGAGTTTATTGAGAAGAACAAGAGCGGCAAAAAGACCGTTATCGTATTCGGCTCCGGTCCAATCCGTATCGGTCAGGGTATCGAGTTCGACTACGCTTCCGTTCACTGCGTTTGGGCGCTGAAAAAGGCGGGCTACGACGTGGTTATCGTCAACAACAACCCCGAAACCGTTTCCACCGACTTTGACACCGCCGACAGACTTTATTTTGAACCCCTCACCAACGAGGACGTTATGGGCATTATCCATACCGAAAAGCCCTTCGGCGTTGTTGTGGCGTTCGGCGGTCAGACCGCGATTAAGCTCACCAAGTTCATGAGCGACAACGGCGTGAACATTCTCGGCACCTCCTACGACGCGATTGATATGGCGGAGGACAGAGAGCGCTTTGACGAGCTGCTTGAGAAGTACCACATCAAGCGTCCGCGCGGCGTGACCGTTATGACGACAGAAGAAGCTCTCAAGGTCGCCGACACGATCGGCTATCCCGTTCTTCTCCGTCCGTCCTACGTTCTCGGCGGTCAGAACATGATCATCGCCTTCAACGAGGCTGACGTTAAGGAATACATGGCGATCATCCTCGCTCAGAACATTGAAAACCCGATTCTTATCGATAAATATCTCCAGGGCACCGAGATCGAGGTCGACGCCATCTGCGACGGCGAGGATATCCTCATTCCCGGTATCATGGAGCACGTTGAGCGCGCCGGCGTTCACTCCGGAGACTCGATTGCGGTCTATCCGGCGTGGAACATCTCCGACGAGATGACCGAGACTATCGTCACCAGCTCGCGCAACCTGGCAATTGACCTGCGCACCAAGGGTCTTGTCAATATCCAGTACCTCATCTACAACAACGAGTTGTACGTTATCGAGGTCAATCCGCGTTCCTCGCGTACCATTCCCTATATCAGCAAGGTCACCGGCGTTCCCATGGTTGACCTCGCTACCAGAGCCATGCTCGGCGAGCGCCTTGCCGACATGGGCTACGGCACCGGTCTCTACAGAAAGAGCCCCTATATCGCGGTCAAGGTGCCGGTATTCAGCTTTGAAAAGCTGATTAACGTGGACAACCACCTCGGTCCCGAAATGAAGTCCACCGGCGAGGTGCTCGGCATTGCGAGCACGCTGGAGGAAGCGCTCTACAAGGGCTTGATTGCCGCGGGCTACAAGATGAAGAAGAACGGCGGCGTGTTCATCACCGTCCGCGATTCCGACAAGGCGGAAATCGGCGAGATTGCCAAGAAATATTTTGACCTCGGCTTCAAGATTTACGCGACCTACGGCACAGCGGCAGTGCTTGACAAGTACGGCATTGACGCGGTGGCGGTCAAGAAGATTCACGAAAACGAGCACGGCAACAACACCCTCAGCCTGATTGAGTCCGGCAAGATTCAGTATGTGATTTCCACCTCCGCAAAGGGCAGAATTCCTTCGCGTGACTCGGTAAAAATCCGCCGAAAAACCGTTGAGCGCAACATTCCGTGCCTGACCTCGCTCGACACCGCAAACGCGCTGGCGGATTGCTTAAAGAGCCGCTATTCCCAGCACAGCACCGAACTGGTTGACATCAACAACATGCGCGAAAGCAAGCAAAAGCTGCGCTTCACCAAAATGCAGGGTATCGGCAACGACTACATCTACTTCTCCACCTTCGGTCAGTGGATTAACAACCCCGAAGCGCTGGCGGTTCGCCTGAGCGACCGTCACTTCGGAATCGGCGCCGACGGACTCATTCTCGTCGCTCCCTCCAAGGTGGCTGACGCGCAGATGAAGATGTATAACCGCGACGGCTCCGAGGGCAAAATGTGCGGCAACGGTATCCGCTGCGTCGGCAAGTTCCTCTACGACCACGGCATGGTGGACTACAAAGAGAAGGACGAAATCACCATTGAAACCCTCAGCGGTATCAAAAAGCTGAAAGCCTTCACCACCGGCGGCGAGGTAACCACTCTGCGCGTTGACATGGGCAAGGCGGAGCTTGCGCCCAAGAATGTGCCTGTGGCGCTCGACGGCGACAAGGTGGTTGACCGTGCGGTGACAATCGGCGGTCAGGAATACCGCATCACCTGTGTTTCCATGGGCAACCCGCACTGCGTGGTGTTCCGCGACGACATCGACCGCATTGACATTGAGAAGGTCGGTCCCGCGTTTGAATTTGACAAGCTGTTCCCCGAAAGAGTCAACACCGAGTTCGTCACCGTTCTCGACGACCACACCATCAAAATGCGCGTGTGGGAGCGCGGCTCGGGCGAAACCTGGGCATGCGGCACAGGCGCTTGCGCGGCGGCGGTTGCGGCGGTTGAAAACGGCTTCTGCAAAAAGGGCGAGGACATCAAGGTCAAGCTTATCGGCGGCGACCTCATCATCAACTACACCGACGAAACCGTCTACATGACCGGCAACGCGGAAACCGTCTTTGAAGGCGAAGTGACAATCTAATTCGGAATTCGGAATTCGGAATTCGGAATTAAATAGAATTCAAGGCTTGCTTAGAATCCACAGCGTGGTTTTATGCAAGCCTTTTTCTACCACTTATCACTTATCACTTATAACTTATAACTTCTACCTTGCCAACAGTGCTGAAATGGTGTATAATGTAATATGAATAACTATGGGAGTGATTTTGTGGACGTCAGCGTGGGTGACAAGGTGAAAATGAAAAAGCCGCATCCCTGCGGCGGCAGCGTGTTTTCTGTGCTGCGCGTGGGTATGGACTTTAAGCTGAAATGCCTTACCTGCGGTCACGAGGTCATGCTGCCCCGGCGCAAGGCAGAAAAGGGCATTAATAAAATCATCACGGAGTAAGCTATGTTTGAGAGAATTGAGATTTTTGATAAGCGGTATTCCGAGCTCAACCGCAGGCTCTATGAGCCGTCCGTCGCGGCTGACCCCGAGGAGTACCAAAAGGTCATGAAGGAAATCAAGTCGATTGAGGAAATCGTGCTGACCTACCGCGACTACAAGGCGGCGGTGCAAAGCGAGCACGACAGCCTTGAAATCCTGAATGATAATTCTGATTCAGAATTAAAAGAACTCGCGCAGCTGGAACTGGACGAAGCAAAGGAGAAAATCGAATCGCTCTCCGAGCAGCTTAAAATCCTTCTGCTGCCCAAAGACCCCAACGATGAGCGCAATGTTATTGTTGAAATCCGCGGCGGCGCCGGGGGAGAGGAAAGCGCGCTGTTTTCGGCGGTGCTGTTCCGCATGTATTCCATGTATGCCGAGCGGCGCGGCTACAAAATCGAAGTGCTCAACGCCAACGAAACCGAACTCGGCGGCTACAAGGAAATTTCCTTTATGATTAACGGCGAAGGCGCTTATTCGCGCTTTAAATACGAAAGCGGCGTGCACCGCGTTCAGCGCGTTCCCGAAACGGAGAGTCAGGGCAGGGTGCACACCTCCACCACCACGGTTGCGGTGCTTCCCGAAGCGGAGGACGTGGAGCTTGAAATCAACCCCGCCGACCTCAAAATCGACACCTTCCGTTCCAGCGGCGCGGGCGGTCAGCACATCAACAAAACCAGCTCCGCTATCCGCATTACCCACCTTCCCACGGGCACGGTGGTGGAATGTCAGGACGAGCGCAGCCAGTATAAGAACAAGGACAAGGCAATGAAGGTGCTCAAAAGCCGCCTGCTCAAAGAAAAGCAGGACGCGCAGGCGAGCGAAATTGCCGCCGACAGAAAATCGCAGGTCGGCACAGGCGACCGCAGCGAGCGCATCCGCACCTATAACTATCCGCAGGGCAGACTCACCGACCACCGCATCGGCTTGACGCTCTATAAGCTGGAGGATATTTTGAACGGCAATCTCGACGAGGTGATTGACGCGCTGGTGACCGCCGACCGCGCCGAAAAGTTAAAAGAGAGCATGGAACAAAGCTGATGAACACGCAGGTTTTAGATAAAACGCAGGTGAATACCGCCGCCGAAATCCTGAAAAAAGGCGGCGTGGTGGGAATCCCCACCGAAACGGTCTACGGTCTTGCCGCCGACGCGCTCAACGGTGAAGCGGTCGCGAAGATTTTTAGGGCGAAGGGCAGACCGATGGACAATCCGCTGATTGTGCATATCGCGGATTTTGGCGATATTGAGCGGTTCCGTTTGGTAAAGGAAATCCCCGAAAGCGCCAAAAAGCTTGCCAAAGCCTTTTGGCCGGGACCCCTGACAATGATTATGAAGCGCACCGAGGTGATTCCCCGCGAGGTTTCCGCGGGACTTGATACGGTTGCCGTTCGCTTTCCGGCACATCCCTTAGCGCAAGAAATCATCAGGGCGGCAGACACGCCCTTAGCCGCTCCCTCGGCAAATCTCTCCGGCTCGCCGAGTCCCACCACCGCGCGCCATGTCTTAAACGACATGGACGGCAAAATCGACGCGGTGCTCGACGGCGGCATGAGTGAGGTCGGTGTGGAGAGCACGGTCATCACGCTCGCGGCGGACGTTCCGCGTGTGCTGCGACCCGGCGGCGTCACGGTGGAGCAGCTGCGCGAGGTGCTCGGAGAGGTTGAGGTGGACGACGCGGTGCTTCATCAGTTAAAGGAAGGCGTCACCGCCGCCAGCCCCGGCATGAAATACAAGCACTACGCGCCCAAGGCGAACGTTTTGCTGCTGAAAGGCAGCGATGAACAGTACATTTCTTATGTCAACGCCCACGCGGGCGACGACGTTTGCGCCCTTTGCTGCGACGAGGATTTGCTGCTGCTGCGCGTCAAAACGCTCTCGCTCGGCAGACGGACGGACTATCTCACGCAGGCGCACCATCTGTTTGACTGCCTGCGCCGCATTGACGAAAACCCGACGGTGCACACGGTTTATTCCCGCCTGCCCTCCACCGAGGGCGTGGGACTCGCCGTCTATAACCGCCTGATTCGCGCGGCGGGATTTGAGGTGATTGACCTTGAAGCGGTTTAAGTTAATCGGACTGACAGGGCAGAGCGGAGCGGGCAAAAGCACTGTTGCGAGCCTCTTTGCCGCCGCCGGCGCGACGGTTTTCAACGCTGATGAAATCGTGGCGCAGCTTTACGAAGCGGGTTCGCCTTGCTTAAAAACCCTTGCCGCCTGCTTCGGCAGCGATATTCTCCGAAAAAACGGCTCGCTCAACCGTAAGCTGCTCGCGCAGCGCGCCTTTGCGGACAAGGAAAGCACCGCTCTGCTCGGCAGGCTGGTGCACCCCTTCGTTACGGCGCGGCTGTTTGAACTGCTCAAAGAAGCGCGCGGGCTGGTGATTTACGACGCGCCGCAGCTTTTTGAAGCCAACGCCGACGTTATTTGCGACCGCGTTATCGCCGTTGTCGCGGACGAAAAGCAGCGCGAGCGGCGGATTCTCGACAGGGACAACATCACAAGGCAGCAGGCGAGAGCGCGCATGAACGCGCAGCTCAGCGAGGAATTTTTCCGCGCCCACTGCGATTATATCATTGAAAACAACGGCACCGCCGACGCGCTTGAACAGCAGGCGCAAAGCGTGCTAAACAAGCTGAAAGCGGAGGTGAATTAATGGCGACACGTCATGCGCCGCAGAGAAGGCGAAAAAAGAAAAAGGACGTCAGCCCCAAGGTGATTTTCGCGGGCATCTTGTTTGCGGTTTTGGCAGTCGCGGCGGTGCTGCTCGCGGCAAACTGCCAGCACAACACGCGCGAAAAGGTGCAGAACATCTCCTATCCGCGCAGCTACAGCGATTATGTCAACGCCTCCGCGCTCAAATATAACCTCAATCCCGCGCTGGTGTTCGCGGTGATTCGCACCGAAAGCGGCTTTGAGCCCACCGCCGGGTCAAGCGCCGGCGCCTGCGGACTCATGCAGATTACGCACGACACCTTTGACCACTACCGCAGCCTGCGCGACGAGGAAAATGTCTATTCCGACAACGACATCTTTGACCCCGCCGTGAACATTGACTACGGCTGCAACATTCTGCGCGACCATCTTGACGCCTTCGGCAACGAAGAATGTGCGGTTGCCGCCTACAACGCCGGACCCGGCAATGTGGAAAACTGGCTGCAGGATCCCCATATCAGCACCGACGGCAAAACCCTGATTGTCGAAAACATTCCCTTTGACGAAACCCGCGACTATGTTGACAAGGTCGAGGACGCCAAGGAGATGTATATAAAGCTATATTATTCATAAAACAATCATATAGTGTTAACTTAACAGCAAATACGAAAGGAAGTTATCAAATGTCAGAAGAAAAAACCAAAACCGCGCTTTTGCGCGAACAACTGATGAACGAGCCCAAAACCGTCAAGGAACTGCCCGCTGAGGAAATCGCCAAGGCGGACGCGTTCTGCGAGGGCTACAAAACCTTTTTGAACGCTTCTCCCGTGGAGCGCGAGGCGGTTGCCTATTCGCTGGCGGCGGCAAAGGAAAAGGGCTTCACCGAATACGACCCCAACGCGCAGTACAAGCCCGGCGACAAGGTGTATTATGTCAACCGCGGCAAGGCGATTGCGCTGGCGGTTATCGGCAAAAACGGCGTCAAAAACGGCGCGCGTCTGGCGATTGCGCACATCGACTCCCCGCGCATTGACCTCAAGCCCAACCCGCTCTATGAAGCGAACAACCTCGCGCTGTTCAAAACCCACTATTACGGCGGTCTGAAAAAGTATCAGTGGACGGCGATTCCGCTCACCCTGCACGGCGTGATTGTCAAGCTCGACGGCACCCGCGTTGAGGTCAAGTGGGGCGACGAGGAGAACGAAAGCTGCTTCTGCGTCACCGACCTGCTGCCGCATTTGGCACAGGAGCAGGTGACAAAGCCCATGGCAAAGGCGTTCACCGGCGAGGATTTGAATGTTTTGGTCGGCTCCCGTCCCTATGCTGAGGCGGAGGACGAGAAGGAACTCGTCAAACTCAACGTGATGTCCATTCTCAATGAAAAATACGGCATCACCGAGGGCGATTTCCTCTCGGCTGAACTGTGTTTGGTTCCCTCCTTCAAGGCGAAGGACATCGGCTTTGACCGCAGCATGATTGGCGGCTACGGTCACGACGACAAGGTCTGCGCTTATCCCGCGCTGATGGCGGCGCTTGACGCGGAAGCCGTGGAAAGCACCTGCATTACCTACCTGACTGACAAGGAAGAAATCGGCAGCGACGGCAACACCGGTATGCAGAGCGACTTCCTGCGCTATTTCATCTACGACCTTGCCAAGCAGGACGGCGTTGAGGGCTACCGTGCGCTGTCAAAGAGCACCTGCCTGTCCGCCGACGTTAACGCGGCGTTTGACCCCACCTACGCCTCCGCGTTTGAAGCGAAGAACAGCTGCTACATCAACGGCGGCGTGGTGATTTCAAAATACACAGGACACGGCGGCAAGTACGACACCTCCGACGCTTCCGCGGAATACATGGGCGCTGTCCGTGCGCTGCTCGAAAACAACAACATTCAGTGGCAAATCGGCGAGCTCGGCAGAGTTGACCTCGGCGGCGGCGGTACCATCGCAAAATACGTTGCCAATATGAATGTTGACGTCATCGACCTCGGCGTTCCCGTGCTGAGCATGCACGCGCCGTTTGAAATCGTGAGCAAAACCGACGTCTATATGGCATACCGCGCATTTTACGAGTTTTTTGTTCAATAAGCAGTAATAATGATAGGGCTCCCACAACGGAGCCCTATATTCATTATTTTAATAATAAATGCAACCAAATTATCCCTGCAAAGCGTATTACTGACAAAGGAGGGGGACAAGTGAACGGCGGGCGGAACACATTTGCGGGACTGACGTTTGAACAGGCTGTGCGGCAGTATGCCGACACGGTGACAGGCGTTTGCGTTATGCGCCTGCAAAACCGCGCCGACGCGGAGGATTGCTTTCAGAATACCTTCACCAAGCTGTGGCTCAAATCCCCCGAATTCGAAAGCGAAGAACACCTCAAGGCGTGGCTGATTCGCGTGGCGATTCACGAGTGCGCCTCCTATATGCGCAAAAACCGCCGCGTCACGCCTGCCGAAATTCACCGCGAAGAAAGCGAACCCTTTGACTTTGACCGCAGCGATATGTCGTGGGCACTGTTCCAAACCCCTCCCAAATACCGCGACGTGCTCTACCTTTATTACTGCGAGCAGTACAAGGTCAGGGAGATTGCGATAATTCTTCAAAAGAAAGAAAACACCGTCAAATCGCTGCTCAAACGCGGCAGAGAGGTGTTGAAATCCATCTACGGAGGTGAGGGCAGTGAATGAGTTTGACTTTACACAACTGAAAAACCTCAAAACCCCCGCAGAATGGGTAGAAGCCGCCGTTAATATTCCGCAAAAGAAACAAAAGCCTGTTTTCGTGTTTCTCCGACCGCAGTTCATCGGCTCCGCGGCGGCAGTTGTTCTTGTGACCGCCGCGGTGCTGATGACGCTGTTGCTTCAACAGGGAACGCCAAAGCCTTCCTTTACGCCCGCTCCGGTGATGGTGACAACAGCGGCGACCGAGCCGTCTGAAAGCATTTCACCAATCACCACGCAGGCGGCTGTTCCAACAACTCCGGCAACGCAGGCGACAGAGCGCGAAACGGTTGTTACGGCTTCGGAACCGTCAACAGAGCGTGTGACAGCGGCAACGCGGGCAACTTCTCCGCAAATATCGACAACCGCCGCCACCGTTCCGGCGACAGTCCCGCCAACCACGCCCGAAGCGCCGACCCAAGCGGCAACGCAGCAACCAACCCAAGCGGCTACACAAACGGCAACGCAAACCGCCACGCAGCCGGCGACAGATTTGCCGGGTGAAGAAGTCAATGCTACGGAAGAAACCGAACCGGCAGACCCGCCGGTTGAACCCCCGAGCGAGGTGTTTGAGGGCAGCGTGGCTGTGCGGATTTCTCCGAAGTGTCCGCTTTACAACAGCAAATACCTCTATATTGAGGTGCTCGACAAGGACGGTCGTAAGCAAAATCATTACACGATTATCCGCAAGCTCACAGACGGCGAAATCGTTTTCTATCCGCAAATCTACAGCATGTTTCTTTATAGCGGCGAGGACTATATCCTGCGCGTGTACGACAATAACGGCAACGACAGACGCGCGTGGTTCTTTACACCCGAAAGCGGCAATATCGAAATCCATATCAACGATTAAAGGAGGTTGTATTTATGAAAAAGGCATTAGCATTATTCTTATCGCTCGCTCTGCTTTGCGGCGTGCTTGTTTTTCCGGCTAACGCGGCGGAGGTCAGCTATTACGAAACCTTTCAGCAGCAGTATTTTGACGGCAAAGACCCGCTTTTGCAGGATTTGGAAGCCCCGTATTTTTACCGCGAGCTCTACACCCATCAAACAAACGGCGCGCCCGACTGGGTGCTGATTCATGCCGACGCGGGCGATCACTGCGAGGTGGAAACACAGGACGTATTCTTCGGCAGATATTTCTATCAGTGCGACGTCGCCTATCCCTTTGTCTACACCTACGGCATTTACGACATTGCGCGGCAGCGCTTCTTTGACCTCTGCGAAATTGAGGACGAAAGCCGCTATCCTGATTTGCAGGAGGTGTTTGACACCTTCGGCGTCGGCAAAAAACTCGGCGCGGAGCCTTTATTTAAAGATGAATTCTACCGCTACGCCTCTTGGAATCAGGACGGCAGCGATATTGAATATTACCGCGAGCTTGCCTATCATTTCAACGCAAACGGCGAGCTGATTTGGGTGCTGGCGGAGGGCGCCACCAACATGGAGCAGCCTGTTGAGTGCTATGAAATCATCGGCGACAGGGTGTTCCGCGATTGGAACTATCATGTGCCGTTTGGCTTGAACTACGGCATTTATGATGTGGAAAAGCACAAGTTTTATGATATTCTTAACGTGTGGCAGCAATACAAGGGCGTGCTCGACGACATGGAGCGGCTCAACCTCGGCGAAAAAATCGGTGACGTTGACAGCGACGGACGGCTCAGCGTTAAGGACGTGACCGAAATCCAGCGCCGCCTTGCGGAAATCAGCGAAACGCCTGAGAACGACGGGGTAGAGGCAGGCGGCTATTGGCACATCAGCCAAACCGAGGGCATTGCCTATCTCAGCGACGTCAACCGCAACAA
>CAMVLW010000017.1 GCA_947168445.1 uncultured Clostridia bacterium
GCGTTTTTCCGCAAATATAACAGTTGCCTTTTGATGAAGCTTGCATCATTATACTTACTCCTTATTTCCACCAAGGAAGCGTTACCTAAATCTTGTGCGTCTGCCAGTTCCGCCACAGCTTATTATACTAAAAATCTCCGTGAATGTCAACGCCGATTTGCGCAAAGAACAGCGGCTCCCGAAAGAGAGCCGCTGATTGATAATAGCTAAGATATTCAAAAAACTACCAAACTAACCACATTCAGACGCGCCGTTACGCCGACTTCTAATACATAGCCGCGCTGTCCAAAGGCGCAGTGCCCACCGTGGCAACGAACGCGCTGCCCGCCGCGGCAGCGGTTAATCCAATGAGTTCTTTTGTTTGGCAGGGACTTCTTTTTCGTAGCAGGCAAAGGCTTCGTCCACCAGCTTTTTGTCGGGCTTGGGCGAGAGCAGGCTGACTACGGGAACGATAATCAGTCCCATGAGCATTGCGAACGCGCCGCAGTTAATCGGTGACTGCAAAATGACAGGGAAAATCTGCCTTGCGAACAGGTTGAGCATCATAATGCCCGCGCCGAAAATAAAGCTGACCCAGCAGGCGAGCTTGGTGGTTTTCTTCCAGTACAAGCCATAGAGGAACGGAGCAAGGAACGCGCCCGCAAGCGCACCCCACGAAATGCCCATCAGCTGCGCGATAAACTTCACGCTTTCGTTTTGGCTCTGCGTTTGATAGATGGCGATAAACGCGGAAATCGCAATGAACACCACAATGAAAATGCGAATGATACGCACCTGCTTTTTGTCGTCCATCTTCTTGATGATGTTGCCCTTGAGCAGGTCAATCGTCAGGGTGGAGGAGGACGCGATTACCAGCGAGGAAAGCGTGGACATGGAGGCGGAGAGAACCAGAATCACAACAACCGCAATGAGCAGCGGGGGAAGCCCCGACAGCATTTGCGGAATAATCGCGTCAAAGCCGTCCTTGGCAACGTCAACATTGAACAGTCTGCCAAAGCCGCCGAGGAAGTAGCAGCCGCCAGCCACAATCAGCGCGAATGCGGTGGAAATAACGGTGCCCTTCTTGATGTCTCTCTCGTGCTTAATCGCGTAGAATTTCTGCACCATCTGCGGCAAGCCCCAGGTGCCGAGCGAGGTCAGAATCACAACGCCCAAAAGCCCCAGCGGGTCGGGACCGAAGAAGGAGTTGAACGCGCCGGGCGTGTTTGTTACGCTCGGATCCTGCACCTTTGCCAAGCCGTTGAGCGCTTCCATAAAGCCGCCCTGATTCATCAGTACCGCCGCGATAACCGCAACAATGCCGATAATCATGATGATACCCTGAATAAAGTCGTTGATTGCCGTCGCCATGTAGCCGCCCGCGATAACGTAAATGCCGGTGAGCACGCTCATTGCGACAATGCACCAGATGTACGGAATACCGAACGCCATTTCAAATAGGCGCGAAAGTCCGTTATACAGCGACGCGGTGTAGGGAATCAGGAAAATAAAGGTGATAATCGACGCGCCGATTTTCAGCGCGTTGCTGTCAAAGCGTTTGCCGAAGAATTCCGGCATGGTCGCTGAGTTGAGGTGCTGGGTCATAATGCGGGTGCGTCTGCCCAAAATCACCCACGCCAGCAGCGAGCCGATTAAGGCGTTGCCGATACCAATCCATGTGGACGCGATACCGAATTTCCAGCCGAACTGTCCCGCGTAGCCGATAAAGATAACGGCGGAGAAATACGATGTGCCGTATGCAAACGCCGTCAGCCACGGACCGACGCTTCTGCCTCCCAGCACAAAGCCGTTTACATCAGTAGCATTCTTTCGGCAGTAGATGCCCACGCCAATCATCACGCCGAAGAACAGCACCAGCATGATGATTTTGATTGCTAAATCCATAATTGTTTACCCCCAAAATTTGTTTTATATTTCCATGAGCGGTGTTATTTCAGGTCGCTCATATCAATTTCGTTTTGCTGTGCAACAACGCTTTCGCCGCAGTATTTTTTGCGGAGCACAGGCTTTTCAATTTTGCCGGTGGGATTTCTCGGAACGTCGGCAAAGATGATTTTGCGCGGGCGCTTGTAGCGCGGAAGCGCCATGCAGAAGGTCTTGACGTCTTCCTCGCTGAGCGTGTAATCGGGTTTTACTTCAATCACTGCCGTTGCGATCTCGCCCAAACGCTGGTCGGGCAAGCCAATCACCGCCACGTCCTTAATCGCGTCGTTGGAGCGCAGGAAATCTTCAATTTGAACAGGATAAATATTCTCTCCGCCGGAAATAATCACGTCCTTTTTGCGGTCAACAAGGTAAATAAAGCCGTCGCTGTCGCGCTCCGCCATGTCGCCGGTATAGAGCCAGCCCTCGTTATCAAGCACTTCCTCGGTCGCCTTCGCGTCGCGGTAATAGCACTTCATTACGCCCGGACCCTTGACCGCCAGCTCACCGACGCCGCTTGTCACCTCATTGCGGTTTTCGTCAACAATTCTGACCTCCCAGCCGTAGCCCGGAACGCCGATTGCGCCGACCTTGTGAATGTTGCCCATGCCGAGGTGTACGCACCCGGGTCCGATGGATTCGCTCAAGCCGTAGTTGGTGTCATATTCGTGGTGCGGGAAAACCGCCTTCCAGCGCTTAATCAGGGTCGGCGGCACAGGCTGTGCGCCGATATGCATCAGGCGCCAGCGGCTGAGGTCGTAGTTGCTCAAATCAATCTGTCCGCTGTCAATCGCGTCCAGAATATCCTGCGCCCACGGCACCAGCAGCCAGACAATCGAGCAGCGCTCCTCGCTGACGGTGCGGATAATCCATTCGGGGCTTACGCCGCGCAAAAGCACCGCCTTGCTGCCGGAATACAGGCTGCCGAACCAGTGCATTTTTGCGCCGGTGTGGTACAGCGGCGGAATACAGAGAAACACGTCGTCGCGGGTTTGTCCGTGGTGCGCGTGCTCCACCTTTGCGGAGTGCATCAGCGCGCGGTGCGCGTGCAAAATCGCCTTCGGAAAGCCTGTGGTGCCCGAAGAAAAGTAAATCGCGCCGTTGTCGTCGTCGGTGATGTAAATGCTCGGCGCCTGTGAGGAGCAGTAACCAATCAGCTTTTCGTAGCTGTCCGCAAACGACGGACACTCATCGCCCACATAAAAGCAGTTTTTTACGCGGCTCATCTGCGGCATCACCTCTTCCACACGTCCGATAAATTCGGGACCGAACACCAGCACGTCGCAGTCTGCCTTGTTCACGCAGTAGGCGATTTCCTCGGCGGTGTAGCGGAAGTTCAGCGGAACGGCAATTGCGCCGGACTTCAAAATGCCGAAATAAATCGGCAGCCAGTCAAGGCAGTTCATCAGCAAAATCGCTACCTTGGTGCCCTTTTTGACGCCGCGGGTCAGCAGCAGGTTGGCAAAACGGTTGGCTTTTACATCAAATTCGCCCCAGGTCAGCTGCTTGCGGAACGCGCCGCCGCGCTTGGACTCAATCAGCGAATACTCGCGCCAGGTGACATGCGGCACGTTTTTCACATCTGGATTAATCTCAACCAGCGCCACTTCGTCCTTAAAATAGGTGGCGTTTCTGGTGAGAAGCTCGGTAATAGGCATTTTCCTTCTCCTTTTCCATTTCACAAATCACAAAAATTCACCCCGAACCTCAAATGTCGGGGCGGAAACATTATTTATACTATCTCACGATTTTCGCCCTTTGTCAAGTATAACCATAGATTGCACAATAAATTTGTGAATATCCCACAAAGAGTGGCGGCTTTTTTGGTTTAAATTGCTACGCTTTAAAGCGCCTATGCTTTAAAGTTCTAAAGCAAACTGTGAAGCGGAGAAGGAGAAAAATTATTTACAAATTTTGCGCCAAATGCTATAATAAACACAAGAACGGAAGGAGTGAAAGGTATGTTTTGTGGAAAATGCGGTTTTCAATTAAAGGAGATTGACGTGTGCTGTCCGCGCTGCGGCTGGAAACCCAAGAGCGCGGCGCCGGAGAATAAGACGGTGTTTGTCGGAGAGCCGGAAAAGCAAACGCAGGATTGGCAAACCCACGCGCCGCAGAATTTTGATTATGACGAGCCCGCACGGCAGCGCGTTCCGAATTACAATAATCAACCGCCGGAAAGCAACCGCGACGATGAGCTGATTCCCGAAGCGTACCGCAACCCCTCCGCTGCTCCCAAGCCGAAAAAGAGCAGAAAAGGGTTGATTGCCGCCATCATCATTATCGCTGCCGTTTTGGTTGCGGCGGGCGGCTTGGCTGCTTATCAGTTTATCTATATCAATTCCGACGGCTACAAGCTGGGTCAGGCGGAGCAGTCGATTCTTGCGGGCGATTATCAGACAGGGCTTGATAAAATCAGTGATTTGCAGACCAAGCAGGCGCAGGACACCCGCTTGTTTGCACAGTTTTTAGCGCAGAAGGAAGGCTTTGCCGCCGACTACAACGCCGGTATGCTGCAAACGGCTCAGGACGGTGTGAACGCAAAAGCCGACGCGCTGTGGGAGTCGTTTGAAGGGCTGGGAGAGGGCTTGCAGCTTCCCGGAAAGCTGAACGAAAGCTATCAGCTTTACCGCAAGCGCTATGCCGCCATGCGCGAGGGCTTAGCGCAAATTTCTCTTGCCAATCTGACCGACGCGCAGCATTGCGTGCTCGAATTCAAAAAGCGCAAGGAAGGCGAGAATTTCTCGGTCAGCAAGCTGCAAAGCATTGTCAGCACCTCCGAGCCTGCCGTGAAAGCCATTGAGGACAAGTGGTACAATACCGACGCTTTCAAAGAATTTGCCAACGCGAGCAGCGCGCAGGCGGTCAAGACCGCGAACGAGTTTTATCAGGCGGTTGCCACCCAGCTCAGCCAGGATAAGTTTGACCTCGACACTTATCAAAAGTCCTATTCGGGCGACACCGCGATTAAGCTGAGCGACACCGTGCAAGCCTATGACGCGGCTGTCGGCACAGGGCTGAAAAGCCTGAGAGAAACCGCCGACGCCGAGCAAAACGCCAAAGCCCTGTCCGAAGCGATTAAAATCGCGTGGACAGCGTATGCGTTTGAGGTGCAGTAAATCTATACATTCGAAAAAGTAACAATCCCCTTTCATCAGACATAGTATGTTCTGACGAAAGGGGAGTTTTTTTATGATTAACAACTACGAAAACCGCATTTCGGGCGCTTCGCCGTTTAAGCCGGAGTTTGAGGATTATATCAACCAAAACCCCGGACGCGGTTCGCTGAAGGTGCAGGTCAGCGCCGCCAACCGCAGCTTTCCAGTCAAAAATGTCTTTGTGGACGTGGCGCTGGTGCAAAACGGCATGCGCTACAGCATTTATCACGACGTGACCGATTCCTCCGGCATTGTTAACGAAATTGTTTTGCCGTCCTGCCCGGCTGCGGATAACAACAGCCCCGAAACGGCGGGCAAGAGCAACACGACCTATCTGGTGTCCGTTTATCACCCCGCGTTTGAGGAGATTGTGGATTTCCCGGTGACGATTCAGGACAGGATTGAAACGATTTTGCCGGTGGCGCTGGAGCCGCTGACGGACGGAACGGAGGGATAAGCATGGCTGTCACACCCGTCATTCCGCAGACCATCACCGTTCATCTCGGCAGACCCAACACGCCCGCGCCGAATGTGACGGTGCCGTTTACGGAGTATATCAAAAACGTCGCGTCCAACGAAATCTATCCCACCTGGCCGGAAAACGCCATCCGCGCCAATATCCTTGCGCAAATCACCTTCGCGCTCAACCGCGTTTACACGGAATATTACCGCAGCCGCGGCTATGATTTTGACATCACCGACAACACCTCTATCGACCAAAACTATGTCTACGGCGGCGAGGTGTACGACAACATCAGCCGCATTGTAGATGAAATCTTCAACAACTACATTGTCCGCAACGGAAGCGTGGAGCCGCTCTATGCGCAGTTTTGCGATGGCTACACCACCTTTTGCAACGGATTGCTGCAGTGGGGCACCGTCACGCTTGCCAACCGCGGGCTGACCCCGATTCAAATTCTGCGCTACTATTACGGCGACGACATCAGTCTTGTCTATAACGCGCCTGTCGGCGGCAACACCGAGTCCTATTCCGGCGTGGCGCTGCGGCGAGGTTCGTTTGGCGACGACGTGCTGACGATTAAGCGCGAGCTCAACCGCATTGCGAAAAACTATCCCGCCATTCCCGCCGTCAACATCAATTCGGGCGTTTATGACGCGGAAACGGAAAACGCGGTCAGGGTGTTTCAACAGATTTTCAACCTTGATTCCGACGGCGTTGTCGGCAAGGCAACATGGTACAAAATCAAGCAGATTTATGCGGGGGTGAAGCGGTTGTCGGAGATTACCAGCGAGGGCTTGGAATTGTCGGAGGTTGAAAAGCGCTACACGCGCGAGCTTCAAATCGGCGCACGCGGCGTGGACGTGGAGGCGCTGCAATACTATCTCGCGTTTTTGGGCTACTTTTATCCCGAACTGCCGCCGATTCCGATAACAGGTTATTTCGGAGAGATGACCCGTGACGCGGTTTATACCTTTCAAAACGCCTACGGACTGCCGGTCACGGGCGTGGTGGACGCCAATTTGTTTTTCCTGATTGAGCAGGCGTACCGCGGCGCGGTCAGCGAGCTGCCGCCGAGTTATCAAAGCGCCATCGGCGAGCCGTATCCCGGCCGGTTTATTATCGAGGGCGACAGGGGAGAGAGCGTGCGGATTATTCAGCGCTATCTCAATGTGGTGTCGCAGTCCAATCCGTCTGTGCCGCAGGTGGCGGTGGACGGCATTTTCGGACCGCTCACCAAAAACGCGGTGATAGCCTTTCAGCGGTCGCTCGGCTTTGAGCAAAACGGCGCTGTCGGTCCCGCCGAATGGGCGGAGCTTGTCATCAGGGGCAACAATTTGTAATTTTTAACTTTCGCAGGCTGCGCGGATTTGCGCTAAGATTTTCTTTTCGCGTCGGCTCACCTGCACCTGCGTCATGCCGAGTGCCGCGGCGGTTTGCACCTGCGTTTTGTTTTGATAATAACGCAGTTCAATCAGCCGCCTGTCGCGTTCGTCAAGCGACAAAAGCGCCTGTTGTAATGTCAGCCGTTCGGTGATTGCAAGCGAAATGTCAGGCGTGGGCACGTCAAGCTGCTGCTCGCCGTCCTCATACCCTGCGGTGAGGGAGAGCGGAGCCTGCATACTGCCCACTGCCTCGGCAATTTGCTCGGAACTGACGGATAAGCGCTGTGACAGCTGCGAAACCGTCAGTTCCGTGCCGTTTTGCTGCACGCTTTCGCTGTTGAGCCGCGCGATTTTGAGGGACAGTTCCTTGACAGAGCGGCTCACCCGCAGCGCGCCGCCGTCGCGGAACAGCCGCTTTAATTCGCCCATAATGACAGGAAAGGCGTAGGTGGAGAATTGCAGACCGCGGCTTTCGTCAAAGTTGTTGAGCGCCTTGGAAAGTCCCAGACAGCCCGCCGAAAACAGTTCGTCATAGTCAACGCCCTTTCCCGCAAACCGCTTGCACAGCGCGTGCACCAGTCCCATGTGCCGTGCGGCAAGCCTGTCCTTCTCAGTCATCACCGCCGATTTGCTTTTCCAACGTAACGGTGGTGCCCTTGCCGGGCGCGGAGGTTACGCGCACCCTGTCGCAAAAGCTTTGCATGACGGCAAAGCCCAAGCCCGCGCGTTCTTCGTCGGCGGCTGTGGTAAACAACGGCTGCATTGCCTGCGCCACATCTGCAATGCCGCAGCCCTTGTCGCGGATTCTGAGGGTCACTTTTCCGTTTTCGTCAATTTTTCCGTTGAGAAACACCGTGCCGCTCTGCCGGCGGTAGCCGTGCACGATGCAGTTCGTCACCGCCTCGGACACTGCCGTTTTTAAATCGCTCAACTCGCTCACCGTGGGGTCGAGGTTCATCACAAACGCCGCCACAGCGCTGCGGGCAAAGGCTTCGTTGCAGCTTTTTCCGGGAAAACTCAGCTTCATTTCATTCACCGTTTTCATCGCAGCACCCCCAAGCCTTCCAGTCCCGACATCGCAAAAATACGGTAGATGTTGTCGGAGTAATTTGTCACCTGCAAGGCGCCGCCGAGCAGCTTCATCTGGCGGTAGCGTCCCATCACCAAGCCCACCCCGGAGGAGTCCATAAAGCTGACGCCGCCGAAGTCCAGCCGCAGTGTGTGCGGCTTCAACTCCTGTGCCATGCCGTCCACCCGCGAACGGATTTTTGCCGCGCTGTCGTGGTCAATTTCACCGCGTATGTAGGCGGTCAGCACGTTGTTTTGATATTCTGTTTCAATCATTTTCACTATCCTCCAATAAAAAAGGCTATACTAATCATAGTTAGTATAGCCTGAAAAATCTGTCATATTCTGTTGTTGAGTAAAATTAATTCTTTAAAATGTACGGTCTGATTTCGCCCGCAAGGTACAGCGAGCCGCAAATCAGCACCGCGCCGTTTTCCGCTTTTGCGGTTTGCACCGCCGCGTCAAACGCCGCTTTTACGTCCTCAAAGGCGGTCACGTCGTCATAAACAACGCGGAATTTCTCCGCGAGAGAAGGCGAATCCAGCGCGCGCGGATTGTTGACAGGGACGGTGTAAACGCGCCTGAACAAGCCCTTTAACAGCGCAATGGAGCTGTCGATGTCCTTGTCCGCAAGCATACCCATCACGCAGGTAACCGGCGCGCCGGGGAGAAAGCGCTTGATCGCCTTTTCCAGCGCCGCAATGCCGTTTGGATTATGCGCGCCGTCAAGCAGCACCACGGGGTCGCTGCCGAGCAACTCCAAACGCGCGGGATTTGTTGCCTTTCGCAAGCCCTCGCGGATATGCCCGTTTGTGAAGCTAAGTTCGCCTTTATTCCTCAAATAGAATAATGCGGAGAGCGCGGACGAAGCGTTTTCAATCTGGTGCGCGCCGCTCAGACGTAAAAAGTATTCCTCGTTATTCAGCTTGAAGCGGCTGCCCGCAAGCGACATTTCCAACACCTCAACAGGCAAGTCCTCCGTCTTTATCAGCGGAATTTGCAGCCCTTCGGCGGTGGCTTCAATTACGCGCATGGCGGCGGTTTCCTGCCTTGAGGTCACAACAGCCGAGCCTTTTTTGAGAATTCCGCACTTTTGCTCCGCGATTTTCTCAATGGTATCGCCTAAAATTGCGGTGTGGTCAAGCCCTATGGCGGTAATCACCGCGCACAGCGGCGGCTTGATGACGTTGGTGCAGTCGAGCAGTCCGCCCATGCCGGTTTCGAGCACCACAATGTCGCAGCCCGCGTTTGCGTGAATCACAAATTGCAGCGCGTTGACGTACTCAAACTCCGTGATAATAATTCCTTCCTCGCGCAGCTGCTCCAGAACAGGGAAGGTTTCCTCCACGGCGGCGGTCAGCGTTTCCTCGGAAATCATTTCGTTGTTGATCTGAATCCGCTCGCGGAAATCGGTGATGTAGGGCGAGATAAACAGTCCGGTCTGATAACCCGCCGCCGTCAGAACAGACGAAAGCACCGCGCAGGTGGAGCCCTTTCCGTTGGTGCCCGCCACATGAATATAGCGCAGTCTGTCCTGCGGATTTCCGAGACGGCGCAGCAGCTCGCGCATACGGTCAAGCCCCGGACGTGAGCCGAAGGTCAGCAGCGAGTGGATTTTTGCAAGCGCGGTTTCGTAGGTCATGACAGCAGCTCCTTGTAAATTTCGTTTTTCTTAAAGCCGGTTGCCGCCGCCGCTTCCTTGGCGGCGTTGGTTGCCTTTTCGCCGTTTTCCATCAGCTTTTCGGCGAGCGCAACGGCGGCTTCCAGCGTGTAGCTTTGCGTTTCTTCTTCCTTTGCTCCTTCGAGCACCAGCACAATCTCACCGCGCACACTGCCGTCGGAAAGGTGCTCGGCGGCGTTTTTGGTGGTAGTGCGAATCACTTCCTCATGCACCTTTGTCAGCTCGCGCACAATGCTCAGGCGGCGGTCTCCGAAGGTTTCATATAAATCCTTTAACGTCGCGGGCAGCTTGTGCGGCGCTTCGTAAAAAATCATGGTGCGTTTTTCTCCCCGCAGGCTTTGCAAATGCTCGCCGCGGCTCTTTTTATTCACGCTCAAAAAGCCCTCAAAGGTGAAGCGCCCGGTTTCCAAGCCCGACACCGCCAGCGCCGAAATCACCGCGCTCGGGCCGGGAACAACGACGGTTTTGATTCCGCGCTCCTCACACAGCTTGATTAAATCCTCGCCGGGGTCTGAAATACACGGCATGCCCGCGTCGGTCACAATCGCGCAGTTCTCTCCCTGCTCAATGCGGGCGCAAATCATCTCGCCGCGTTCGCGCTTGTTGTGCTCAAAATAGCTTACCATCGGCTTTTTGATACCGAGGTGGTTCAGCAATTTGAGCGTTACGCGGGTGTCCTCGGCGGCGATGAAATCCACCTCGCTCAGCGTTTGCGCCGCGCGCGGCGACAAATCCGACAGGTTGCCGATTGGCGTTCCCGTCACATATAAAATTCCCGACATTTCTTTCTCCTCTATTTCCTTTCGGCAACACCTAAATTATGCGGTATTGCCTTTACAGATACGTGCTTTTGTAGTCGCCGTAAATTTGCAGCATTTCCTGCGAAAAGCCGCCGTTTTCATCCTCGATAAACAGCGTGGGCAGCACATCTAAAAAGCCGCGTTTCCCGCCGCGCCTTCCCTCTAACAAAAAGAGCTTCGGCGCCTTGCTTTTGCGCTGCTGCACCAGCCGCAGACGCTTGGGTTCGAGGTCAAATTTGCGCATGCTTTCCATCACATCCGCCAGCCGCTCCGGGCGCTGACATAGGCAGAACCGCCCGCCGAATTGCAGCAGCTTTGCCGCCGCCTCGCAGATATCGTCAAGCGAGCACGCGGTTTCGTGCCGCGCAACCTGCTTGGCGTTTTCGGGATTGAGCAGCCCGGTTCCTTCTAATTTATACGGCGGGTTGCACGCTGCAACGTCAAACGCGCCGAAGGGCAGCCTGCCCTTTAATTCCTTTAAATCGGCATTGAGCACCGTGATTTTTTCTTCCAGATGATTCAGCGCCACGCTGTCGCGCAGCAGCTTGCAGGCGTTTTCCTGAATTTCCACCGCCGACACGCGCAGACCGGGATTGTTTTTCAGCCACAAAAGCGGAATCGTGCCGCAGCCGGTGCCCAAATCAACGCAATTCTTACTGCCCGCGGGCTGTGAAAAATCCGCCAGCAGAATGGTGTCGGTTGAAAAATGATAGCTGTCCGACACAAAAATTTCCATGCCGCTGCCCAGCGGCTCACGGTGAAGGTTCTTCATGTTTTTCACCCAACGTCCTTGTCTGTATTTCTCCATACATTATACAATAGGAACGGGCGTTGCGCAAGCATTTTCGGGTTGCTTAAAGCTAACCTGAAATCAATAAAGGCGGCAAGGACAAACCTTGCCGCCTGTTTGGTTAAAACAGTGACCTTAATTAGCCTTCCGCAGGAGCGCCAACAGGGCAAACATCGGCACAAGAGCCGCAGTCTACACAAGCGTCAGCGTCGATAACATACTTACCGTCGCCCTCGGAAATAGCTGAACAAGGACATTCGTCTGCACAAGCACCACACATGATGCATTCATCACTGATTACATATGCCATGGATTGTACACCTCCTTATCAAGTTACCTATAGTATATCACAAAATAAAAATTTTGCAAGTGTTTTGACATTTTTTTGTCATTCCAAATTACCCAATTGTTCAAGCTCTTTTTTGTTCACCTTGATGTAGCCGTCCCTAACCAATTTGCACTGGCGCACGGTAAAGGTTTTGGGAGCCACATCCTCGGGCGCGTTGTCAAGCTTGACCTTGAGCGTGCGGGCAATCAGGTTGTTTTCCACCACCAAGCCCCTGCCTTCGGGCGTTTTGACAATCGCGCCGACCTTCGGCGTGTGCTTGAGCAAATCGGTGTAAGCCTCCTGCTCGTATTTCAGGCAGCACATCAGTCTGCCGCAGGTGCCGGAAATCTTGACGGGGGAGAGAGAAAGTCCCTGTTCCTTTGCCATCTTGATAGACACCGGCTGAAACTCGCCCATAAAGCCGTTGCAGCAAAACGGTCTGCCGCAAATGCCCAAGCCGCCCAGCATCTTCGCCTCGTCGCGCACACCGATTTGGCGCAGCTCAATGCGGGTGCGGAACACCGAAGCCAAGTCCTTAACCAAGGCGCGGAAGTCCACTCTGCCGTCGGCGGTAAAGTAAAAAATAATCTTGCTGTTGTCAAAGGTGTATTCCACGTTGACAAGCTTCATTTTCAGTCCGTGAGCGGCAATTTTCTGCTCACAAATCTTGCGCGCTTCCTTTTCGCGCAGGCGGTTTTCCGCCAAGTGGTTCAAGTCTTTTTCGGTTGCGATACGAATCAAGGGCTTGAGCGGGTGGGTCAGACTGTCGTCCTCAATGGTTTTGTTCGCCATTGCCACCTCGCCGCACTCCACGCCGCGCGCGGTCTCTACAATGACCATATCGCCGGGGCGCAGCTGATTGCCCAGCGGGTCAAAGTAATACACCTTGCCGACCTGTTTGAATCTTACGCCGATTACCTCTGCCATGTTATCCTCCTGAACTCTCCGCACAGCCAAGTGGTGAGGAGATTGCTGTTTACATTTTGTTTCATTTTATCATCAAAGCTGTCGCACAGCTCCATCATATCCAATATTTTTTTGCGCGTCAGCCTGCCTGTCAGCCGCTGCGCCGTGTCTTTGTCGCCGAGCGGCCGCGCTCCGGCAAGAAGCGCCAGCGCGTCGCGCAGACTGCGCTTGACCGCCGCGATAATTTTTCCGTAATTGTCCTTGTCAAGCGAATACGCCGCTTTCAGCAGCGGGTATTCTCTGCTCTCCAAAATGCCGCTGACAATCGCCCCTGCCGCCTGCAGGGTTTCGTCGTCAAAGCTTTCGTCGCCCTTCACGCGCAGCACGGTGAAGCGGGAGAGAATGGTTTCGAGCATGCTCTGCGCGCTTTTGCACAGCAGAATAAAGTAGACATTCTGCGGCGGTTCCTCAAAAAGCTTCAAAAAGGTGTTTTGAATCAGCGGAGTAAACCGCTCGTCCGCATGCTCAAAGATGTACGCCTTTGCGCCCGCGTCGTTGGGCGGCGTCACACTGGCGTCCTTCATCAGCTCGCGCATTTGCTCAACCGTGTATGCCTTTTTCTGCGCCTGCAGCTGCGGATAGGCAATGTCCGCATGCGCTTTGTTTTTGGCGTTGCGGCAGTTTTTGCACACGCCGCAGGGCTTTTCATTTTCGCCGCACACCGCGTACATGCTCAGAAAAACCGCCAGTTCCGCCGCCTTTTCCGCGTCGGGGCTTTCGATAATGATTGCGTGCGGCATGCGTTTGCTGCGGTCAAATTCCGTTAGTGTTTGCAGCACGTCCTTGTCAAAGCGGAATCCTTCTGTGTTCATGATTTACCGGGTGTTCAGCTTGACAATGTTGGTGACAATCTCGCCCTTTGGGGTGATTTCAACAATGCCGTAGCTGGCAAAATAGCCGGCGCAGGAGCCGGGGTTCATGATATGCAGTCCTTCGTCGTAGTCGGTCATTGCCTGATGGGTGTGACCGAACAGCAGCACGTCCGCCTTTTGCTCACGCGCCGCGTACACCAGATTGGACAGGGTGTACTTTGCCTGATACAAGTGACCGTGCGTGACAAAAAACCGCTTGCCGCCCAACTCAACAACCTCCACCGGCTGCTGCTTGGTGTGAAAATCGCAGTTGCCGCACACGCCGATAACGGGAATGTCCGTGTAATGGTCTTTGATATATTGAAGCTCCGCCTTGCCGTCGCCGCAGTGAATAATCGCGTCGGCGTTTGTTTGCGCGTCAAGCGCGCGTTGGCAGGAATTAAAATCGCCGTGAGTGTCGGATAAAACTAAAATACGCATAAAATTCTCCGTTCTATCAGTCAAAATCTCGCATAGTATATGGTGAGGTGGTTTTATGAATGAAAACAAAGAAAAGCTGTTTGCCGATTTGTCGCGTCAGCTGAATCTGTCGCAGGAGCAAATCGAAGGCTCCTGCAAAACAGGCGACGCGGAAGGTTTGATGAAAAATCTCGACAGCGGCACCGCCGCGCAGGTGCAGTCCATTCTCAGCGACCCCGACAAAACACGCGAGCTGCTGAGCAGTCCGCAGGCGCAGGCGCTCATAAAGCTGCTGGAAAATCAATAAAAAGGACGGTTATTCATGTCGGAATTACAGGATACCATCAATCAAATTATGAGCAATCCCGAGGCAATGCGGCAGGTGCAGAGTCTGGGCGAAAAGCTGGGGCTTTCGGGAAATTCCGCGACGCCGCCGCAGGCTGCTTCTCCCGCTCCCGTACAAAGCGGCAATGCGGAGATGATGAGCGCGCTTTCAAGGCTTGCGCCCTTAATGCGCTCCGCCGCGCCGAATGACGAAACAACAGCGCTGCTCAATGCGCTCAAGCCCTTTCTCAGCGGCGAAAAGCTGCAAAGGCTGCAAAGCGCCGGCAGGTTAATCCGGCTGGTGCGCATGATCCCGCTGCTCAAAGACAGCGGCATGTTTTTATAAGCGGAGGTGAAGGTGAAACATGGCAGGATTTGAAGAGGAGGCGTTTGAACGCGCCCGCAGAATGTCGCACAACCGTCCCGGCGGCGCTGCGCACAGAGAGGAGCACCGCGAGGAACCGCCCAAGCCGAAGCCGGAGCCAAAGCCCGAACGCCCTCAAAAGCCTCCCGAACCGCCCAAGCCGCCTGCGCCAAAGCCCAAGCCGCCGAATGTGCTGGAAACGCTGTTTCAGGACAAGGAAAAAAGCCTGATTCTCATGCTGCTCATGCTGCTGATGGACGAAAACGCCGACCCTACGCTGCTGTTCACCCTGATGTATCTGCTCATGTAATGACAGCCTGCTGTCAATTCATGTTACCTGATTTGTCCGCAGCCGCGAATGATGAACTTCATACTGGTCAGCTCGTTTAAGCCCATCGGACCTCTCGCGTGCAGCTTTTGGGTGGAAATGCCGATTTCCGCGCCCAAGCCGAACTCGCCGCCGTCGGTGAAGCGGGTGGAGGCGTTGACATAAACCGCTGCCGAATCCACGCCCGCAGTGAATTTGTTCGCCGCGTTGTAATCGCTTGTGATAATGCTTTCGCTGTGACCGGTGCTGTATTTGGCAATGTGGTCAAGCGCTTCGTCAATGTCCTTCACAACCTTCACCGCGAGGATATAGTCGAGGAATTCAATTGCGTAGTCGTTTTCGGTTGCGGGCACAACGCAGTCGCCCAAAATCGCGCGGGTCTTTTCGCAGCCGCGGATTTCCACATTCTTTTTGTCAAGCTCTGCCTTCATCAGCGGCAGGGCTTTTTCGGCAATGGCTTCGTGCACCAAAACGGTTTCAATCGCGTTGCACACCGAGGGGCGCGAGGTTTTTGCGTTAAAGATGATATTAGCCGCCATCTGCAAGTCGGCGCTCTCGTCCACATACACATGGCAGTTGCCCACGCCGGTTTCAATGACAGGCACCTTCGCGTTTTCGACGACGCTCTTAATCAAGCCTGCGCCGCCGCGCGGAATCAGCACGTCGAGATAGTCGGAAAGCTGCATTAATTCGGTGGCGCTTTGGCGCGAGGTGTCGGTGACAAGACCGATACAGTCACGCGGTAATCCGGCGGCTTCCACCGCGTCGCGCATTAATTCGGCAATCGCCTTGTTGGAGTTGATGGCTTCCTTTCCGCCGCGCAGAATCACAGCGCTGCCCGCCTTTAAGCACAGCGCCGCCGCGTCGCTGGTCACATTGGGACGCGCTTCGTAGATAATGCCGATAACGCCCATGGGAACGGTGATTTTTTCAATTTGCAGACCGTTGGGAAGGGTTCTGCCCTCAAGCACCTTGCCAATCGGGTCGGGCATTGCCGCAACCTGCGTTACGCCGTCAGCCATGCCGAGAATTCTGTTCTCGTCCAGCTTCAGACGGTCAAGCAGCGAATCGGTTAAGCCCGCCGCCTTGCCGTTTTCAATATCAACCGCGTTTGCGTCAATGATGGTCTGCGCATTCTCACGCAGCGCCTTGGCAATTGCGAACAGCGCCTCGTTTTTCTTTGCGCCCGCGTTCATCAAAACACGCGCCGCCTGCTTTGCGGCTGCGCCCATAGTTTCCAGTTGCGTCATGAAGTTTCCCTCCGTTTTATAATAAGTATCGTGATTTTTTTTCTGCCGCGCCGGGTGCAGCGTCACGCTGCTTAACGCTTTGCTAAGAATTTGGTTCCGGGGCATTTGCCCTCAAAAATTTCGTAAATGATTTTGGGGTTTGAGCCGTTGATCACATGTACCTCAATGCCGCGCTTGGTGGCGTAGTTTGCCGCCTGCAGCTTGGTAATCATGCCGCCTGTGCCGCGGTTTGAGCCTGTTCCCGCCGCCATGTCGAGCACCGACTTGCTGATGTTCGTCACCACGTCAATCTTTTTGGCGTTCGGGTTTTGGCGCGGATTGGAATCGTACAAGCCGTCAATGTCGGTGAGAATCACCAGACGGTCGGCGTTGATAATGTGCGATACGATTGCCGAAAGCATGTCGTTGTCTCCGATATTTTTGCCTTCCAGTTCGTCAATCGAAACGGTGTCGTTTTCGTTGATAATGGGGATAATGCCCATTTGCAGCAGTTCGTCAATCGTGTTGTTGATGTTATTGCGCTTGTTTTCGGTTTCCACCGCGTCGGCGGTCAGCAAAATCTGCGCCACGGAATGGTTGTATTCCGCGAACAGCTTGTCATACATAAACATCAGCTCGCACTGACCGATAGCGGCGAGCGCCTGCTTCTTTTTGGCTTCACTCGGACGTTCGGTCAAGCCCGTTTTGCCCATGCCCACGCCGATCGCGCCGGAGGACACCAGCATAATTTCCTCGCCGCTGTTCTGCAAATCCGCAAGTACCTTGCACAGCGATTCCACACGTCTGTAATTGATTTTTCCGTTGTCGTATGTCAAGGTAGAAGTGCCGACCTTGATAACGGTTTTTTTCTTTTCCATACCCATCTCCCGGTTTTTATAAAAATCCACCCTATATTATAACACAAGCCGCGCCGTTCTGCAAGGAAAAAATAACGGAGCGTGTCCGAGAACACGCTCCGTTATTCACTTTATGGAAAATTGCTTCGTTTTGACCGCGCCGTTTTGCCGGCATTTCTTTATAAAGGCGGGAACGGGGTATTACAGATGAATTCTCTGCTTGAATTTGATAGAATCCAAGGCAGCGCCCAGCGCGGAAAACAACACCGCGCCCACGGCGGACTGCACCAGATTGAACGGAATTTCTCCGAACGCCACCGCGCTGTCATAGAGCAGCCAGTCAGCGATAAAGTAGCCGCCGACCGTAACGGCTGTTGTCAGCACCAGCGCCGCCAGCAAGGGCAGCCGCCAGATTTTGTCGTCCTTTTGATTCTTTTTGAGAATCATTCTGACAAAGAAGAACGGCAGCACATTCAGCGCCTTAATGATGGCGGTCGGAATTGCCCACACCGCGTAGCCCGCCGTTAAATCCGCCAGAGCGCCGCCGATTGCCGCCGCGATAAAGCTGAACGGCGCAGGGAGCACACATGCCGCGAGATACACCATAGAGTCGCCCGCGTGCGCGTAGCCCAGCGGAGCGGGAATTTTAATGAACGCGGTTGTCACCGTAATCAGCGCCGCGAACATGGCGGTCAGCGCCATTGTCTTGCCGGAAAATTTTGTTTTTTCTGCTTTTAGAATTTGCATTTTATTTCACCTCTGTTAAAGTTGTCAAAAATTTTTCAAAATGAACGCCGTAAAGCGGATTGTGCGGCTGTTTAACCGTGTCGGCAATGCTTTTCTGAATAAAATCCGCTGCGGTTTTTACGGCTTTTTCAAGCGGCTGTCCGCTGAGCAAGCTGCCGCAGACTACCGCTGAAAATAAATCGCCGGTGCCCGAAAAGCTGCCGCCGCACTTCGGTGTGCGAATAACTTCGGCTTTTCCGCCCTGAATTGCCAGATTGCAGATTTCCTTCCCGATGTGAATCCCGGTCACAATCACCGCGCAGCCTGCCGCCAGTTTCTCAGCCGCCGCCGCAATGCGTTCCAAATAATCACTGTCATGACGGTGCGCCGTCAGCCTGCGGTAATCGGCGTCCGTCAAAATACACAGCTCGGTCAGGTTCGGTGTGAGCACGTCCGCTTCTGCCGCCAGTTCGCGCATTTTCCCGCATGCCGCCGCGTCGTAGGCGGGATAAAGCCTGCCGTTGTCGCCCATCACCGGGTCAACCACCACAAGGCTGTTTTCCGTGCACAGCTTGTGAATCACGCGCAGGGCGTAGTCAAGCTGTCTGCCGCTCGAAAAATACCCGGTCAAAACGCCGTCAAAGCGCTCGTTGTTCTGCTGCCATGCCGCAATAAAGCGCGGCATACTCTCCGTCAGGTCGGTGCAGAAGGCGTGCGGGATTTCGGACTGGTGGCTGAGCACCGCCGTGGGCAGCGCACAGGGAGAGTGTCCCATCACGGACAAAACCGACAGCGCCGCCGTCAGCGAGCACCTCCCAAATCCGGACAAATCGTTGATAACCGCCACGCGCTTCATGCCGCACCTCCCAAAGTGTCATTTTAATCTGATAAAAAGAGAAAGTTTTTTGAGTACAGTCGCAGTATAACACAAAACTGTACTTCAAAAAAGTTACAGTTTTAACAAAATAAAAGTGGACAGTCGAAAGTCAAAAAGAGAGCGCTCCAAAGTCAGAGCGCTCCTTTGTTTTCATATAATCGCGTCATTTGCCGCCGCTGAGGGCAAGGGTCAGTGCTGCTTAGCTGAATACCGCCCAAACATTGGCGCCGTTGGAAAGCGCGCCGTTTGCGCCGGCGTAGGACTTGCCGTTGAGGTCGGTGATAACATCAAAGGTGATTGCGGGCGTGGTTGTGCCTGTTTTCAAAACCTCAAATTCCACCACGACGAATTCATAGCCGGGAGAAGTGAAGTCGTAGCCGTTGAGCATGGAGCCGTTGAAAAGGATCTTGCCTTCCTTTTCGTTCATCACAGCGCCGTAGTCGGCGGGAGAAACCAGCGTAAAGCTTGTTTCCTTGAGCATGGAGCTGTCATATTCCACATCGCCCTGGAAGTTGAGCATGGTTTCGGGAACCTCCAGGAAGTAGGTGCAGACCACCTTGTCGCCGACGTTGTAGTGTTTGTCGCCGATTGTCAAATCTTTTGCGGAGGTGTCGGGCTTTGCTTCCTTTTCGGTGCTGCCCTTCTGTGCGTTGCTCGGCGTTGTTTTGCGGTTGGTGTTGTCGGTTTTTGAGGTTGACGCGCTGCCGGAGCCGCCCGCGGAGGAGGCTGCCTTGCTTGTCTGGCTGTTGGCGCTGCCGCTGTTGCCGGAGTTGCCGCTGCCGGAATTGCTGCCTGCCGCGCTGTTCTGCTGCGAACTGCCGGAGGTTTGCTTATTGCTGCCGTTCGCGGTGGTTGCCGCGGTTGCCGCCGAGCCGCTGACGGGGTCGGTTACGATATTGCCGTTTTCGTCAACATAAACGCCGTTGACAACCTTGGTGACAACCTGCGTTTCCGTCACCACCTCGTCGGCGGTGGATTTGTTGTTGTCGCCCGAGCCGCAGCCCGCCAAGCTGGCGGTTGCAATTGCCGCCGCAAGCAGGGCGACAACCGAGCCGTGAAAAAGCCTTTTGCTGTTTTTGGTATTCTGAGTCATGAAGCCACTTCCTTGTTTTTTCTTTTCGCATACCTTCACTATATGCCAGTGCATTGTTATTATAACAAAGGTTTCCGGAAAAATAAAGTATATTTTAAAAAAAGGCAAAAATTTAAAAAATTGCGCTTGCTTATGTGAAAACTCTGTGATAAAATAAAAATATTCAATAATTCCTTAAATTATTGTCAAATTTTAACTTGAAAGGCTGGAATCAGCATGAAGAAACTGACAGCGCTTTTCCTTGCGGTTTTATTGACCCTTTCCTCGGCTTCCGTTTTTGCGGCGGCTGAGAACTCCTCCGCTCCGGCGGGTTCTCCCTCCGGCTTTACGCTCTCCGAGGCGCTTTACGCGCACGCGGTGTCCGGCTCCGCCGACGGCGAAGCGTGGCAGGCGTGGCAGAGTGTGCACGATGAGGATTTTAACGAAGCAAAGCCTGATGAAAAATACTTCTTTCTGCCCACTTCGGCGGGGGAGAACAGCGTGGATATTTACAACGGCTTTCCCGCCGCGGTGACGGTCAACGGCGTTTCCGTTGCGGCGGGCGAGACAAAGGCGGTGCCGTATCAAGCGTCAACGGCATACAGCGTTGCGGCAGGCGGCAAAACCTACACGCTCAAATTCATGAAGTCCCACGCGGAAGCGGCAATTTATATCAACAATTCCGACGCGGACGGCGAAGGAACGGACTTAATGAGTTATCTCAATGAGGACAAAGAAAACCAAGCAGCCGCAACCGGCGCGATTGTCACGCCCGACGGCGCAATTGACAACACCGCCGTTAAGAAAATCAAGGGTCGCGGCAACACCTCTTGGGACAAGCCGAAAAAGGGCTATAACATTACCTATGACAAAAAGGTGTCCGTTGCGGGCATGGATAAGAACAAGAAATATTCCATTCTCCCCAACTATCAGGACGATTCTCTGGCGCGCAACCGTATCCTCTTTGATTTGTCGGACGCGGTCGGTATGCCCTACGCCTCCGATTCGCGGTTTGTTGATTTTTATGTCAACGGTTACTATTGGGGCGCTTACCAGATGACCGAAAAGGTTGAGGCGGGCAGCTTGGTGACGGATGTTGACGAGGAGGATTATCTCAACGCCGACGGCACCGTTAAGGATGATTTCAGCTTTATCGCCGAGGTGGACGCAAGCGCGGGCTACGGCGACTATTATGTGACCTGCAGCGGGGGCGTGAAGGTCACAATTAAAGCTCCCGAAATTGAGGAAGGTCAGTCGGGCTATGACGAGGTAAAGACCTATGTGCAGACAAAATTCAACGCGCTGCTGAACCGCTGCCGTTTGGCGGTGAAAAAATCGGTGAATTCCATTGCGGATTACATTGATTTGGAATCGGCGGCAAAGCTTTATCTGATTAACGAACTGGGCAAAAACTGGGATTCCGGCGTTTCCAGCACCTTTTTCACTTACAAGCCCGACGAAAACGGCAATTACAAATTCTTCGGTTCGCCTGTGTGGGACTATGACAACTCGCTCGGCAACGCGGTGGGCGTCAGCAGAGATTTGAGCAACATGGGCGTTTCCGATTATCAGCAGTACACCGGCTGGTGGTGCCGCTACAAGGGCAAGAATGACACCACTCCCAATATCATCAACCTTTTGGCGATGAACAAGGAGATTCGGAAAACAGCGGCAAATGTGTGGTTTGAGGACTTTGTGCCCGCCCTTCACCATTTTGCCGGCAAGGTGAACAACCCGGCGGTCGCGGACGAGTTTTTTACCTCCGCGCAGTATTTGTCGCTGTTGGGCGACAGCGCCGCGATGAACTATCAGAGCGGCTGGCTGCTCAACACCGGGTCGTGGATTGCGCCGCATACCTCTATCCGTCAGGCGGACTTTGACTTCTTCACCGGCAGCTACACCACGGCGGCGTCGGCAACGCGGTATTCGCAGAATTTTACCGATATGTACCGCTATGCCTGCGACTGGATGACAAGCCGCGCGGCGTGGCTGTCCAATGAAATGTATGCGGACTATACCGGCTCCAAGGTGCGGTATGATGTTGACCGCAACGGCACGTTTGACATCAACGACGCAACCACGCTGCAGCTGTATCTCGCGGAATTCAACGATTTTACCGCGCTGCAATACGACATTGCCGACGCGAACGGCAACGGCAGAGCAACCGTCACGGATGTGACGTGTATGCAGCGGGCGTTAGCGGATTTGTAATTCGGAATTCGGAATGCGAAATTAATATAGCGGAGGGCTTGGCTCTCCGCTTTTGCTTTGCGTATTAAACTTTCCATTGTCAACTATCCATTGTTTTGATTGCGCCGTTGTGCCGCGTTTTTCCATCAGCAGATTTTTCAAAAGAAACGCAATCGTCACGTCTGTTTTCCAAAGACAGCTTTTTTCTTTTCCGTTCTCGGCTGTTCAGATTGCGCCGTTGTGCCGCGTTTTTCTATCAGCAGATTTTTCAAAAGAAACGCAATCGTCACGTCTGTTTTCCAAAGACAGCTTTTTTCTTTTCCGTTCTCGGCTGTTCAGATTGCGCCGTTGTGCCGCGTTTTTCTATTTAGGCAACGCTTCAAAAGGCGCGCTGCTGCTACAGCCGTAGGGGTATTGACAGGGGGGAGAGGATACGGTATAATTAATGCGTGAAAGTATATATTTTTTTCAAAAAGGAGCGTTACTTATGGTTGTATATGATGAAAAATTGTTAAAAGAAGAGCAAATGAATATCAATAGCTGCTATTGGGCGATTGGTAAGCAGTATTACGAAACAAACAAGGATAACCCCGGTGAGGAATACGCCGAGTTTGCGGAGAAAATCGCTGCCAGCGAGAAGAAAATCGCCGACCATAAGGCAGCTGTCCTCAAACAGAACGGTTTGATGCTCTGCCCAAGCTGCGGCAAGGAAATTATGGATCAGTCCGTGTTCTGCAATTTCTGCGGAAAAAGAGTGGAACAGCCTGCGGAAGAACCCGCCGAAGCGCCTGTTGAAGAATCTGCCGAAGCACCTGTTGAGGAGCCTGCTGTGGAGCCTGCCGAAGTGCCCGAAGAGGAACCTGTCGGAGCGCCTGTTGAGAAACCCGCGGAGGAGCCCGCTCCCGCGGAGGAAGCGCCCGCACAGCCTGTTTGCGCCAAATGCGGCGCGGTGCTTGAGCCGGATTGCCTGTTCTGCGTAGAATGTGGCGCACGTGTTGAAAACGCCGCTGCTCCCGCTGCGCCTGTTGCTCCCGACGGACGTGTCTGCAAGGTCTGCGGCAATAAAATCGAGGACAGCGACGCAATGTTCTGCACCAACTGCGGCTCGCGTTTGGAGAGCGCTGCCGCCGCTTCCAACGAGATTTTCTCCAGCAGCGCCAAGCCCAAGGTCAAAAGATGTCCCAACTGCGGCTTCAATACCACCGACGCGGAAGTGATGTTCTGCATTGAGTGCGGCTCTAAGCTTGTATAATTCTCTTTTAGAACTAAAAGGTGTTATGGCATGAAATTAAGCAACAAAACTTCGCGAATTGTCCTCGCGGTGATTATCCTCATCAGTCTTGCCGTCAGCTTTGTTTTTATGGCGGTCAAGCAGGGGTATCATGAGGACGAGCTGCTGACCTATAACCTTGCGAATTCCTCCAAGCAGCTCGGCGTGGACGCGCAGTGGAATTCACCGGAGGATTTCAACGAATATTTAACCGCAGGCGAGCACCGTTTTGATTATCAAAACGTGATTCAAAACCAAATTATCGACGCCTCGCACCCGCCGCTTTACTACGCGCTGGTGCACACGGTCTGCTCCTTCTTTCCGGGGCTGTTCAGCCGCTGGCTCGCGTTTGCGATTAATGTGGTGATGATGACCGGCGCGCTGATTTTGCTGTATCATATCGGCAAGCGCGTGACAGGCGTCAACCTGTACGCCCTGATTGGTGTGGGCGGCTATGCGTTCAGCATCGCCTGCATTACCACGACCGTTTATCTGCGCATGTATGCGTCGCTCACCTTTTGGGTGCTGGCGTTTTTGTATATGTCGCTGCGGCTTTATGACAAGAAAAACACCGTCAAAATCACCGATTGCCTGATTCTGCTGGCGATTGTCGTGTGCGGTATTCTCACGCAGTATTACTTTATTCTCTGCGCGGGCTTAATCGGCTTGGTGTTCCTGATTTTCAAAATCAAGGAAAAATGCTTTAAGGATTTGGTTTTCTATATCCTGACGGCGGTTGTCGGCGCGGGCATTGCGCTGGCGATTTATCCCTACATCATCTCTAACGTGCTGGGCGGCAACCGCGGTCTCGGCTCGCTGGAGCTGAATATTGACACGGTGACAATCATCACCTTCTTTATTTACAAAATCTTCTGCTATGTCAAGATTTTGGCAAAGGACATGTTCCTCGGTCAGACATGGCTGCTGATTGTCTGCGCGGTGTGTGTGCTGGCGTCGTTCTTCTATCTGCGCTTTGCCAAAAAGAAAAAGCTGCCGCGCAAGGCGTGGTTTATTATCGTGCCCGGCGTGGTGTATTTTATCGGCATTGCTTCGGTGTCGCCGTTTAACAGCGACCGCTATGTCATGGCGAGTCTGCCGCTGCTGTCGCTGCTGTTCACCTTTGCGTTTATCCGTATGGTGAATTTGATTAAGAACGTAAAGCTCCACCCGGTTCTTCCGGCGGCAATGGTGCTGGCAAGCGCCTTGGCGTTTGTGCTTGTCAAGCCTTATTACATCTACGGCACCACCAATCTCTATCAGCCGCAGACCAAAAGCTGCGTGTTTGTCGGCACGGCAATGATGGAGTGGAACAAGTGCGTGGACAAGTTTTTGAATTATGACAGCACCATGATTGCCAAAACCACCGAGATGTCCAAAACGCTGTACGGCGAACTGGACGACTTCGCCCAAAAGCGCGGCGTGATCACCAACGGCAAAATCGGCTCGCTTGCCGAAAGCTTCATGAGCAACGGCGACGTGGAGCGCATTGCCAGCGACAGCCTGCAAAAGATGGCGGCTGACGAAAAGCTGCGCGGGCTTGATGAAGTAACGGTGTATATCTCGCGTTTGGCGGACGAGAACGCGGTGATTGACTGCCTGACCAAAAATACGGACTTGAAGCAGTATGAACTGATTCAGGCGGACAGGGATTTTTCAGAGTTTTATAACTGGTATGATTATTTTGTGGAAACCGAGTCATACTGCAATGTTTACCGCTTTTATAAGTAAGGTGAAGGAATGAAACCCAAGAATATTGAAAACAGAAAGAATGAAATCGGTATTGCCTTTTCCGGCGGCGGCTTGCAGGGAATCGCGCATATCGGCGCGGTGAGAGCGCTGCACGAGTTGGGCATTTTTCCGCAGTATGTCGCGGGCACCAGTTCCGGCTCGGCAATGGCGGCGCTGGTGGCAATGGGCTGCAACGCCAAGGAAATGAAGGACTTTGCCGAGCGTTATTGGGAGGATTTGGCGGACTTCCGCCCGGTGCCGATTGTCGCGCAGCTTGCTTCATTAAAGTTTAACAAGAGCACGGCTAAGGACGGACTCAAGGACGGCGCGGTGATTTCGAACGTCATCAAGGCGGCAATGGACTTAAAGGGTATCCGTGATTTTCACGATTTGCCGATTAATCTGTCCATCTGCACCAACGACACCTATTCTATGGACGAGTGCATTTTCACGACCTATGAGGAGGATTTGCACACCGAGCATATTCATTATATTACCGACGCGCCGCTGGAGCTGGCGGTTCGCGCAAGCATGACCTTCCCCGGCATTTACACCACCTGCAATTATCGGCAATATAACTTTGTTGACGGCGGCTCCAAGGACAATTTGCCCGTCAAGGTACTTCAGGACATGGGCGTGGGCAAGGTGCTTGCCATTGCCTTTGACATTTCGGGCTACGAGCCCGGCGCCGGGCTTGAAGGAATGATGAAGGTCGTTTGGCGTGCGCTTGATTTATATTCGATTGACAAAACACGCGAGGCGATGAAAATGGCGGACTACTGCGTGCAGATCAAGAACAGCACCACCGCGATTTTCTCTATGGAAAACTTTGACCTCACCATTCAGGAGGGCTACGACTGTGTGATGGCGCACAAGGACGAGCTTTTGAGGATTTTTAAGAACGGTTAGTGTGAGTGGCATGGTTTTGCTGTGATGATAAATGTAGGGGGCGAACCCCTGTGATTGGTTATCACACTTTTGTTATAATCTTATAACTTATAACTTACCACTCACCACTATTCACTAATCAAACTGGCAGGTATTGAATTGATGAAAACAGAAAGATTTGTAAAACAACGGGCGCGCGAGGCGCTGAAAGGAAATATGGTGCAGCTGATTGCGGCGATGGGAATCACATTCGCCGCTTTTGTGCTGACGGAAATGGTGCAGACGGTTTTCCTTTTGCTCACCCAACAGGTGGACTTGGACACAGGAGAAGTTGTTTCCTCCGAAAACCTAATCTACGGCGTGATCGTCGGGCTGACCGTCGTGGCGGTGCTGCTTGTTTCTCCGCTGCTCAACGGCTTTTTTAAGACGGCGGCAAACACCGCCGAGCGCGGCAGCTGCGACGTGCGCGACGTGTTCTTTTATTTTCGCGGCGCGGGAATGTATTTTAAAACCGTGCTGATTAATCTGCTGCTCTCTCTTCTGTTCTCGGTTGTCACCGGCGTTTTGAATTTCAGCAACTATCTCACGCTGCTGCTCCCGAACGGCGCGAATAATCCCGGAGAATATGCAGTGGTCTGCGCCGCCGCGGTGCTGACAGGTGCGGTTTATGTGCTGGCGTATATGCTGCTGCTGCACTATCCGCTGATGATTTACGCGCTGCGCAGCGATATTTCCATCAGCAAATGCGTGTTCGGCATTATCGGCTTTTCGTTCAGGCATTTCGGCAAGCTGTTCAAGCTTATGCTCAGCTATACCGGCTGGTTTGCGCTGTGCTTTTTTGTGGTGCCGGCGCTGTACGTCGTTCCGTATTTTTATGTCGGCTCCATGTTTTCGGCAAAATGGCTGCTGGAGCTTGACCGGCGCGGAGGTACGCTATGATTGTCTCGCTGTGCATGATTGCCTACAATGAGGTGGAGGCGGTTGACGGACTGTTCGGCGACATTGCCTTGCAGGAATATCCGCACGAAAAAATCGAGGTGGTGTTTGTGGACAGCATGTCCACCGATGGCACCTATGAAAAAATGCAGCGGTTCAAGGAAACGGACTTCGGCTTCCGTGACGTCAAAATTGTCCGCGCGCCCAAGCGCAATCAGGCGGCTTCGTGGAACGAGGCGCTGATGGTGTTTACCGGCGACGTGGTGATTCGCGTTGACGCGCACGCACGGATTCCGCGCAACTTTGTGTCGCGCAATGTGTATAACCTTAAGCAGGGCGAGAATGTTGTCGGCGGCGGACGCCCCAACATCAGTTCCAACGTCAGCCCGTGGAAGCTTACGCTGCTGGCGGCGGAGGATTCGCTGTTCGGCAGTTCGATTGCGGGCTACCGCAGACCCTCCACCGAGAAGGAATACATGGACAGCCTGTTTCACGCCGCGTACCGCCGCGAGGTGATTGCCAAGGTGGGCGGCTTTAACGAGGACTTGGGCAGAACCGAGGACAACGAGTTTCACTACCGTATCCGCATGGCGGGCTACAAGATGTGCTGCTGCCCCGATATTATTTCGTATCAGCACTCCCGCAACACCTTAAAGCATATGATTAAACAAAAATATGGCAACGGCAAATGGATAGGCTTAACGCTTTCCGAGTGCCGCGGCTGTTTGTCTTATTTTCACTTTGCGCCGTTTTTGTTTGTTATGGCGCTGGCGGCGTGTATCGGCATGGCGGCGTTTGGGCTGACCCTTCCCTTGCAGGTTTTGCTGGTGCTCTACGGCATGTTTGACTTTGTGAATTCCGTGAGCTGCTGCACGCTGAAAAACATTCAGCCGCAGTTCATTTTGCTCCCGGTCATTTTCCCGCTGCTGCATGTGGCTTACGGTATCGGTACGATTGTCGGCTTGATTCAGATTCCGTTTTGGCAGCGCCGGATTCGCTACAGCGGCGCCAAGGAGCGCATTGAACTGGTGAAGCAAAGGGTAGCGGAGAACACCGAAATCCGATGGGGGAACAAGGCACTATGACGCGGCAAAGATACTATCTGATTGACGCATTGCGCGGCTTTGCGCTGCTGAACATGCTGGCGTTCCACTTTTTGTATGATGTTTATGTCATTTATGGACTGGATTTCCGCTGGCCGGGGTATCCCGGCATTGTGGCGTGGGAGCGGTTTATCTGCGTTTCGTTTATTGTGCTTTCGGGTATCTCGCTTCACTTTTCGCGCCATGCCTACCGCCGCGGACTGATTATCAACGCCTGCGGGCTGCTGATTACGCTCGTGACGTGGATTTTTGTGCCCGAGCAAATGATTGTGTTCGGCGTTTTGAATTGTATCGGCTGCGCCATGCTGCTCACGCAGCTGATGCGGCGGCTGCTTGACAAAATCAATCCCTTTGCCGGACTTGCGGCGGGGTTGTTGCTCTTTGGCTTTTTTTACGGCTTGCCGAATGGCTTCGTGGGCTTTTTTGGCGTGCCGCTCGCGCAGGTTCCCGATTTTTTCTACACATTTCCGCCGCTTGCGGTGGTGGGCTTACCGTCGCCCGGCTTTTTTTCCACCGATTATTTTCCGCTGCTCCCGTGGCTGTTTTTGTATATCGCGGGCTTCTTTTTGTGGCGCGTCATTTTGTCGCTGCGCTGGGAGCGGTTTTTTACGCTGCGGGTGCCTGTTTTGGAGGTTATCGGACGGTACACGCTTTGGATTTATATGATACATCAGCCGGTGCTGATGGGCATTGCCTATCTGTTTTTCGGCATGAGATGAGGTTATTATGGAAACACAACCGATTACGCTCACCCCTGAACAGCTCAGGGAGCTGCAGCTTGCGCAGCTTGACATGCTGCGGTTTTTCAAGCAGTTTTGTGAGGACAATCACATCACCTTTTACTTTATCGGCGGCGGCTTAATCGGCGCGCTGCGCAACGGCGGCTTTATTCCGTGGGACGACGACATTGACCTTCTGCTGCCGCGCCCCGAATACGAGCGGCTCTGCAAGCTGTGGCAGGAGCAGTATCCCGACGGCAGATTCCGGCTTTTGCGCACCGACGGCAAGATGTTCACAGGCAACATCTTCGCCACCGTGACCGACACCAACTACACGATGGTCAAGGCGAACCAGACGGACATTGACATTCCGCACGGCTTGGTGTTCGACGTCTTTCCGCTCGATGTCTGCCCCGACAGCGGCTTTGCCCGCAAACGGCAGTATTTCTGGACAATGCTCTACTCGCTGTTTTTGGCGCAGATTGTCCCCGAAAACCACGGCGGGCTGATTGCCTTCGGCAGCCGTCTGCTGCTCGGCATTTTCCGCGGGAAAAAAATCCGCGAAAAGCTTTGGCGCATGGGCGAGCGGCACATGTCGCGCTATAAACTCGAAGAAAATCAATACGTTACCGAGCTGTGCTCCGGTCCGCACTGGATGAAAATCCGCTATCCCAAGCATATTTACGACGGCGTTGACCACGTGACCTTTGAGGGAATCGAGCTGCCGGTTGCGTCCGGCTACAAGGAATATTTGGAGCTGGTGTTCGGTGATTATATGACCCCGCCGCCCGAGGAAAAGCGCGTGCCGCACCACGAGATTACCTATCTCGATTTGCACACGCCCTGCCGTGTGTATGACGAAGCGCATAAAGATGAATTCACAAAAAACAAGTAGATTTCAAAGAGAATATATCACTTTCTCCGAATTTTGGCTTTTTCAAAAAAATCTACCCCGCCGGACTTTACCCGGCGGCTTTTTTTGAGTATAATGGGGTTAGTCGTTAAAAATAACCACTATATATTGTATCGAAAGAGCACGGAGGCACAAGTGAAGGGCAACATTCATTCAGTTGAAACCTTCGGTTCGGTGGACGGACCGGGCGTTCGGTTTTTGATTTTCATGCAGGGCTGCGCCATGCGGTGCCGCTATTGTCATAACGCGGACACCTGGAGCCGCGAAACGAATCAGCTGATGACCGCTGACGAGCTGCTCGACCGGGCGGAACGCTACCGTTCCTACTGGGGCAGCGACGGCGGCATTACCGTCAGCGGGGGAGAGCCGCTCTTGCAGCTTGACTTTCTGGTTGAGCTGTTCCGAAAGGCAAAGCAGCGCGGCATTTCCACCTGCGTTGACACCTGCGGTCAGCCGTTTTCGCGTGAGGAGCCTTTTTTTTCACGGTTCAACGCGCTGATGCAAGTCACCGATTTGCTGCTGGTGGACATCAAGCATATTGATGAAAACGAGCACCGCCGCCTGACCGGGCACGGCAACCGGAACATTCTCGACATGCTGCGGTATTTGTCGGAGCAGAACAAGCCCGTCTGGATTCGACATGTGCTGGTGGAGGGCTTCACCGACAACGATGAATACCTGCGCCAAACAAGGGCGTTTTTGGACACGCTTCGAAATGTGCAGCGCGTGGAGGTGCTGCCGTATCACTCGCTCGGCGCTTACAAGTGGAAGGAGCTGGGGCTCGCTTATCCGCTGGAAAACACCGTGCCGCCGAGTCCCGAACGGATTCAAAACGCCGAAAAAATACTTTGTGGTTAACAGACATAGAGATAGAAGTTTAGAAAAGAGGAGTAAAAATGAAGGTAGAAATTCCCGCAGAAGTGAGGAACGAAGCCTGGAGAGGCTTTGCCGGAAGAAAATGGAAAGAGGACATCAACGTCCGCGAATTCATTCAGAGCAACTACACCATGTACGACGGCGACGAAAGCTTTTTGGAAAGCCCCACCGAGGCGACCGATAAGCTTTGGGGACGTTTGCAGGAGCTGCAAAAGGAGGAACGCGCCAAGGGCGGCGTGCTGGAATGTGAAACAGAGGTGGTTTCCAGCCTGACCTCCTACGGCCCCGGCTATATTGACGAAAGCATGAAGGACTTGGAGCAGATTGTCGGCTTGCAGACCGACAAGCCCTTAAAGCGCGCGTTTATGCCCTACGGCGGCATTAAAATGGCGACACAGGCGGCTTCCACCTACGGCTATCAGGTCAACCCCGATTTGGTGAAGATTTTCACCGACTATCACAAAACCCACAACCAGGCGGTTTTTGACGCTTATACGCCCGCAATGAAGCGCGCGCGTCACAGCCACATCATCACCGGCTTGCCCGACACCTACGGCAGAGGACGCATTGTCGGCGACTACCGCCGTGTGGCGCTCTATGGTTTGGATTACCTCATCGGTATGAAGGAAAAGGATTTGTTCTACTGCGGCGGCATCAACATGAGCGAGGAGCACATCCGTCTCAGAGAGGAAATCGCCGAGCAAATCCGCGCCTTGAAGGGCATGAAGGAAATGGCGGCAATCTACGGCTTTGATATTTCCCATCCCGCCAAGAACGCCAAAGAAGCGGTGCAGTGGCTCTATTTCGGCTATCTTGCCGCGATTAAAACCCAAAACGGCGCCGCAATGAGCGTGGGCAGAATTTCCACCTTCCTCGATATTTATATTCAGCGCGATTTGGAGGAGGGCACCCTCACCGAAAAGCAGGCGCAGGAGTTGATTGACCATCTGGTGCTCAAATTCCGCATGGTAAAATTCGCGCGTATTCCGTCCTACAACGAGCTGTTCTCCGGCGACCCGGTGTGGGTAACGCTCGAAATGGCGGGTATCGGCATGGACGGCAGACACATGGTAACCAAGAACGACTTCCGTTTCCTGCACACTCTCGAAAACATGGGACCCGCGCCCGAGCCGAACCTCACGGTGCTGTGGTCGTCCAGACTGCCTGAAGCGTTCAAAAAGTACGCGGCGAAGATTTCGGTTGACACCTCTTCCATTCAGTACGAAAACGACTGCGTTATGCGCCCTGTCTGGGGCGACGACTACAGCATTTGCTGCTGCGTGTCCGCCACCCAGACCGGCAAGGAGATTCAGTTCTTCGGCGCGAGAGCCAACCTCGCGAAGTGCCTGATTTACGCCCTCAACGGCGGCGTTGACGTTAAGACCCGCGAACAGGTCGGTCCCGAAATCGCGCCCATTACTTCGGAATATCTCGATTACGACGAGGTTATGCACAAGTTTAACGCCATGATGAGCTGGCTGGTGGAGTTGTATGTCAACACCCTCAACCTGATTCATTACATGCACGACAAGTATTACTACGAAGCAGCGGAGATGGCGCTGATTGACACCTACACCAGAAGAACCTTCGCCACCGGAATCGCGGGCTTCTCGCACGTTGTCGATTCACTCAGCGCGATTAAGTATGCCAAGGTCAAGCCCATCCGCGACGAGGGCGGATTGATTGTCGATTATGAAATCGAGGGCGACTTCCCGCGCTACGGCAACGACGACGAGCGCGCGGACGAAATCGCCATTTGGCTGCTCAAAGCCTTTATGAAGAAGGTCAGAGAGCACCACACCTACCGCCATTCCGAGCCGACCACCTCGATTCTCACCATCACCTCCAACGTGGTTTACGGCAAGGCGACAGGCGCAACGCCCGACGGCAGAAAAGCGGGCGCTCCCTTTGCTCCCGGTGCGAATCCCGCCTACGGCGCGGAGAAAAACGGCTTGCTTGCCTCGCTCAATTCCGTTGCCAAGCTGCCCTATGAATTCGCGCTTGACGGCATTTCCAACACCCAGACCATCAGCCCCAACGCACTCGGTCACAGCGAGCAGGAGAGAGTGGACAACCTCTGGCATATTCTCGACGGTTATTTTGACCAGGGCGCTCACCATCTGAATGTAAACGTGTTCGGCGTCGATAAACTCAAGGACTGCATGGAGCACCCCGAAAAGCCCGAATACGCAAACTTCACCATCCGCGTGTCCGGCTATGCGGTCAAGTTTATTGATCTCACCCGTGAGCAGCAGCTTGACGTTATCGCAAGAAACGAGCATACTTTCTTGTAAGTGGTGAGTGGATTTATAAGATGTAGGGGGCGCATTGCTCGCCCGCAACATTACCGAAAAAAAGCAGTAACGGAAGGGAAACTATCCGTTACTGCTTTCGTTTTTTATGAAGTTTAGATTGCGCTGTAAGACCGACTTATGAATAAAACCGACCTTTCAATAGGCGCGCCGGGTGCAGCGTCACGCTGCTTAGTCCTCATAGGGGACGAAGTCTTCTTTGCCTACGCCGCAAACGGGGCAGCACCAGTCGTCGGGAAGATCCTCGAACGCGGTGCCGGGAGCGATACCGCTGTCGGGATCGCCCTCTGCGGGATCGTAAATGTAGCCGCAGGGCTCACACATATATTTCATGGTGACATTCTCCTTTCATTATTTTTATCCTAAGCGGAAGTTCCGCTCATAACCAGAATTAAGGCAATACCGCATAATTTAGGTGTGCGGATTGCGAAGTAAGATTTTTCGTCAGGTTGGACAAAAAATCGAGGTAAGGCTGACGCCTTGCCGAGACTTTTTTGGGCAACATGACGGAACAATATTCAAGCAAGGCGTGCGCCGTAAATTGTGCGGTGTTGCCTTAAAGCAGGTGTGCTCTCAGTTCTTCGGCGGACTGTGCGCTCAGATAAGCGGGCGCAATGTCAAACACCGTCTTTGCTCCGGTGCAGCCCTCCGCGTTCAGTCTTGCCGCCGCACGCGCATACGCCACAAGCA